>JABSQX010000310.1 GCA_013215615.1 Myxococcales bacterium | reverse complement strand
GGGCCGCCAAGGCGGGCATCAACCACCTCACCCAGTCCATGGCCGCCGAACTGGGCCCCCAGGGCATCCGGGTGGTCGCCATGGCGCCCGGCACCACCCTCACCGAGCGGGTTCGGGAGACCTTCAGCGAGGCCCACGTGGAAGCCATCCGCAGCTCGAACCCGCTGCGGCGCATGACCGAGCCCGAGGAACTGGGCCGCATGGCGGTCTTCCTGGCCTCGGACCTGGCCCGCTGCGTGACCGGCCAGTTCGTGCTCGCAGACGCGGGCGCCCATCTCTCCCGCAGCCGACCCGCCAACGCGGAGCCCTGAGCGGCCCCTGGGGGCCGCCTGATCCATTTCGGTGGCCCGCGACGACTCCTTGCTCACCACCCTGAAGCGCCGCCGCAAGCGGGCTCATAACAAGGAGAAAACGCAATGTTCCGCAGCATCCTCTTCGCCACCCTCATCGCCCTCACCAGCAACCTCCTGCCGGGGACGGCCAGCGCCCAGGGACCCGACGCGCGAGCCGTCATCAACCCCTACTACGTGGTCGTCGCGATCGATCGAGGTGACCCCGTGACGCCCGAAGGCCCCGATGCCGCTTCCGTCATCAACCCCTACTTCCTGGTCTCGCAGGACACCGCGGCGGGGACCTGCCTGCGCGAGGGCATTCCGTCGAGTCGCGGTGCCGTCAGCTGCCACGCCGACGGGCACCTCTACGAGTGCCGCGACGGCAGCTGGCGGGTGGATTCCCGCAGCAGCTGCGACCCCGTGGACCCGCCCTTTTCCGCGGCGGTGCTCACAGTGCCGGGTGACATGCTCCCCCCCGGTGAGATGTACCTCCCGGGTGACACGTACCGGCCCAGCGCCGCTCGCTGAAAGGTCCTATGACTTTCGCGAACTCCCGCCGGGAAGCATTCCGGCAGGAGTTCGCAGGTCGCGACCCCGCTCCTAGGCGGCTGCATCGAAGCGGAACTGCAGCGTGGGATGCGCGCGTGCCCAGCGCGAGGGGATCCAGCTGGGCTCTTCCTCGATCGTGTAGTCGGGGATGCGGGCCAGCAGTTCCTCGAAGGCCACCCGGGCTTCGAGGCGCGCTAGCGAGGCCCCCAGGCAGAAGTGGATGCCGTGGCCCAGGGCCAGGTGGCGCTTCATCTTGCGCCGCACGTCGAAGCGCTCCGGGTCTTCGAACTCGCGCTCGTCGCGGTTCGCCGAGGCCCACACCAGCAACACCCGGGCGCCCTCCGGGATGCGCTGGCCGTGCATCTCCAACTCCCGCGCGGCGCTGCGCGGCAGGGCCTGGGCGGGCGACTCGAAGCGCAGCATCTCCTCCACCGCGGCGGGGATGCGCTCGGGCTCCCGGGCCAGCAGCGCGCGCTGCTCGGGGTGCTCGGCGAGCAGGGCCACGCCGTTGCCGATCAGGCTCGTAGTGGTGTCGTTGCCCGCCACGATGAGCTGGTAGCAGAAGCCCTGGATCTCAGGGTCGCTCAGTCGCTCGCCGTCGATCTCAGCGTCGAGCAATGCGCTCACCAG
>JABSQX010000309.1 GCA_013215615.1 Myxococcales bacterium | reverse complement strand
GGAGCGCGGTGGGACGCATTCGCTTCGATGCGTCTACGGGAGAAACCCGTGGGAGCTATCGGCGGCTCGTAGAAGGACTGCCGAGCGGTGGGAACCACTGGACGCGAACGCTTCGCGTCGGCCCAGACGGCTTCCTCTACGTCTCCATCGGCTCCAGCTGCAACGTCTGCGAAGAAGAGGATCCGCGCCGCGCCGCCATCCTCCGCTACCAACTCGATGGCAGCGGCGAGGAGATCTTCGCGAGCGGCTTGCGCAACGCCGTGGGCTTCGACTGGCGGCCCGAGACCGGCGACCTCTACGCCACCGATAACGGCCGGGATCTGCTGGGTGACGACTTCCCCCCCTGCGAACTCAACCGGGTGGTCGCCGGCGGCTTCTACGGCTGGCCCCATTCGAATGGCGACCGCGTCCCCGACCCCGACTTCGGCGAGGGACACGAGCGTGAGATCCGGGAGTCTATTCCCCCCGAACACGACTTCCGCGCGCACAACGCACCGCTGGGAATCGCGTTCGTGCGCGAGGAAGCGGCGCCCGCCGCTTATCGGGGCGCGGCCCTGGTAGCCCTCCACGGCTCCTGGAACCGAACGCGCAAGGACGGCTACAAGCTGGTCTCGCTGCACTGGGGCGAAAGCGGAGAGATCGAGGAACGCGATTTCGCCGTGGGCTTCGAGGACGACGAGAAGGTGATCGGCCGCCCGGTCGACGTGGCGGTGGGCCCGGACGGGGCCTTCTACGTCTCCGACGACTACGCGCATGCCATCTATCGCATCGTGGAGGGCGACCTCCCGAGCGCGCCCTCCGTGCCTCCTGTCCCCTCCGCCGCGCGCGTACCCCGGCCGCCGGATTCCAAACCCGCGAACGCATCACGCGAGCGCGCCCAGGCTCGGGGGCTCGAACTCTACGAAGGCCTCGCCTGCTACGGCTGCCACGATGTCGCCCGCGCCGATGCTGGAACCATCGCAATCCCGCTGGAGGAGCGACTGCGGGGACGGGAGGTCGAAGAGATCGCGGACTTCCTAGAGGCCCCCACGCCTCCCATGCCCGCCTACGATCTCGACGCCGTTTCGCGCAGGGATCTCGCCATCTACCTGCTCGAATCCACGCGCTGAGACGAAAGCGGCGTTTCCGCGACTTCGTAGGCCGCGAGGAAGGGTGTCAGATCTACGACCTGCAGCAGGCCGTCGCCCACCAACGCCGCATGCCGCCCCCAGATGCTGAAGCGGCGACGTGCCCGCACGTCCAGCGACTCCGCGAGCCGCTCGTCCGCGGCGTCGGCGACCTGAAGCCCCCGATCTCCCAGCAGCAAGAGCCGGTTCCCGAAGTCTGCAGCGTCCGACACGCGCCCGGATTCCCGTGCGTCGATACGCGCAGCCAGCCTGGGCCGCGCGGGATCCTCCACGTCCACCCAGAGTACGCCGCGCCGGCCCAGCAGGACGAGCCGCGCGCCCTCGGCCCGAAACTCCTCCACCTCCAGTCCGCGGGGGAGCTCCAGGCTGCCCTCCACCCGACCCTCGGCGAGCTTCTCGGGGCGAGCGCTCAGGAGGCGCGTCTCGTCCCCAAAGAT
>JABSQX010000031.1 GCA_013215615.1 Myxococcales bacterium | reverse complement strand
CTCGATGTAGCGCCGGCTCCGGATCCCGGTCCGCTTGTGGATCCACTCGTCGGTGGTGTCCATGAGCTGCGCGAGGTCGTCGTTGTCGACCACGCGGTCGGGGACATACATCCCGGTTCCCGTGATCCTGGCACGCCCCGTCATCGTCTTCCTCCCTGCTCGGCGGCGCGTTTCTCCTGCGCGTTCGCCGCTCCGCGTTCCCCGTCGAAGATTAGAATTTGCGCGCGTTCGACCAGTTCGTCGAGCCCCCTGCGATGCAGGGCCGAGATCGCCACGCCGCGGTGGCGCTTGGCGATCGCAGCGCCCACCCCGCTCGGCAATCGGTCGATCTGGTTGAAGACCAGCAGTTCCGGGGTCGCGGCCACACCGATTTTCGCCAGGACCTCCCGCACGATCTCGATGCGACGCTCGAAGTCGCTTTCGGCTGCGTCGACCACGTGGAGCAGCAGGTCCGCGTGCTCGAGCTCTTCCAGGGTGGCGTGGAAGGCCGCTACCAGATCCTGGGGAAGATCTCGGATGAAGCCCACCGTGTCCGTGATGACCACCTCGCGGTCACGGGGAACGCGCAGCCTTCGCGACGTCGGGTCCAGGGTGGCGAACATGCGATCCTCCACCGTGACCTTGGTGCGGGTGAGACTGCGCAACAGGGTGCTTTTCCCCGCGTTCGTGTAGCCCACGATGGAAAGCACGGGCACGCCGCGCCGATTGCGCTGTTTGCGACGGGANTCGCGCTGGCCCCGCAATTTGTCGAGTTCTCGCTCCAGGCGGCTGATGCGATCCCGAACNCGGCGGCGATCTACCTCGAGCTTGGTCTCGCCGGGCCCGCGGCCCCCGATGCCGCCCGCCAGCCGGGACAGCGAGATTTCGCCCCGCTGGGCGAGCCGGGGCAGGCGGTAGCGGAGCTGGGCGAGCTCAACCTGGAGCTTGCCGTCTCGCGTGGAGGCGCGTTGGGCGAAGATGTCGAGGATCAGCTGGGTGCGGTCGATGACCCGCAGCTCGAGGCGCTCGGCCAGGTTTCGCGCCTGCACGGCGCTCAGGTTCTGGTCGAAGATCACCAGGTCGACGTCGCTCTGGAAGGCGCGAATCACCAGGTCCTGGAGGCGTCCAGAGCCCACCAGGAAGCGTGGATCGATCCGCGCGCGCCGCTGGGTCAGCACGTCTACCACGTGCACCTCGGCCGAGCGTGCCAGTTCTTCGAGTTCCAGGATCTGCTCATCGGTCTCGCTGCGGCTGCGGCCCGCCGTCACCGAAACGAGAATGGCGCGCTCACCCTCGACGACCTCACGGCCGCGATCCTGACGCGCGAACTCCTCCTCCCGGGCGCGGATCCAATCCCGGAAATCGAAGTCCAACTGGGAGGGGGGCAGGGACTCCAGCTGTTCGATTCCATCCTCTCCCTCGCGGGCCGGTTGCAGGACGGCCGTGTGCGCGAGCCCGGGCAGGCCCTCTGTATCCGTGGTGAGGGCCACCATGGCGTCGAGGCGCAGTACCGCGAGGTCGGTGAGGTCATCCCGATTGAGAGGCTGGTCGCCCACGTGGCTGTGGATGCAGCGGAAGCCGCGCAAGCGGCCTCGGCCCGCGCGGATGCGGCCCCAGTCCGGCATCTCGATGCCCTGGGCGTCGCCCACCATCACGTGGGTCACGGAGCCGCGACGATCCACCAGCACACCTACCTGTCGGCCGCTCTCGTGCGTCCAGCCGCACAGCTCCCGGGCGAGTTCCTGGGTGACGAGACGCTCGGCGGGAAGACGCCGCCGGGTCAGGCGCTCCAGCTGCCGCAGCTGACTGGCCTTCAGCCCGTGGGTGTTGCCGAAGATTCCGATGGGGGCCTCCGGGGAGGTGCGGGGGGGAGGCTAGCGCGGAAGCGCAGGCGGACGCCTAGGGGCGTTTAAGTGTAGTACATTGGCCACGGTCGCTTCCGCAGTGGCTCCGGGCTCGGTACCGTCTTGGTCAGACTCGCGTTCCATCCCGCCGAAAGGAAGCTGCATGGAGAGGATCACGGATCTCGTGGCGCTCGTCCTCGCCGCGGGGCAGGGAACGCGCATGAAGTCCCGCCTCCCCAAGGTCCTGCACCCCATCTGCGGATTGCCCATGCTCGAGTACCCCCTGCAGGCCGCGGAGAGCCTGGGAGCTGGGCGCCTGTGCGTAGTGGTGGCTCCCGAGGCCGACGCGCTGCGCGGCGCCTTCGAGGGGCGCGCGGAATTCGTCGTGCAGCCGGAAGCGCGCGGCACGGGCCACGCGGTCCTGCAGTGCCGCGAAGCCCTGGCGGACTTCTCGGGGGAGGTGTTGGTCCTCTACGGCGATACGCCGCTGCTGCAGGGGAAGACCCTGGCGGCGCTGGCCGCCCACCGGCAGCAGAGCGGGGCGGACCTGGTGCTGCTCTCGGCCGAAGTGGATGTTCCGGGTATCGTGATCCGCGCTGCGTCGGGTGAGATCGAGCGCATCGTGGAGGCCACGGACGCCACCCCCGAGCAATTGGAGGTGCGCGAGCGCAACACCGGCGTGTACCTACTCGGGGCGGATCTGCTTTGGAAGCTCCTCGCCCAGGTCGATGGCCAGAACGCCCAGGGCGAAATCTACCTCACGGACATCGTCGAGCTGGCGGTGCGCGAAGGCTGTCGCGTGGAGGCACTGCGGATCTCCGACGCCGAGGAAGCGCTGGGCGTGAACTCCCGGCAGGAACTCGCCCGGGCCACCGGCGTGCTCCAGCGCCGCATCCTGGAGCGGCTGATGGAGGAGGGCGTCACCATCGTCGACCCCGCCAATACCTACATCGATTCGGGTGTCCGGGTGGGGCGCGATACGGTCATCGAAGCCGGTTGCACGATCCAGGGCGATTCCAAGCTCGGGGAAGGCGTGCACCTGAAGCCCGGATGCACCATCGAGTCCAGTCGGGTGGGTGACGACGTCCAGATCGGGCCCAACGCACACCTTCGGCCGGACTGCGTGATCGGAGACGGCTGCAGGATCGGGAACTTCGTGGAGGTCAAGAACAGCACCCTCGGCGAAGGCACCAAGGCCGATCATCTCTCCTATATCGGGGACGCCGACGTCGGGCAGGGCGCGAGCTTCGGCTGTGGCTCCGTGGTGGTCAACTACGACGGAGCGGAAAAACACCGTTGCCAGGTGGGAGACCGGGCCTTCGTGGGATGCAATGTCAACCTCATCGCCCCNGTGGTGGTGGAGGCAGATTCCTACGTGGCGGCGGGCAGCACCATCACGCAGACGGTTCCCTCGGATGCGCTGGCGGTGGCCCGTGCGCCGCAGCGAAACATCGAGGGCTGGGTGTCCAGGCGAGGACGACGACGCAGCTGACTGGCTGCCTGCGAGTTCCGGGGAGAGACGAAGATGTGTGGAATCGTCGGATACGTGGGGCGCGACAAGGACGCCGTCGACGTGCTGGTGGATGGTCTGCGCCGCCTGGAGTACCGGGGCTACGACTCGGCGGGTGTTGCGATCTTCCACGAAGGTGAGATCCGCGTCAGTCGGGCGCTCGGCAAACTCGCGGCCCTCGAGGGGGTACTTCGGGGGACGCCGCTCCCCGGCAGCAGCGGAATCGGGCACACCCGCTGGGCCACCCACGGGAAGCCGTCGGAGCGCAATGCCCATCCGCACCGCGCGGGCCGTGTCGCCATCGTGCACAACGGCATCGTCGAGAACTACCGGGAACTGCGCGCGGAGCTGGAGGCGGGGGGACGCGAGATTCTCTCGGAGACCGACACCGAACTGATCGCCCACCTGATCGATGTCGGCGTGGAGGCGGGTGAGGACCTGTTGGCCGCCGTGCGCTCGGCCTGCACGCGCATGCAAGGTTCCTACGCGTTTGCGGCACTCTGCGAAACGGCGCCGGAGACACTGGTAGCTGCCAAGAACGGGGGCAGTCCCATCATCCTGGGCATCGGCGAGGGAGAGACCTTCCTGGCCAGCGACATTCCCGCGATCCTGCCCTACACGCGCCAGATGATGTTCATCGAGGACGGGGAATACGCGGTCCTCTCCACGGAGGGTGCGCAGGTGATCGCCGCGGACGGGCGACCGGTGGATCGGGAAGTCAGGCCCATCCAATGGGATCCGGTCTCCGCGGAGAAGGGCGGTTACGACCGCTTCATGCAGAAGGAGATCTTCGAGCAGCCCCGCGCCATCGTCGACACCCTGGGCACGCGGATCTCGGAAGGTTTTCTGGATCTCGGACTGGAGTTCACCGAGTTCTCGAGGGAGGCCGTTTCGAAGCTCGATCGGCTGTGCCTGGTGGCCTGTGGAACTGCCTACTACTCCTGCCTGGTGGGGAAGTATTTCTACGAACGCTTCGCTCGGCTACCCGTGGAAGTGGATCTCGCCAGCGAGTTCCGGTATCGGCAGCCGATTCTCGATTCCGGGGTCATCACGATCCCGGTCTCCCAGTCCGGAGAGACGGCGGACACGCTCGCTGCGTTGCGCGAGGCGAAGCGGTCGGGGTCGCGGGTGCTCTCCATCTGCAACGTTCGCGATTCCACGATCGCGCGCGAGAGCGATGACGTGCTCTATACACATGCGGGTCCGGAGATCGGCGTGGCCTCCACCAAGGCCTTCACCACCCAGATCGTCGCCCACTACCTGCTGGCCCTTCAGTTGGGGGTCTCCCGTGGCTTGCTGGCGCCCGAGGAGGTGGAGAGCCGTATCCGCGCGCTCCAAGAGCTGCCGCGCAGGGTCGAGGAAGTACTCGCCCTGGACGCGGAAATCCGTCGCATTGCCCAGAAGTTCTTCCACTCCCGGAATTTCCTCTTCCTGGGCCGCGGCATCATGTATCCGATTGCTCTCGAGGGCGCCCTCAAGCTGAAGGAGATCTCCTATATCCACGCCGAGGGCTACGCGGCGGGGGAGATGAAACACGGCCCCATCGCGCTCATCGACGAGGACATGCCGGTGCTGATCATCGCCAATCGCAGCTCCGTGTACGACAAGGTGCTCTCGAACCTCGAACAGGTGCGCTCCCGGGAAGGCGTGGTGATCGCCATCGCGAGCGAGGGGGACCGTGAGATCGCGGAGAAGTGCAGCGAGGTGATCTACATCCCCGACGTCGGCGAAGAGTTGAGCGCGGTGCTCGCGACGGTGCCCCTGCAGCTGCTCGCCTACCACGTGGCGGTGCTGAAGGGAACCGACATCGACCAGCCCAGGAACCTCGCGAAGAGCGTCACCGTCGAGTAGCGGAACCCGCCCACCCGGCTGGAAGCGCGTGCCTCAGGCAGCGGCCCCCGCGCCCAGGGCGTCCTTGTAGAAGATTCCCTTCTGCAGGATCGCGACGGTGGCTTCGGGATTCCCGAGCAGGGAGATGTCGCGTGTGGGGTCACCGTCGATCACGATGAGATCCGCGAGTTTACCGACCTCCACGCTGCCCGTCTCCGCGTAGACGTTCATGGTCTCTGCCGCGTTCCGGGTAGCCCAGCGGATCACGTCCAGGGCGGGAATGCCCAGCTTGTCGACGTAGAGTTCGAACTCCGCCGAGTAGTCGCCGTGGGGGATGCTGATGACCCCGTAATCATCCCCCACCAGCAGTCGGAGCCCGGCCCGGTTCGCCTCGGGGAGCACCTCGCACATGTTCTCGAAGTCTGCGCGGCCGCCGTCGATGCGGGCCTGGAATTCCTCGCGGGACTCGACGAGGTGGCCTTGCGCGCCGAGGTCGATTCCCTGGTCGAGCAGACCCTGGAGAAAGGCCAGGAAGCGGGTGGAGAAGAGCAGCGTGGGGGCCAGGCTGAGATCCGCGGCCAGGATCGCCTCGATGCCCTCTTCGTCCAGGCGGTCGGCGTGGTCGATGATGTCGACACCGGCGCGCGCGCAGTCGAGGATGGAGCGTTTCGAGGCGGTGTGGGCGCGCAGTTTCTTGCCTCGGCCGTGGGCGGCGTCGGCAGCGGCGCGGAGCTCCTCGAAGCTCAGCGACTCGATCTCGTCGGCGGGGCCCACGCCGTGCCCGGCGCTGGCGGACACCTTGGCGATGTCGGCACCGCGACCCAGTTCCTCGCGTACGGCGTGCCGGAAGCCCTCCGGGCCGCTGCACCGGCGAACGATCCCGTGGTTGCCGATCTCCATGTACCACGAGGAGTTGGAGCCGTCCGGCTGGTCGCCGGGAGTCATCAACTCGCGGGTGCAGGCGAAGAGCCTGGGCCCCGGGGTGAGCCCCCGGTGGATGGCCACCTTGAGGGCGTGGTCGATGTTGTAGGCGCTGCTCGAGCAGATCAGGCTCGTGAAGCCGGAATCGAGCGCTCGTCTCACGTTGTCCTGGCCCACCAGGGCCATGAATCCGGGTTGCGCTTCGAGACCGAGCATGGGGGCCTGGGCGGGTGCCCAGTCCGAAAAGATGGTGTGGAAGTGGGAGGACCAGAGCCCCGGCATCAGCGTGCGACCGGCGAGGTCGACAACGCGGTCGTCCGGGCGGCTCTTCAACGCGGCGTCTTCGGCGATCTCCCGGATGCTCGGTCCCTCGACGACCACGCTCGTCCCCGGACGCGCCGGCTGGTTGCCGTCGAGGAGATTCACGTTCCTGAAAACGGTTCGCTGCATGGGGATCCCCGTGGCTGATCGTCGGAGTCTATCCCTTCGAGTCCGAGGCGTCTGCTTCGGAGAGTGAGCCGCGGGGTGGCGTTGAGCGCTTTCCGCGGAGCCCCTACCCTGGGAATTCGCACCGAACCCGCGCGCGGAGAGGGCCGTTGCTCGCCGATTCCATCCTCGAGGGTCTGAATCCCGAGCAGTGCGCGGCGGTGCAGTGCACCGAGGGGCCGCTGCTGGTGCTCGCGGGTGCGGGCTCCGGCAAGACCCGAGTGCTTACCCAGCGCATCGCCTGGCTGGTGGGCGTCTGCGGGATCGCACCCGAGTCGATCCTCGCGGTGACCTTCACCAACAAGGCGGCGGGGGAGATGAGGGAGCGCGTCGCGAAGATCCTGGGCGAGGAAGCGCGCGCCATCTGGCTCACCACCTTCCATTCGGCCTGCGTGCGAATCCTGCGCCGGGACATCGGACACCTGGGCTTTTCACGCGGTTTCGTGATCTACGACGACAGCGATACGCTGGGTGTCATCAAGGACGCCCTGTCGCGCCACGGTCTCTCCCCGAAGACGACGGATCCCCGGCGCCTCCGCTACCAGATCGACCAGTGGAAGAATGCCGGTGTCTCTCCCCGGGAGGCGCTCGCGGGCGCGCTGGACTTCGAGGCGCAGAGCAGCGCGGAGCTCTATGTCACCTACCAGCGCCTGCTCGCGGAGGCGAGCGCACTGGATTTCAACGACCTGCTGCTCCGGACGGTGGATCTCTTCGAGGGTTTCCCGCAGGTGCTCGATCACTACCGGCGGCGCTGGCAGTATCTCCTGATCGACGAGTACCAGGACACCAATCGCGTCCAGTACGACCTCATCAAGCTGCTCGCGGGCGAGCACGGGAATCTCTGCGTCGTGGGGGATCCCGACCAGAGCATCTACGCCTGGCGGGGGGCGGACGTGCGCAACATCCTGGACTTCGAGCGTGATCACCCGGACTCGAAAGTGGTGACGCTCGAGCGGAACTATCGTTCCACCCAGCCCATCCTGGACGGCGCCAGCGGTGTGGTTGCGAACAATGTGGCGCGGCTGCGCAAGCAACTCTTCACCGACCGGGAGGGCGGTGAGAAGATCTGCATCTACCACGCCGAGGACGATCGGGACGAGGCCGCCTACGTGGTGCGCGGCATCCTCAGCCGGGTTCGCGAGCAGGGTCTGGCGTTGGGCGACTGCGCGATCTTCTACCGCACCAACGCCCAGTCGCGGCTCTTCGAGGAAGAGCTCCTCAAGTACGACGTCCCCTACGTGGTGGTGGGTGGCGTTCGCTTCTACGACCGGGCCGAGGTGAAGGACGCCCTCGGCTACCTGCGTCTGATCGTGAACCCGGCGGACGCGGCGGCGCTGCGCCGCGTCGTCAACAAGCCAGCGCGTGGCATCGGCAAGACGACGCTGCAGCGCGCCGAGGCGCTGGCCAGGGAGGGTGGGGGGTCGCTCCTCGAGGCCCTCGCGCGCTACGCGGAGAGCGAGGTCGGTGCCCGTGCGGCGCCGAAGATCCGCAAGTTCCTCGCGATGCTCGAAAGACTCCGCGCCGAAGTGCAGGGCGACGCGCCGGCCCGGGCGATCGGCCGCGCCCTCGATGAGAGCGGTTACCTGGCGGCTCTCGAGAAGGTGGGCGGGCCCGAGGCGGAGGCGCGCATGGAGAACCTGCGCGAGTTGCTCGCCGCCGCGGAAGATTTCGCCTCCGCGAACGCCGAGGTCGGGGACGACGGGAGGCCCGCCGTCGAGATCTTTCTCGACCAGGTGGCCCTGGTTTCGGATCTCGACAGCTACGACCGGCACGGCGACGAGGTTTCCATGATGACCGTGCATACCGCGAAGGGCCTCGAATATCCCTGCGTCTTCCTGGCGGGAATGGAGGAGGGCATCTTCCCGCACGCGAGCAGCAGCCGGGACGAGGCTGGGCTCGAGGAGGAGCGGCGCCTTTGCTACGTGGGAATGACGCGTGCGATGCAGGAGTTGACGATCAGCAGCGCCGCGGAGCGCGTGCGTTTCGGCTCTCGTAGCTACGGGGTGCCCTCCCGCTTCATCGAGGAGATCCCCGCCGAGGTCAGCGCCCACATCGGCGCGAAGGCCAGGGGAAGCCGGGCCGCCTCGCCGGCGGACGGCACCTTGCGCTACGACGCATCGTACTCCCAGGAGGAACCCGGCGAAGGGGGAATTTCCCCGGGTCTGCGGGTGCGTCACCCGATCTTCGGGCCGGGCGTGGTGGTGTCGAGCAGCGGTTCGGGACCCTCGCAGAAGCTCAAGGTGGAGTTCGAGCGCGCGGGAATGAAGACGCTGGTCCTCAAGTACGCGAACCTGGAGTTGGGCTGACCGACTCGCGGGATTTGGGCCGGTCCGCTGCGTGGCCTCGGCGCTCGGGCCGCGGCTCGGCGGGTCCTCGTGCGAGCGCGTTCACATGCGAGACGCGCCGAGTGCGACCGACACGGCTTCCCGGTAGGGGGAATCCGGCAGCAAGCGGCTGACGGAGCGCACCTCCCGGCGGACGGCGGGAGTCACAGAGCCTCTATGGTGGGTCACGTATTCTCCCAGCGCTGCCCAGGCGAGGTCCGTCCGACCGGCGAGGCGAGCGGCTCGGGCGAGGAGCAGGTAGACGTTCGTCTTGTGGCCGCGCGCCACCAGGATCTCGATCATCTCGACCGCCTCGGCTCCTCTCACGGGATCCTCGCTCCGGAGACGCCAGCTGATTCGCGCGCGGGTCGCTTCGTCGAAGAACAGGTCGCCGGGTTGCCAGAGCGCCAGGGAGTCATCGAGTGCGGCGATGGTCTCCAAGTCCTTTTCCTTCGAGGCGCGAACGCTCTCGATCAGTGCGGAGACGCGCGGAGCGAGGTTCCCGTGATCGAAGTCCGATCGCTGTAAAATGGACAGGGCGTCTCGGGCTCCTTGGGAGTCCGGATCCATCTCCAGGGCTTTCTCGAAGTGCTTCTTCGCGCTGCGCTTCCCGCCCGCGTCGAACTTCAGCCAGCCAGCCGCGATCTGCCGCTCGCTTTCCGGCAGTTTTTCGGCCAGTCGGGACAGGCGCTCGCGTTGCCCCGTAGCGAACAGTCTCCGGGAGAGCAGCGACGTGTCGAGGCGATCGAGGCGCGCGGGGAGCGGGTCCTGAGCATCGAAGAAGGGACTCGACGGCTCCCATTTTTCCAAGAGCTGCCGGGTCGCCAGGCGGTTGTGATCGTCGGTATTGATGTAGGCGCCGTCCGCCAACGCCCGGCTGCCCGCGGTGTCGAGGATCAGGAAGGAGGCGACGTCTTCGAGCCGGTAGATGCCGTCGATCGCGAAGCTCTCCGGTGCGGCGGCGATGGCCCGCTCGGCACTGCTCATGATGTCCAAGGGCTCATCGGAACCCATGAAGAGGATGGCAGGCAACATCGGCCGGAAAACCTCGAGGTGAGGGAAGACCTCGAGCAGAGTGGCGAGCAGACTGCGCATCAGCGCCTCGTCCACGAAGCCCAGGCCGATCCACTGGGCGAACACCCCCCCCGGCCGTAGCCGGGAGTGCGCGAGCTCGAAGAACTCGCGGGTGTAGAGGTGGGAGGCGCCGGAGGTCCAGGGATGGGAGGGCTGCGAGATGATGGCGTCGTACTTCGTGTCGGCGAGCGTCAGGGCGCCGCGCGCGTCACCCAGCAAGAGCCTCACCCGGGGATCCGCGAGAGGGTCGCCGTCACTTCGATCTTGTACCTGCCGATTGGCCTCGACGACCTCGGGCTCCAGTTCGATGACGTCGATCTCCTCGACCGAGGAGGGGACCCCTGCCAACGTGTTGCCGCCGCCCAGGCCCACGATCAGTACGCGCTTGATGTCGGGGCGCTCCAGCACCGGCAGCATGGAGAGCCAACGCACTTCCGACCGGCGAGCTTGGGGGACTTCCGCGCGTGCGATCCCCGATTCCGGCAGTCCGTTTGTGACGACCCGGTAGCGCACGCCTTGTCGGATCAGGACCACGGTGCCCGAGCGTCCGACACCCACGTATTCGATCTTCCCTGGAAAGATGCCGCCCTGCAACACCGAGTGTCTCAAGATCCGAGCCGGTGGATCCGGCGGAAACAGCAGCACCGCGACTCCCGCGAGACAGGCGAGCGCCGCCAGCGCGATGCGTCGCGGTGCTCCGAGGAGCGCCGCCGCAGCCGCCAAGCCGAAGTTGAGCACGACGCAGAGTGCCAGGGTCCCCTCGAGCCCCAGCAGGGGCAACAGCGCGAAGCCAGCTCCGACCGAACCCACGATGGAGCCCAGGGTGTTCCAGGCGTAGACCCGGGCGCTGGACGTTGCAGCTTGATCCGCATGTTCTGCGAGCATCCGCACTGCGAAGGGGAAGGTGGCGCCGATGCAGAGTGTAAAGGGTAACAGGACCGCTCCACCGACCAGAATGCCCGGTGAGGGATTGTTCCCCGTCGCCCCCACGAAACTGGCAAGCGCAGGGAGGAGTTCCGCGGCCTGGAAGGCCAGCCAGGCCAGCGCGGCGGTGGCGAGTTGCGCGATCACGAAACCCGCGGTCGCTATCCGGCGATTGCGAGCCAGACGCGAGGCAATCGCGCTTCCCAGCGCAATGCCGAGCAGGAAACTGGCCAGCATGGTCGCGAAGGCGATCGTGCTGCCCCCCAGGATGTGCGCGAGCAAGCGCGTCCAGAGCACCTCGTAGGCGAAGGAGGCGGCGCCCGAGACCATCATCAGCGGCAGGATCCAGTGCCATCGCCTCGGTACCCGTCGCGCTGGCGCGGGCGTGGCGCCGGCCACACGGGAGAGCAAGGCTGCCGCCAGGAAGACCAGGCCGTTGATGGCGACGCCCACGTAGACGGTCTGCCGCAGGCCGAGTTCCGGCAGCAGCAGCAGGGCGGCGCAGAGCGTGCCACCGATCGCTCCGGCGGTGTTCACCGCGTAGAGGAGGCCCACCCGGGGACCGATCTCGTCCTCGCTGTGCACCGCGTGACGCGCCAACAGGGGCAGGGTGGCGCCCATCAGCGCCGTGCAGGGGATCAGCACCACGAAGGCGCCCAGCAAGTGGAATAGCGTGGTGGCGAGGCCCAGGGTTTCGGGAGTGGCCGGCAGGCCCCCCAGCCACCCGAGGTAGAGTGTCGTGAGGCCCCGGATACCCAGCGGCACCGCCAGGGCGCAGAGCGCAATCCCCAGTTCGAGGAGCCCGTAGGCGAGCACCGGACGCCGCAGCAGCGGTGTCAGGCGGCCCGCGATGGCCGCGCCGATGGCGAGGCCTGCCATGTACGCGGCCAGTACCGCCGCGATGGCCAGCTCCGAGGTGCCGAAGACGAAGGAGAACTCGCGCGTCCAGGCCGTCTCGTAGAGCAGTGCCGCGAAGCCGGATAGGAAGAAGCAGACCAGCAGCAGGCCGAAACGGGTGCGCGAGGGACTGCTCATCGTGGCGTGAAGGTCGCCTCGCTTCGAAGGGTACCCTTTGCGGCAGAGGCCGCGCTCGCGTCCCCAGCCGCGGCGCGCATCGCCAGGGCGAGTCGCTCCCGCGTCGGAGCGGAGTCCGGTCGCAAGCTCAGTGCTTCCTCCAACGCTTCCATGGCCTGCCGGTACTCGCCGCGTTTCAGGTGCACCCAGCCCAGGGTATCCAGGGTGCGTGGGTCTTCAAGTCCCGCCTGCGCGTCCTGGGCGAGTTTCAGTGCCAGGTCCAGATCGGCGCCGCGCTCGGCGAGCAACCAGGCGAGATCGTTGCGGGCCTCCAGCAACTCGGGATGACGTTCCGCGAGGGTACGCAAGCGCTGCTCGGCGAGCGCGTATTTGCCGGCCTGAAGGGCGATCTGGGTGGCCTCGTAGGCGTGGCGGCCGCTGGCCGCGTCGACTGCCTCCGCCCGGTCGAGCGTTTCGATGGCTCGATCGACCCTGCCGGCGCGTAGCTCCAGGTGGGCCAGCCCGGCCAGCGCCAGGCCGCGCTCGTGCGCAGCTCCCTGGCCTGCGAGCGTCTCGAGGACGCGCCTCGCCTCGCTGTCGTGCCCCAGGCCTACCAGCGCAGCGGCCGCGACGAGTCCCGCCCTCCGGCCGGAGGGCCCGTCCGCGAGCCGTTGGGTGTTTGCCGCGAAGCCGAGCGCTTCCTCGTGCTGCCCGGTCTCCACCAGGAGCCGGGCCAACTCCAGGGAAAGTGCGGGGTCGCTGGGATCGCCACGCAACGCCTCTCGAAGGTGCGAGAGAGCGCGCTCCAGATCTCCTACCCGCTGGGCGGCTTGACCGGCGAGTTGCCGAGCCTGGACATGGTCCGGCCAGGTCGCCAGCCCGGACTCGAGGTGTGCGAGTGCGCGGGCGGCGTCCCCCTGCAGCAGAGCGCTTCGGCCCAGGATGAGCTGCTCGAAAACACCCGGTTCGAGTCCGCGCACTGCTGTCTCGGCGCGCTCGAATTCGCCGAGATCGATGAGCAGGTCCGCGCGCTGGAAGCGAAGCTGAGCTGGGTCCTCCGACGTCGCGGCCAGGGCGGCCTCGAGGGAGGCCAGGGCCCGTCGCGGCGCGCCGGTAGCGCGCTGGTGTTCCGCGAGCAGACGCCAGGCTTCGTGGGAACCGTTGCTGGCGGCGGCCTCTTGCAGTACCGCCTCCGCGCCGTCGTTGTCTCCGCTCTCGGAGAGGCTGCGCGCCAGTAGCCATTGCACGCCGAGGTCCCCAGGAGCTGCGGAAGCGCTGTCGCGAAGCAGCCGGGTGGCTCGCTCCGGTTGTCCCGAGCGCTGGAGGAAGGAGACCAACAACTGCAAGGCCAGGCGATTGTCCGGGCTGCTTTCCTCGCACTCCTCGTAGAGTCGGAGGGCACTCTCGCCGTCGAGCAGGTACTCGTCCGCGAAACCGGCCGGGGCCACGCAGGCGAGCGCCTGGAGGTCGGGGTCTTCGCTTTCGAGACCCAGCGCCTTGAGTTCCTCGTAGGCCTGGCGCGCCTCCTCGATCTCTCCAGCGCCCACCAGGGCCGCGGCGTGCAGGGCCGCGATCTCGAAATTCGAGGGCTCCCGGGCATGCAGCCAGCGCGTGTCGCGCAGAGCGGCCTCGGATCTCCGGGCCAGGAGCTGGGCACGGGCGCGCAGGCTTCGCAGCTCGGCGTTCTCGGGTTCCTCGGAGAGGAGGCCGTCTGCGACTCGCACGGCCTGGTCGTAGTTGTCCGTCTGGAGATAGGCGGAGACCAACAGCCGTCCCGCCGCGAACGCGTAGTCCGCGGAGGCGGCCGCACCCTGCAGGGGCCAGAGCGCACGGAAGGGTTCACCGCTGCGCAACATCGCCAGCCCGAAGCGAAAGCGGGCCTCCGGAGACTCGGGGTCGCGCGCGAGGGCGCGCCGCAGCTCCGGGAGGGAGTCCGAGAAGTGGCCCGCTTCCTGGAGGGCACGGGCCCTGGAGAGGCTCCAGCCGGCGCTCTGGGTGACCGTCCACCCCAGCGCGCCCAGGGCCAGCCCCGCAGCTCCGAGGGCGAGGCTCCAGGTTCGCATCCGGCGTGCTGTGGGGCGCTTCGGCATCTTCGAAAGGCATCTCCGCTGAGCACGCGAGACCGTGTGGGGCGCGGGCACGGGCTCTGTATCGGCTTCCTGGCGCCTTTTCTGCAGGGTGTCGGCAGGCGGGGCCGGAAGTGGCTGGTGGCGGCAGATTGTTTCTGTCGAGCGGCCCCTGTAGATTTTCCATGCTTCGCGATGGCGACACGTGGCTTCGACTCCTATCGGCTCTACTTCGCGGGGTCCGCGATCCTGGTGCTGATCGCTTTGGTCGCGCAGTTCGAGCTGCGCGGGCCCTCGCGTCCCGTAGCGGGGCCGGAGGCGTTGGCCGAACTCGCGACGAGGAACCGCCAGCAGCGCGATCTCAACCTCGTTTTCTTGCTGGTGGACACGTTGCGAGCCGACAGGCTCGGCGTGTACGGCTATGAACGGCCCACGTCCCCGCACATCGACGCGCTGGCGCGCCAGGGTGTGCTCTTCGAGGACGTGGTCTCGCAGTCGACCTGGACGAAGACTTCGATGGCCTCGCTGTGGACCGCCACCCACCCCGCGAACCACGGGGTACTGCGCTTCGACCACGTCCTGCCCGACGCAGCGACGCTTCCTGCGGAGATCCTCTCCGAGGCGGGCTATCGCACGGTGGGAGTCTGGCGCAACGGCTGGGTGGAGCCGAAGTTCGGTTTTGCCCAGGGTTTCGATACCTACGTGCGTCCGGCTGCGGGTGCCGAGCGCATGCGCGTCCACCGCGAGAGCGGGAACCCCAATGCCCTGACCGGCAGTGACGAGGACCTGACCTTGGCGGCTCTCGACTTCCTGGAGCACAGCGGGGACCGGCGCTTCTTCCTCTACCTCCACTACATGGATGTCCACCAGTACGCCTACAGCGAAAGCTCGCCGTCCTTTGGAACCGCCTACCCCGACCTCTACGACCGGGCGATCCACTGGACGGACAGCTTGGTGGGGGCGCTGCTCGGGGCGCTCAGGAAGCACGACCTGATGGATCGCACGCTGATCGTGCTCGCGGCGGATCACGGCGAGGCCTTTCGGGAGCATGGTGTCGAAGGGCACGGCCGCGACCTGTACCGGGAGACCACACACGTGCCGCTGATCCTGTCCCCGCCCTTCCGGCTCGAGCCGGGCCTGCGCATCGCCCAGACGGTCTCCAACGTGGACATCTGGCCCACGCTGCTGGACCTGTTGGGCCTACCCGGCCTGCCTGGCAGCGACGGCCGTTCCCTGCTGCCGCTCGTCCTCGCGGAGGCTGGCGGAGCAACCGCCCAGCCCGCGGAGCGGCCGGTCTTCGCCCAGCTGATGCTGGGCTGGGGGAACGTCCGTCGGGAATCGGTGCCCCTCTTCTCGGTGACCGAGGGCTCACGGCGCCTGATTGCCAGCCAAGAGGATCCGCCGCGCTTCGAGCTCTACGACCGCGCCCGCGATCCGCAGGAGCAGAACGATCTGTACCCGGAGGCAGCTGAGGAGGCCGCGGAACTCCAGAGGCTGCTGGAGGCCTACCAGCGCGATGCGAACCCGCCCTGGGGACAGGCACCCCTTGTGGTCGAGATCGAAGAGCTGCGGCTCAACCAGCTGCGGGCGCTCGGCTACTCGATCGAGCGCTAGAGACGGCGGTACTGGGTCTCCAAGCGCGCCTTGCGGTGCTGTCGTTCGATCGCCACCTCGATGAGACGATCGAGGAGGGCCGGGTAAGGGAGCCCAGAAGCTTCCCAGAGCCGGGGATACATGGAGGCTTCGGTAAAGCCAGGCAGGCTGTTGACCTCGTTGACGAAGAACTCGTCGGACTTGCGGTCGAGCAGGAAGTCGACGCGTCCGAGGCCTTCGCCCTCCAGCGCGCGAAAGGCCACCAGTGCTGCATCCGCGAGTGCCGTCGCGAGCTCCCGGGGGATCGGCGCGGGGACGAGCAGTTCGGTGTTCTCGTCCACGTACTTGGCCTCGTAGTCGTAGAAGGGGCGCTCCGTGCGGATCTCTCCAGGCACCGAAGCCTCCACGGGATCCCTGTCGAGCAGCGCCACCTCCAGGTCGCGCGCGTCGATGCCGCGCTCGGCGAGGATCCGGTCGTCGTAACGCGCGGCTTCGAGGAGTGCGGGAAGCAGGTCCGCGGAGCGCGTCACCCGGGTGATTCCCACCGAGGAGCCGAGATGGGCGGGTTTGACGAAGAGGGGCAGGCCGATTTCCTCCTCGACGCTCTTCGCGAGGGATGCGTGGCTGCCATCGAGTTCTCGCGCATCCACGCAGCGTCCCGGCAGTACCGGAAGGCCGGCGGCCGCCAGCAACCGCTTGCTCACGACCTTGTCCATCTGCAGCGAAGAGCCCAGCACTCCCGATCCCACGTAGGCGATTCCGGATAGCTCCAGCAGGCCCTGCAGGTTGCCGTCCTCGCCGCCGCTGCCGTGGACGATCGGGAAGATCACGTCGAGCGCGGGTGTGGCAGGGCTGCCGTCCCCGAAGAGCAGGCTTCGGGCGCCGGGAACGGCCGGCAAGTGGACCTCGTCTCCCACGATCTCATCGAGGGTCTCGAATCCTGTCGCAATACTTCGCCAGCGCCCGCCGTGGTCCACCGCCAGCGGGTAGACGTCATACCGGTTGGGGTCCAACGCGCGGAGGATGGAACTCGCCGAGGAGATCGACACCTCGTGTTCGACCGAGCGCCCCCCGAAGAGCAGACCGACCTGGAGCTTCGCCATGTCGCGACCTCGCGGAAAGCATAGTGCGCCAGCAGACCGCGCAAAAGCGTGGCGTGGGCGGCCCGCTTGACCCTCGCACAGGGCCCTCGTACTCTGCTCGGATGGTCGAGATCTCCGAGGAACTGGCGGGCAAGCAGGCCTTGCTGAGCGAGCGTCTGCGTGCCGCGGGCCGCACGCTGATCGCCTTCTCGGGGGGTGTCGACTCCAGCTACCTCGCCTACGCGGCCCACGCCGAACTCGGCGAGGACAGCCTGGCGGTGACCGCCCTCTCGGACTCCTACCCGGCATCCCACCGCCAGATGGCGGAGCGCCTGGTGGCCGCCTTCGACATCCCCCATCGCTTCGTCGAGACCCGCGAACTCGACAACCCCGACTACCGGGCCAACCGGCCGGACCGCTGCTTCCACTGCAAGACGGAACTCTTCCGGGTGCTCGAGGCGCTGCGCGGCGAGTTCGCCTTCGACTCCGTGGCCTACGGGGTCAACACGGACGACCTCGGCGATTTTCGTCCCGGTCACCGGGCCGCGCAGGAGGGAGGCGTGCTCTCGCCCTTCCTGGACGCGGGGCTCGGCAAGGAGGAGATCCGGCAGCTCTCGCGGGCTGCGGGCCTCCCCACCGCTGAGCTTCCTGCCTCGGCGTGTCTGTCGTCCCGGCTCCCCTACGGGCGCGAGGTGACCCCTGAGCGCCTGGCGGCGGTGGAGGCGGGGGAGGCCGCACTCCACGCGCTGGGCTTCCGCCAGGTCCGGGTGCGCCACCACGGGCCGTTGGCGCGGGTGGAGATCGCGCCCGAAGAAATGCAACGCGCCCTCGAGCCCGAGATGGCGCGGCGCATTGGCGAGGCCGTCAAGCCCGCGGGCTTTCGCTGGGTGGCGCTGGATCTCGACGGTTACCGGAGCGGCGCTCTCAACGAGGTGCTCGGGGAGGCCGCTGGCCCGATGGGGACGCCGCGCGCGTGATTCCCACTGTCTCGTGCCGGGGCGCTCCTCGCGACCTCGGCTGGGACCAGGGGCGCGCGTGCGCGGAGGCGCTGCGCACGACGGGTCGGGCTCGTGCTTTGGCAAGCTGGAAATCCGGCGGCGCCAGGAGCGCGCTGCTGGGTGATCTACGGCGGCACTTTCCCCACCAGGCCGAACAGCTGGAGGGAATCGCGCGGGGAGCGGGCGTGGGCCTGCGCGCACTGGCCGCCGAATGGCTCCGTTGTCTCCGAGAACCCATGTTCGCGGTGGCGGCGATCTGCGAGGGATCCGCGCAGCTCTACGCCGCGCTGCCAGCTGACGCGGTCCTGCGTCACAGCTTGAGTGAGGGGCGCTTCGAGACCGACGAGTACTGCCGCCCGTCCTTGACCGCCCCCCTGCTCGGCGTCAACGAGGCCGGCTTGGCGGTGGCGGTGCTGGGCTGCTTCGCGCCGGAGGGCCGAACTGCGCCCGGGGCACTGCTGGCGCGGGATTGCCTGGAACGTTTCGAGGAGGTAGAGGCTGCGTTGGCATGGTGCCGGGTGCGCCCCGGCGCTGCGGGACACGCGTTGCTCTTCGCGGATGCGCGGGGCGGACTGTGCGCGGTGGACCGCCGAGGTGCCGTCGCCGAACGGGTTGCGCCCGAAGCGGGGCTGATCTGTCTGGGAGTCTCGCCGGAAGTTTCCGCGGCACTGCGCGAGGCACTCGCGGATGGCGAAGCGGCGCTCCACGCAGAACTGGCTGCCCTGTGGGGCGGCGATCTTGCGGGCGCGGATCCCGTGGCGCGCTGCACCCGGCTCGTCGTCCCCGAACGCTCGCTCTGATCGGGCCTTGCGGCCGGGAAGCCGTGCCTACGCGGTTTCAGGCCGAGTTGCCGCGGGGGCGGCGTCCGCGGCCCCCCCCGCTGCGGTTACGGCCTCCCCGTCCCCCGGGCTTGCCGCCCCTGCCGCCGCGGGACGGCGCTCGTTCCGCGATCGGATCCGCGGAGACCGCGCCTTCCGTCGTGGGCCCGGACTCGTTCCGCCTCTGTGCCGGCTCCAATAAGGAGGCGCAGAGCGCGGCGAGGTCGAGCCGGCCCTCCGCGTCGGCCGCGAAGGCTTCCACCACGGGCAGGAAGCGCTCCAACTTCTCGCGGGCTTCCGGGGCGCGCAGCGTTGCGAGGGACTTTCCGATCCTCTCGTGCAGTTCTTCGCCCAGATTTTCTGCGATCTGTGCTTCGCTCGGCAACTTGCGCTCCTCGATCTTGATCTTGTTCGCGTGCTGGAGGAACTGGAAGTTTCCGATATCGAGGCCCGAGACCAGCGAGATGGCGGTGCCCTTCTTGCCGACTCGCCCCGTGCGCCCGGTGCGGTGCACGTAGACGTCGGGAGCGGCGGGCGCCGCGAAGCTGATCACGTGAGTGAGATCGCTGATGTCGATACCGCGCGCCGCCACGTCTGTGGCGACCAGAAAGCGCAAATCACCCGACTTGATGCGGTTCATGGCGCGCTCCCGGGCTGCCTGGCTGAGGTCGCCGGAGATCTGGTCGGCGTCCAGTCCGCTGCGCTGCAGGAAGTTGGTTACCGAGCGTACATCATCCTTCGTGTTGCAGAAGATGATGGCGCTCTCCGGCTTCTCGTGTTCGATGATCCGGACGAGGGCCTTCTCTTTCTCGTGCGCTGAGACGACCACGAAATAGTGCTCGATCTGCTGGGGCGCCATGTGCTCATCGCTGAGCGAGACGCGCACCGGGTCATTCAGGAAGAAGCGGGAAAGGGAGAGCACCTTCTCCGGGATGGTGGCGGAGAACAGACAGGATTGGCGCTGCTTGGGGAGATACTTGTTGATTTCCCGCATGTCCGGCCAGAAGCCCAGCGAGAGCATCTCGTCCGCCTCGTCGAGAACCAGTGTCCTTACGCCGTCGAAAGACAGGCGGCCAGAGCCCAGGTGGTCGAGGATGCGCCCCGGGGTGCCCACGATGACGTGGTGTCCGGCCTCGATGCCGTCGAGCTGCTCCTGGTAGCCCACGCCCCCATAGATGGGCAGGCAGCGGATCGCCTTGGGTCGGCCCAGCGCCTCGATCTCACCGGCGACCTGATTGGCGAGCTCGCGGGTGGGGCACATTACCAGCGCCTGGCAGCCCTTCTTCTCCGCCTCGAGACTGGCGACGATGGGGATCCCGAAGGCGCCGGTCTTCCCGCTCCCCGTCTGGGCCTGCACGATGAGGTCGTGACCCTCGCTCATCACGCGCAGCACCTGCTCCTGCACGGGCATGGGATNCGTCCAGCCCAAATCGCGGATGCCCTCGCGAATGACTTCGGGGAGTTCTTCGAAAACGTTGCTCATGGNGAATGCGTCATGGTATGGCGTGACCCCGGACACTGCAACGATCATGCTACCTTCCCGCCATGGCGGAGATCGGAGGCGATGAGGTGGAACGTGTCATCGCCCTCGCGAGGCTCGCACTCTCCGAAGAGGAGGTCGCGGGCATGGCCCGGGATCTCGGGGCCATTTTGCGGCATGCCGAAAGCCTTGCCGCCTTGGACACCGAGGGTGTGCCCCCGACCGCCCACGTGATTCCATTGGCGACACCACTGCGGGAGGACAGCGCAGTGTCACCTCTCGATCCCGAGATCGCCGTGGCCAATGCGCCGCGCGCGGCGGGCACGGCCTTCGTGGTACCCCGTGTCATCGAGGGCGAAGAGGAAGGCTAGTGGCCGCGGCCTCGGAAACGCTGGAGGAGTTTCGCGCTTCCCTGGACTCCGGGGAGAGCAGCTCCCGCGCGTTGGTGGAGGCCGCGCTCTCACGCGCGGAGGGGATCGACGAGCGCTTGTCGTGCTTCGTGCGGATGCGGGCAGAGGGCGCGCTGAGCGACGCCGAGGAGGCCGATCGCCGGCGCGCGGAGGGCGAGGCGCGCGGGGATCTGGACGGCATCCCGGTGGCCATCAAGGACAACATGGTCATGGAGGGCGAGGAGAGCAGTTGCGCGTCCCGGATCCTCGAGGGCTTCGTATCTCCATACACGGGGACCGCGGTGGAGCGCTTGCGCGACGCCGGCGCCGTCGTGGTGGGACATACCAACATGGACGAGTTCGCCATGGGCTCCTCTACCGAGCACTCCTGTTTCGCTCCCACGCGGAATCCCTGGAAGCCCGACTGCACGCCCGGCGGCTCCTCGGGGGGGTCCGCGGCGGCCGTGGCCGCGGGCCTGGTCCCCGTCGCTCTAGGCAGCGACACCGGGGGGTCGATCCGGCAGCCCGCGGCTTTCTGCGGCGTGGTGGGGCTGAAGCCGACCTACGGGCGCGTCTCTCGCTGGGGGCTGATCGCCTACGCGTCCTCGCTCGATCAGATTGGCGTATTCACGCGTAGCGCTGCCGAGGCCGCAGAGGTCCTGGAGGTGATCGCGGGTCACGACCCCTTGGATTCCACATCGGTCCCCGAGCCCGTGCCCCGCTTCCGCGAAGCCCTGGACGGCGATGTCTCGGGCCTGGTGGTGGGCTTGCCCGCCGAGTACTTCGAGCGTTCCGAGGGCTGCGACCCCGAGGTGCTGGCAGCGGTGCGCGAAGCGGTGGCGACCCTCGAGCGGGCTGGTGCCACGGTGCGCGAGGTTTCGTTGCCGCATACGCGCTACGCGGTCGCGACCTACTACCTGATTGCCACCGCGGAGGCCTCGAGCAACCTGGCCCGCTTCGACGGCGTGCGTTATGGGAGGCGTGCCTCGGAGCCGAAGGATCTGGGAGACATGTACCGGCGTTCGCGTTCGGAGGGCTTCGGGGCCGAGGTGAAGCGGCGCATCGTCCTGGGCACCTACGTGCTCTCTGCGGGCTACTACGACGCCTACTACCGCAAGGCGCAACAGGTACGAACGCTTCTGCGCCGTGACTTCGACGCGGCCTTCGAGCGCTGCGATGTGATCGCGACGCCCACGGCCCCCGAGGTCGCCTTTGGCCTGGGCGAGAAGACCGACGATCCGTTGCGCATGTACCTGAGCGACATCTTCACGGTCTCCGCCAACCTCGCGGGTGTTCCGGCGCTCTCGCTCCCCTGCGGCTTCTCGCGCGGCCTGCCCGTGGGTCTCCAGCTGATGGGGGCGCCCCTCGCGGAGGCCATGGTGCTGCGGGTCGCCGATGCCTACCAGCGCCACAGCGATCACCATCGCCAGCGCCCTCCGGAGTTCGCGTGAGCATCGGCGTCCATCCGGACTACGAGGTGGTGATCGGCCTCGAGGTGCACACGCAGATGCGCACCGCTTCGAAGCTCTTCAGCCCCGCTCCCGTTTCGTGGGGAGAGCCGCCGAACCACTGCGTGCACCCCGTTTGCCTGGCGCTCCCCGGCGTATTGCCGGTGCTGAACGTACTCGCGGTAGAGCTGGCCATTCGCGCGGGACTCGCGACCCACTGCACCGTCCACGAGCAGTCGGTCTTTGCGCGGAAGAACTACTTCTATCCCGATCTCCCCAAGGGCTACCAGATCTCGCAGTACGAGGAGCCCATCTGCACCGGGGGCTGGCTAAACGTGCCTGTGGAGAGGGACGGCGAGCGCGAGCTGAAGCGCATCCGCATCACCCGGATCCACATGGAAGAGGATGCGGGAAAATCCATCCACGACGCGGCGGTCACCGGCCGCGATGCCACCCACGTGGACTTCAACCGGGCCGGGGTTCCGCTGCTCGAGATCGTTTCCGAACCGGACATGCGATCGCCCGAGGAGGCCGTCGCCTACCTGCGTGTCCTGCGTTCGGTCGTGCGTTACATCGACGTCTCCGACGGCGACATGGAAAAGGGCAACTTTCGCTGCGACGCCAACGTGTCGCTGCGTCGTCACGGTGCGGAGGAATTCGGCACACGCACCGAGCTCAAGAACCTCAACTCCTTCCGATTCATCGAGGAGGCGATACGCGCGGAGATCGAGCGTCAGGCAGAACTCCTCGACGATGGCGGCCGGGTCGAGCAGGCCACCATGGCCTACGACCCGGGCCGGCGGCGCACGCGCGTGTTGCGCTTCAAGGAGAACGCCGACGACTACCGATACTTCCCGGATCCGGATCTGGTGCCCCTGGTGCTGGACGCCTCCCACATCGAGCGGGTGCGGGCCACCCTTCCCGAGTTGGCGGACGCACGCGCGACGCGCTTCCAGCGGGACTTCGGGCTTTCGGACTACGAGGCGGCAGTCTTGACCGCCAGCCGCACCTTCGCGGATTTCTTTGAGGCGGTGGTCGAGGCCGGGGCCGGCGGGACGGCAGCAGCCAGCTGGATCCTGCGCGACGTGCAGCGCGCCCTCAAGGACCGGGACCTCGAGATCGAGGCTTCGGCGTTGCGTCCCGAGGCCCTCGCGGGCTTGATCGCAATGGTCGAGGGGGGGCGTACCACCGCGCGCAGCGCGCGTGGGCTGATCGCGGAGTTGGTGGAGCGGGGGGGCGATCCCGAGGCCCTGGTCGCGGAGCGTGGCCTGGAGGCCGTTTCCGACACCGGCACCCTGGAGCGCGTGGTGGACGAAGTGATCGCCGCGCATCCAGACGACGTGGAGCGGCTGCGCGGAGGCGAGCAGAAGGTGCTGAATTTCCTGATGGGCCAGGTCATGAAGCAGACCGAGGGCAAAGCGGATCCTGGAGTCGTTCGGAAGATCCTGGCCGAGCGGGTGGGTTGACGAGCGCGAAGTGGGCTGTGCGGCGCCTGCTCCGCGGCGCGTCGGCCCCAATACGCACCCCCAGCCGGCGGCAAATGCCACGCTCCACTAGAGGCGTGTCGAGAAAGTCCGCAAGCTGGCGCTCCGCCGCAGGAATCCCTACTAAAGACCGAGCGGAGCCCCGGCCCGCGGAGGCGACATGACCACGGTATCCGGCGAGGAGATCTGGCTCGACGGGGCGTTCCTGCCCTGGTCGCAGGCGCAGGTTCACATCCTCACCCACAGTCTCCACTACGGAGTGGGGGTCTTCGAGGGAATCCGTTGCTACCGCACCCACGACGAGCGCTCGGCGGTATTTCGACTGGGCGATCACCTGCGACGACTCTACGACTCGGCACACATCAATCTGCTGGAGGTTCCCTTTCCCCGGGAGGAGATCGAGGCGGTTTGCCTGGAGGCGTTGCGGCGCAACCATCTTGCCGAAGGCTATCTGCGCCCCATCATCTTCCTGGGGGACGGGGAAATGGGCCTCAACCCGGGTGCGAACCCCGTGCGCGTGGCCGTAGCGGCCTGGTCGTGGGGCAAGTACCTGGGCGACGACGGATTGCGCAACGGCATTCGCGCCAAGGTATCGACCTTCAACCGGCACTTCGTCAATGCCAAGATGACCGAGGCCAAGACCTGCGGGGATTACGTGAACTCGGTGCTCGCCAAGCGCGAAGCACTGCTCGACGGCTTCGATGAGGCGATCATGCTCGATACCCAGGGCCTCGTTTCCGAGGCCAGCGGCGAGAATCTCTTCCTGGTGCGTGATGGTTTGCTGGCTACGCCGCAACGGCACACCGTTCTGGGTGGGATCACGCGTTCCACGGTGATCGAGCTGGCCCGTGCCCGGGGTCTCGTGGTCGAGGAGCGCCCCATCACCCGGGACGAACTCTACGTTGCCGACGAGGTCTTCCTCACCGGTACTGCGGCGGAACTGACACCGATCCGGGAGATCGACCGGCGCGTGGTGGGCACGGGGGCCCCCGGCCCGATTGCCGAGCAACTGCAGGGTGCCTTCTTCGATGTGGTGGCGGGACGCGAGCCCAAGTATCAGCACTGGCTCACCTTCGTCTAGCCGGGCTCCTGGCGCTGCCGAAGGGCGGCGCGACATCTAGCGCGGCCCGTCCGGGATGCCTCGCTGGGACACCATCGCCGTGCCGTCCGTCGATACGCAACGGAGCGGCAGGCGGTGGCCCGAAGCGCGCGGGTCGACTTGCGATTGCTGCCTTCCTGCGCTCCCGCCGGGCGCGCGCGGGGGTGCGAGACGCATTGCGCGATCAGGGGGGCCGCAGCCAGGGTGCACTGCCCGTGTAGGCGCGCTTCGGGAACAGGGAATTCGAATCTAAAGGGCGAGTTGGGTTGGCCCGATAGGTGCCTCAACAGACGTACTTCCGTTTGTTCGAGGAGACCTACCGATGGCCGAAGACCCCCGAAGCTGGAAGCGCTGGCCCCTGCGTCACCGGGTCGCTGCCGCGATCCTGGCTGCCTTGCCGTTACTCGCGGTTGGAGGCGCGTTGCTTCCGGGCGTGGTGGAAGTGAAGGCGCTTGGCGCGTCCTCTTTCGAAGATTCGCAGATCGCCGTCGAGGCGCTGCGCTACGAAGAGATTCTCGTCCCCCGAAATTTCTGGACCGATATCGTGCCCGAGCTCAACGAACTGGCGAGCCTGTTCGTGGATGTTGCGGCCGTGTCCCAGACGCTCGAAAGAGTGGCGACCATCACGGGCATCCTGGCCACGGAGAGGGACTTGATCCTGTTTCCCGCGATGTCCGCCCAGGCGACTTCGCTCTACACGACGGTGGTGAGTGTCACCCCGCCCGTGGGAGCGCCGGGTGAGATGGCTCCCGTTCTGGAGGACCGCTGCAAGGGCAACGTCTTCTGTTTCGCGGGCGCCAGCGAGATTTCCCGGATGTTGATGGTGGCGAGCAATACCTCGGCGGGTGCGGGCGGTGGCCCGGCTCCGACTCCGGCGGCGGCGGTCCCGGTTCCGGAGCCCTCAAGCGCGTCCTTGGTCGCGCTGGGCCTGTTGGCGCTGGTTGCAGCGCGGCGGCGCGCCTAGTAGGGCGTCCAAGTCCGAAGGCCGACGGGATCTCTTCGGCCCGGGAGCGCTCGCCCTGCGAGAGCCCCCGAAGCTCCTCTTCTGGTTCCAAATGGTTCCGGGAAACGGCGCGTCCCCAAACCGGGTGGCGCGCTGTCTCGCATCTGGGGCTGCCGTGGAAGGCGCTTCTCGCTCAGCGAGGGGATGGGTCGGAAGCCCGAAGCGCCTGGTAGCGGGCGACCAGGGTCCGTGTCGAGGAGTCGTGAAAGGGTTCGGCCCCCACCCCTCCGGCGAGCTCCGAGGCAAGGCTCGCGGCCAACTCCTTGCCGAGTTCGACTCCCCACTGGTCGAATGGGTTGAGTCCCCAGAGCACACCCTGGGCGAAGACCTTGTGCTCGTAGAGTGCCACCAGCGCGCCGAGGCTGTAGGGCGTGAGCTGCTTGGCGAGCAGCGTGTTGCTGGGCCGATCCCCCGCAAAGCTGCGATGCGCGACGAGGCGGGCTTCCCCGCTCTCCGCGGCCACTTCCTCCGGCCGCTTGCCGAAGGCCAACGCCTCGCTCTGCGCGAAGCAATTGGCCATCAGCAGTTCGTGGTGTCGTCCCAACTCGTGGTGGCTGTGCGCGAAGCCCAGGAAATCGCAGGCCACGAGTCCGGTGCCCTGGTGGAGTAGCTGGTAGAAGGCGTGCTGTCCGTCGGTGCCGGCTCTCCCGAAGACGATGGGGCCGGTGGCGTGGGGAAGTGCTTCGCCCTCACGGCTCACGGACTTTCCGCTGCTCTCCATGTCGAGCTGTTGCAGATAGCTGGGAAAGAGTTCCAGTGACTGGTCGTAGGGGAGCACGGCCAGTGCCTCGGCGCCAAGGAAGTTGCGGTTCCAGACACCCAGGAGGGCCATCAGTACGGGCAGGTTGTGGGAAAAGGGGGCCTCGCGGAAGTGCTCATCCATGGCGTGCAGGCCGGAAAGCAGCTCTCCGAAGCGTTCGGGGCCGATGGCCAGCATCAGGGAGAGCCCCACCGCCGACGCCAGGGAGTAGCGTCCACCCACCCAATCCCAGAAGCCGAATACATTGGCATCGTCGATACCAAAGGCGCGCACCGCCGCGCGGTTGCTGGAAACCGCCACGAAGTGCCGGGCCACGGCGGCCTCGTCTCCCAGGGCCTCCAGCAGCCAGGCCCGTGCGCTTCGCGCGTTGGTGAGGGTTTCGAGCGTGGTGAAGCTCTTCGAACAGACCACGAAGAGGGTCTCCCCGGGCCGAAGGCCCCGCAGTGTCCCGGCCAGGTCGGCGCCGTCGATGTTGGAGACGAAGTGCAGTGCCGGGGCATCACTCGTGTAGGGCTGAAGCGCGCGCACCGCCATGCGCGGTCCCAGGTCGGAACCCCCGATCCCGAGGTTCACGACGTGTCGGATGCGTTCTCCTCCGTGTCCCCGCCACTCGCCTCCGCGCACGGCTTCGCAGAAGGCCGCCATGCTTCGCCGAACCTCGTGGACGGCGGGGACCACGTCCTCGCCCTCCACGATCAGGCTCGCTTCCTCGGGTGCGCGCAGGGCCACGTGGAGCGCAGCACGGTCCTCGCTGCGGTTGACTTTCTCGCCCGCGAACATCGCGCGGATCTGATCCGCGAGCTCGGCTTCTTCGGCCAGATCGAAGAGCAGGGACAGGGTCTCATCGCTGACCCGTTGCTTCGAGAAGTCGAGGTAGAGGCCCGCGGCCTCCGCGGCGAGGCGCGCTCCGCGGCCGGGTTCCTGGGCAAAGACTTCCCTCAGGCGCGGCGGCGAGGCCGCGTGCTGGCCGAGTGCCTGCCACGCGCGGGACCGCATGCCCTTGCGTCTCCCCCCTCCGAGAAGCCGAAGTGAGAGAGCAGGGTAGTGGTTTCGCGGTCTCCTTGCCGGGTGGCTCGCTCAGCCGCGAGGCACTCCGTAGCGCTCCATCCAGTTGTAGACGGTACGCCGGGAGACCTTGAGGAGTTCCGCCGCCCTTCCGATGTTTCCGCCGGTGTGCTCAAGACTCAGCCGCGTAGGCGTTTGCTCATAGGGTCGTAGAAGGGACGCAGACTGGCGCGGGCGGAGTGGCGCCGACAGGCGATCTCGATCTCCCAGCGGCTGGCCTGCAGGTCGGCGGTGCGATCTTCGGGCCCCCACTCCACGTAGCCGAGCGCGAGCGCGCAGCCCAGGCTGTGCGCGTAGGCGCCCGAGGTGCTGCGGCCCACCAGGCGGCCGTCGCGCCAGATGGGTTCGTCGTGGAGGAGCAGGGGCTCCGGATCCTCGAGCGCGAAGGCGAGCATGCGCCGCTTAAGGCCCTTGTCTCGCTCACGCAGCAGTGCGTCGCGCCCGATGAAGTCGCTCTTCTTGTCGAAGGCCACCGCGAAGCCGAGGCCCGCCTCGAGCGGCGAGTCGTCCGGGGTCACGTCGTGTCCCCAGTGGCGGTAGCCCTTCTCCATGCGCAGGGAGTCGAGGGCGTGATAACCGGCGTTGCGAGCGCCGGCGGCACGCAGCACCCGGAAGAGTTGCAGCGCCCGTTCGGGCTTCACGTAGAGTTCCCAGCCGAGTTCCCCCACGTAACTGATGCGCGTTGCCCGAAGCGGGATGTCCGCGATCTCGATCTCGCGCGAACTCCGGTAGGGGAAGGCGGTGTTCCCGAGATCCTCGCTCGCGAGTGGCGCGAGCAGTTCGCGGGAGCGCGGCCCCATCACGCTCAGTACCGCCAGTTCCTCCGTGATGTCGCGAATCTCCACGCGGGCCGTGTCGAGCGCGTGGTCGCGGAGCCAATGGTAGTCGCGGAGACTGGTGGCGGCGCCCGAGACGACGAGGAAGCTCGCTTCCCCGCAGCGGGTCACGCTGAGATCCGCCTCGATGCCGCCACGTTCGTTGAGCCACTGGGTGTAGACGGTGATGCCGGGCTCCACGTCCACCTCGTTGGCACTCACTTCGTTCAGCACGCGCAGGGCATCGGCGCCTTCTACCCGGAACTTCGCGAAGGAAGACTGGTCGAAGACCACCACCGCTTCGCGGGCCGCGCGGTGCTCCGCGGCGGAGTGCTCGAACCAGTTCTGGCGCCCGTAGCTGTACGCGTAGCGCGGCGGCGCATCGCCGGGCTGGTGGCCGCGGTCGAACCAGTTGGCGCGCTCCCAACCCGCCAACTCGCCGAAACAGGCACCCTCCTCCGCGAGTAGCGGGTGGAGGGGCGAGTGTCGCTGGTCGCGGGCGGTTTCGTACTGCCGGAAGGGCCAGTGCATGGCGAAGAGGAGCCCCAGGCCTTCGACGCAACGCTCGCGCAGGTAGTCGGGATCGCCCTGGAAGGGCAGCATGCGGCGTAGATCTACGTCCCAGAGATCCATGGGGGGCGCGCCGTCCAGCATCCAATCCGCGAGCAGCTTCCCCGCGCCACCCGCGGATTGGATTCCGATCGAGTTGAAGCCCGCGGCCACCCAGTAACCGCGCAGGCCCGGCGCCGGTCCGAGCAGGTAGCGGTCGTCCGGGGTGAAGCTCTCCGGCCCGTTCATGAAGCTTCGGATGCCCACGTCCCGAAGCAGGGGCACGCGCGTTGCGGCGCTCTCGAGCACCGGCGCCAGGTGCTCCCAGTCCTCCGGGAGCGAGTCGAACGCGAAGTCCTCGGGGATGCCCTCCATCCCCCAGGGCTTGGCGACGGGTTCGAAGAAGCCCACCAGCAGAGCCCCACCTGCCTCGCGCTTGAAGTACGCGCAGCCGTCGGGATCGCGCAGTACGGGAAGCTCGGCGGGCAGGTCCGGGATGGGCTCGGTGATGATGTAGAAGTGTTCGGCGGCGTGCAGGGGCACGTTGACGCCCGACCAGCGGCCGACCTCCCGCGCCCACATGCCGGCGGCGTTCACCACGTGCTCGCAGGCGATTTCTGCGTCGTCACAGACCACGGCCCTGACGCGGCCGTCTTCGCAGACCACGTCGCGAACCGGGGTGTTCTCGAAGATTCGGGCGCCTCCGGCGACGGCACCGGCAGCGAGTGCCCGGGTGGTGTCCACGGGGCTGACGCTGCCGTCGCCGGGTAGATGGACGGCACCGGCGAGGTCGTCCACCCGGGCCTGGGGCCAGCGCTCCGCCACTGAAGCGAGTGGAAGTTCCTCGACCTCCAGCCCGAAACAGCGCGCCATGGAGGCGCCGCGTAGCAGTTCGACCAGGCGTTCGTTCCCGCGCGCTACCGAGACGGAGCCCGTGCGTTGAAAGCCCGTCTCCTGGCCGGTTTTGAGCGCCAGGTCCGCGTAGAGTTCCGCGGAGTAGCGGGCCAGGCGCGTCAAGTTCTGAGTGGCCCGCAGCTGCCCCACGAGGCCCGCGGCGTGCCAGGTGGTCCCGCAGGTGAGCTGCTTGCGCTCGAGCAGGACCACGTCGCGAAAACCGCGCTCCACGAGGTGGTAGGCGATGCTGCAGCCCACCACGCCGCCGCCGATGATCACTACTCCCGCCCGCGCGGGGAGTGTCTCAGTGCTCGGCACGGCTCCGGTAACGCGCGTATTCCTCGCGCACCACGGGCGCGAGCATGTAGAGCCCCAGTACGTTCGCGAGC
>JABSQX010000308.1 GCA_013215615.1 Myxococcales bacterium | reverse complement strand
GCTCCTGGGCGGAGCGCGATCTGCAGCGCATGGATCTCGACAACGAGGTGGCCTTCGACCCGGAGGATCTCGGCGGGCCCGTGCCCGTCGCGGTGGCGGGAAGGCCCGGTATCGCGGCGCTCGCGGGGGAGGTCTCCGCGGAGCCGCCGCGCCTGGTGGTCTTCGGTGATGCGGACTTCGCGGCCAACGAGTACGTGGACAGTTACCTCAACCGGGATCTCTTCGTGAACACGGTCAATTGGTTGATGGGGGACGTGGAGGCCATCTCGATCCGCCCCAACCTGTCGAGGGCCTCGAGCTTCCAGCTCAGTCAGGAGGAGTTCTTTACGATCCGATCGATCTCTCTCTTCGTCTTCCCGGAGGCGATCGCGGCGCTGGGCGTCTTCGCCTGGTGGTCGCGACGCAATCCGCCCCAGTGACTCCATGCAACCGCGAACCACGGCCATCCTGCTGGCGTTGGCGGCGGCGCTCGGAGCGTTCGTCTACTTCTACGAGATCGGTGGCGAGCTGGAACGCCGCGAAGCCCTGGAGCGCGAAGGCCGACTGTTTCCCGGCCTCGACGAGGCGGAGATCCAGGTCATCACCCTGGCGTCGCGGGAGGGCGGCGAACTACGGCTCGAGCGCGTCGCGGAGGGCTGGCGGATTCGCGAGCCGCTGGATTTTCCCGCGGACCGCGCCCAGACAGATGCCCTGGCGTCGAGCCTGGCCTCGCTGTCGAGCGACGGCGCCTTCGCAGAGCCTGCGGGGCTCTCCGAGTACGGGCTCACGGGTGATCTGGCGTCGAGGGTCGGCTTCGAGGCCGGAGGGAGTCGCTACGAGCTGGCGCTGGGCGACGAGACCCCCCAGGCGGGGCAGCGCTACCTGGAACTCGAAGGGGGCGTCCACCGGGTGCCCAGCTTCGAGGTCTCGGCTTTCGACAAGTCGTTGGACGACTTTCGTGATCGGAAGATCCTCGACTTCGACACCGCCTCCATCCTACAGGTCGATCTGGGATGGCCTGGCGGGGGGCTCCTGCTAACCCGCAACCCCGAGGAGGAGAAGAACGCTGGCTCCGGATGGCGGATCGTTACGCCCGTCGATGCGCGTGCCGACGAGCGCGCAGTGGAGGCGCTGCTCTCGGATCTCTCCTTCCTTCGAGCCGAGGGCTTCGTGGACGAGCCCGACAGCGACGATCTCGAGGGTTTCATGGCGCCGGCGCTCTGGTTGACGCTCAGCGCCGGCGAGTCGATGCCGCCGTCGTCGCTGGCGGTGAGTGGTGAGGAGCTGGAGGGTCAACGGCTGGTGCGCACGAAGGGCCCCGGTCTCTACAGCATCTCCGCCGAGCGCTTCGACGCGCTTCCTCGCGAACTCTTCGCCTACCGCCACAAGCGGCTCTCGCACTTTCCGGCCTTCGAGGCCGACCAGCTGGAGTTCTACTTCGACAATCCCGCCGGCGACCCGGTGGTGATCACGGCGCGCCGCGAGGCGTCGGGTTGGTCGGCGAGCCCGGAGGCGATGGATTCCGAGGACATCCAGCGCGCTCTCTCCGAGCTCTCCAACCTGGAAGCGTCCGCGATCATCGCCGAGTCGGT
>JABSQX010000307.1 GCA_013215615.1 Myxococcales bacterium | reverse complement strand
GAGCGCCTGCCCCGCAGCCTGGAAGCCGACATCCGCTTCCCGTACCGCTGCCTGATCGATCTCGGCATCCGCAGCGCCGTCTCCATCCGGGGAGAGGCCGAGCCCATGGGGCCGGAGTTGCTGCGCTTCCGGAACCCCGAACTCGCGCCCGCCCAGTGCCGGCCGGCGCTGCGCGTGCTCTCGCTGGACCTCGAGACCACACCCGACGCCAGCCGCATCCTCTCGGCGGCCCTGGTGGGCGACGGCATCGACGAGGTGCACCTGGTGGCAGGGCGACCCGTCGAGGGCGCAGTCGTGCATGCGGACGAGAGAAGCCTGCTTGCGGCGGCCGCGCGCCGAATCCGCGAGGCCGACCCCGACATCCTGACGGGTTGGAACGTGGTGGACTTCGATCTCAGCACCTGGCAGAGCCGGGCGCGCGCCCATGCCCTCGGTCTCCAGCTGGGGCGCATAGAAGGCGAGCTGCGCTTTCAGCAGGATCCGCGCTTCACCCGCCAATCGCGCGCCAGCATTCCCGGCCGCATGGTGCTCGACGGCATCGCGCTCTTGCGGGACGCCGTGAAGCTCGAGGACTACCGGCTCGAGACCGCGGCACGCCAGCTGCTGGGGCGCGGCAAGCTCATCGACGCCAAGAAGCCCGATGCCGCGGAAGAGATCCAGCGCCTCTGGCGCGACGACCCCGAAGCCCTGGTCGCCTACAACCGCGAGGATGCGCGGCTGGTGCTCGACATCCTCGACCGGGAGGACCTGATCTCCCTCTGCGTCGAGCGCAGCCTGCTCTCGGGCATGCAACTCGACCGGGTGGGCGCCAGCGTCGCCTCCTTCGATCTCCTCTACCTGCCGCTCCTGCGCGAGCGGGGCATGGTGGCGGAGAGCGTCGACACCCAGCGCGAGAACGTGGGCGTGCGCGGCGGCGCCGTCCTCGACTCGCGACCCGGCCTCTTCGAGAACGTCGCCGTCTACGACTTCAAGAGCCTCTACCCCAGCCTGATCCGCACCTTCAACCTCGACCCACTTGCCCACGCCCGGGCCCGCGAGGGGGATATCGAGGCACCCAACGGCGCGCGCTTCTCTCGAGAGAGCGCGCTGCTGCCCGGCGTGATCGAGCGCTTCATGCAGAGCCGCGAAGCGGCGCGCCTGCGCGGCGACCGCCACGCCGACCAGGCGATCAAGATCATGATGAATGCCCTCTTCGGAGTACTGGGCACACCCTCCTGCCGCTTCTTCGACCCGGACATCGCCAACGCGATCACCGGCTTCGGGCAGCAGACGCTGGCGTGGACGCAGGAAGCCTTCGAGGCGGCGGGCGTGGAGGTTCTCTACGGCGACACGGATTCGCTCTTCGTACAGCTGCGGGCCCAGCACGCCGACGCAGCCGAACGCGAATCGCGTTCGCTGCGCGAGGAGGTGGAGGCGCGCGTCGCTACGCGCATCCGCGAGCACTACGCGGTGGAGCCGCGCCTCACGCTGGAACTCGAAAAGCTCTTCAGCCACTTCTTCATGCCGCGGGTGCGGGGGGGGCGCAGCGGCAGCAAGAAGCGCTACGCGGGCCTGGTGGAAGACGAACTCGAAGTGGTGGGCCTCGAGGCGGTGCGCCGGGACTG
>JABSQX010000306.1 GCA_013215615.1 Myxococcales bacterium | reverse complement strand
AGCCCCGGCCCCAGGCCCACCGCGTCCCGGCTGATCGCGAGTTCGCGCACGATCTCCACGGCTTCCGGCGCGAGTTCGTGACCGGCGGTTTCCGGAAGTCCCTCGGTCATCGCCTCGGTGCACTTCACCTCGAGTATTGCGTGGATGCCCTCCGGGCAGGCGACGCTGACCAGACCCGCACCCATTCGCCCCGCGCCCAGTGCCGCAAGCGCCGCTGCACCGCTCTTGCCCGCTGAGCCCGCCACGATCAGCGCATGACCGAAACTTCCCTTGTGGCCGTCGCTTGGACGCGCGGGCAACCCCGCGCCCGCGCCAGCCCGCGTCAGGGATGCCGCGGCGCAGACCGTATCCGGCGTCTCGTCCGCGATGCCGATGCGGGCGACGCGCACCTCTCCCGCCCGGGTGCGGCCGGGCTCGAGGAGCAAGCCGATCTTGGGGAGCCCGATGGTCAGGGTCGAATCGGCGGCGACCGCCACCCCGAGCACCTGGCCGGTGTCCGCCGACAGGCCCGACGGCAGGTCCACGGCGAGGACGCGAAGCGCCCCAGGAGCACGCCCGCGTGCGTCGTTGATGCGCTGGATGTACTCCGCGGCGAGGCCGCTCACGTCCCGCGAGAGACCCGTGCCGAAGATGGCGTCGACGATCACGCCCTGGCCCGGCGCCTCCCAGTTGGCTCCCTCGACGCGCACCCCCGCCTCGCGGGCGCGCTCGAGGTTTCGAGCCGCATCCGTCGAGAGCGTCGGCGGATCGCCGAGCAACCCAACCTGCACCGGCACGCCCAAGAGGTGCAGCTGACGCGCCACCACCAACCCATCGCCACCGTTGTTGCCCGTGCCGCAGACCACGCAAACCGACGCGCCTGGAGCCAGGCCCTCCAAGACTCGTTCGGCGACCGCGCGGCCGGCGCTCTCCATCAGTACGTCGCCCGGAACGCCCAGCGTGTCGATGCTGTAGCGGTCAAGGGCGCGCATCTCGGCCGCGCTCGCCAGCGGCCAGCAGAGCCGCGTCATGACGCGTGCAGGCTCGGCCGCAATGAAGCGCCCGCGCAGCGCGAAGCGCGGCCCCTCAACGACCCCCCAGCAAGCCGCGTATCGCCTCGGCGAGTTCTGCCGCGTAGGCGCTCACGCGCTTCTCTGTGGGACCCTCCACCATGACTCGGACTTTCGCCTCGGTCCCCGAGTAGCGGATCAGCACGCGGCCCTCGCCGCCGAGTTCGCCCTCGATTCGGGCAATCAGCGCCTGCAATTCCGGGATCTCCTCGATCGGGCGGTTCTCGGATACCTCGATGTTCAAGAGTACCTGGGGGAAGCGGCGGAAGTCACCGCTGAGCTGGGAGAGCGGTAGCGCGGAACGCGTGACGATCGCGAGCGACTGCAGGGCGGTGATGAGCCCGTCCCCGGTGGTGTTGTGATCCAGGAAGATCACGTGTCCGGACTGCTCGCCGCCCAGGTTGTAACCACCTTCCCGCATGCGCTCGACCACGTAGCGATCGCCCACTGCGGTGCGGCTCAGGCGCAACCCGTGTCGCTCCAGGGAGCTTTCGAGCCCCAGGTTGCTCATGACCGTGGAAACCACCCCGCCGCCACGGAGCTCGCCGCGCTTGTGGAGATCCTCCGCGAGGAGTGCCAACAG
>JABSQX010000305.1 GCA_013215615.1 Myxococcales bacterium | reverse complement strand
GCGGCCGCCGAGGCGCTGGGCGTACCCGCCTCGGCGCTGGCCTTCGGCGTCGAATCCGGAGGGGCGTTGCTCTGCTGGGGCCTGGACGAGCACACGCACTTCGTGGTGGCGGATGGCGGCGACCACTTTCTCGTCCACCCCGCCAAGGAACTTTCCCCGGGCCCGTCCCGCGCCTTCGACGCGCATCTAGTGCAGCGCGTGGAGACGGGAGGGGGCGACACCCGGGAACTCCCGCGCAACGCCGAAGAGGACAGACGCGCCGAGGCCCTGGCCCGCCTCGCCGCCAGCTTCGAGATCCTCGGCGCCAGCCGCATGCTCCTCGAGGAGGCGGTCCGGCACACCAACGAGCGCGAGCAGTTCGGCCAGCCTCTCGCGAACTTCCAGGCCATCCAGCACCTGCTCTCGGAATCGCAGATCGACGTCTCGAGCCTCGAGGAACTCTGCCTCTCCTGCCTCGAGGAGTGGAGCGCAGGAGACGCGAGCGACTTCGCGATGGTCGCGAAGGCCCACGCGGGCCGCGCCGGGCGAGACGTGGCCCAGCGCGCCTTGCAGTGCTTCGGAGCCATCGGCTTCACCGATGAGCACATGCAGCACCGCTACTCCCGCCGCATCCACACTCTGGACGCCGTGCTCGGCAGCCACTACGCGTTGCGGCGGCGCTTGGGAGAGCAAATGGTTGGAAGCGGGCGAGCACCGCGCTGCATCCAGGCCTGGCGCCCCGCTCCGGCGGCCTGAAGCCTCCCTGCCAGCGCTCGCTCAGGCCGGACGCAGGCGATAGTGGATCGGCAGGTGCTTCACGCCGCCTACCAGTGCCGAGTAGAGACGCTCCGGCTCGCCCGCCAGCTCGATCTCCTCGATGCGCGGCAGCAGGTACTTGTAGGCCATCTCCATCTCGAGGCGCGCCACGTGGGCACCGGCGCAGAAGTGCTCGCCGATGCCGAAGGCGAGGTGCCGGTTCGGCTTGCGGGTGACGTCGAAGCTGAAGGGCCGATCGAAGATCTCTTCGTCGCGATTCGCCGAGCCGTAGAAGAGCCCGACGAGTTCCCCCTTGTGGATCTTCTGCCCCCGGATCTCCGTGTCGGCCGTGGCGGTGCGCGCGAAGTGGATGATCGGGCTCGTCCAGCGCAGGATCTCCTCGACCGCGGGCTTCAGCAGGTTCGGGTCCTGCTGGACCTTGCGGAGTTGGTCCTGATGCTCGATGAGCGCGAGCATGCCACCGCTCGTTCCGTTTCGCGTCGTTTCGTTGCCCGCGACCACGATGATGAAGCACCACGCGAGCACGTCTATCGGCTCGAGCTTCTTGCCGTCGACCTCGGCGTTGGTAAACAGCGTGATCAGGTCGTCGGCGGGGTTCTTCCGCTTCTCCTCCACGAGCTGGGTGAAGTAGCTGAAGAGTTCGATCATGGCGGCGTTGCCGGTCTCGGCCGCGGTCTGGCCCTCCTTCTGGTACTCGGGGTCGCCGGCGCCGATGGTCCGATTCGTCCAGTCGAAGAGCAGCCCCCAGTCACTTTCCGGCACACCCAACAGCCAGGCAATGACCGCGATGGGGAGCGGCGCCGCCACCTTGTCGACGAAATCGACGCTGACCTCGTCACCGCTCTCGAGCAGGTCATCGACGATCTTCTTGGCGATCCGGTCGAT
>JABSQX010000304.1 GCA_013215615.1 Myxococcales bacterium | reverse complement strand
GTCACCTCGTCCGCCTCCTGGGCGTCGTAGAGCCGCGCCACTTCCACCGGATCTCCCGCGTCCACGTGATCCGCGTAGCGCACACCCTTCACCACCCGGCCGTCGTGCACGTCGAGGCAGGGAATGATCCGCTTGGTCAACACGCCCGATCTCCCAGGGCCGCAAGGGCCTCCGCGAGATCGATGGCGCCGGTGTAGAGCGCCCGTCCCACGATGGCTCCCGCCAAGCCCAGCTCGGGTTCCGCGGCCGCCCGCAGGTCCGCGATGCAGGAAACCCCGCCGGAGAGGATCACGGGGATCTCCAGCGCGGCGGACAGCGCGGCCGTCGCCTCCAGGTTGGGACCCGCGAGCACGCCGTCGCGTGCGATGTCCGTATAAACAAGTGCGGCGACGCCCGCGTCCTCGAAACGCCGCGCCAGCTCCAGAGCGTCGACATCGCTGGCCTCCAGCCAGCCCTCCACCGCCACCCGGCCCTCTCGGACGTCGATTCCGACCACGATCCGCCCCGGTTGCAGGAGAGCCGCCTGCTTCACGAGTTCGGGTTCTCGAAGCGCCACCGTACCCAGCACCACGCGATCCACGCCTAGGTCGAGAGCCGCCGCGATGCTCTCGGAATCTCGGAGTCCACCCCCGAGTTGCACGGGCACTCCCGCCGCTGCCGCCACGATGCGCCGCAGCGCGTCGTCGTTCACCCGCCGCCCCTCGCGCGCGCCATCTAGATCCACCACGTGCAGCCGTTCGATCGGGTGCGCGGCGAAGCGGCCTGCCATGGCACCCGGGTCGCGCTCGTAGACGGTCGCCGCGTCGTAACGGCCCTGGGACAGCCGAACGCAGGCTCCCCCCAGGAGATCGATGGCGGGGATCAACTCGAAGCTCATCGGATCGAAGCCGGTACTGCCGACAGAGCCCGAGCGGCCCCCCAGCGCGCCAGCTCCCCGGCCGAGAGCCAACGGGTGCCAGCTCCCGGATAGCGGTACGCACGCAGTGGAGCGGCACTCAAGGTCTGTTGGGTCTCATCGAAGCGCACGCTCCAGATGCGCTGCCCCGTCGGCGCGCTGTACAGCGTGAAACGGAAACCCACGGATGCCGGTCGCTGCGCTCCCAGCGACTTTCCCACCCGCTCGCGGTAGCGCAGCACCTCCCCCATCACCACCGCCGAGGCGCCGAACTTGCTTGCCGCCACCCGTGCGGCGAGCACCGCGTCGGCCCGCGGCGCCTCCCTGTGCAGGCTCTTGAAGGCCACCTCGACATCACCGGGCGAAATCACCCGGATCGCCTCACCCCGCAAGGCCTCCACCACGAAGCGGGAGACCAGGGCCGCGGCGTCCCCCGGCGACACGCCTCCGGGCTCCAAGGAGAGCGAGAGACGCGTGCCCTCCGCGAAGGGAAAGACCGCGACGTTGCGAAACAACCCCTCGGTCTTTTCGTGGGTACTGTGGACCACGACGGGAGGAGGGCCCGCGCAGGCGAGTCCCAGGCAAAGGACGACCAGTCCCACCCTGCGAATCATGCGCACGAGGTCATCCAGTTCGCGAAGGCGTCGAGCAGGCGCTTGCCCGCCGCCTGGCTCTTCTCGGGGTGGAACTGCACGGCGAATATGTTCTCCTGGGCCGCCGCTGCCGTGAACCAGCCCCCGTAGTCGCAGCGGCCCGCGCAGAGCGAGTCACGGGTCGG
>JABSQX010000303.1 GCA_013215615.1 Myxococcales bacterium | reverse complement strand
GCGCCGGGAAGCTGCATCGACACGCAGTTCCATTGCTTCGCCCTGGAGTTCAGCGGAAGTCGTCCACAAACCTTCCGCATCCACGTCGATGCGTCCGCGCAGGGCCAGGCGCTCGGATTCCAGGGGTTTCCCGCCAGGTTCCGCGGGAAGCGTCAGGTCCATGAACACCAGGTCCACTCCAATTTCTGCCGCTTCGCCGGAGGGGGAGGAGAAGTTCACCACACCTTGCACGCGCCCATCGAGCCCAGAATTCCCTGCATCACTTCCCAATAGCGCTGAGAGGGCGGTGAGTTCGAAGGCATCGATCGACATCGACATGCTCACGCCGCCATCCCGTGAGCGACTGCCGACCGCTTCGAGCCGCTTCACCCTCGAGTCCCCGACCCGGAGAGCCGCCGACATCCAAAGGGAGGTCGCCCCCCGCAGGCGACTCAACTGCAGTCGACCTGCCAGCGACTCCAGCTCGAGGATCAACTCAGGTACACCCGGCCGCGAGTCCACGTAGCGGAGGCGACTGCGCCGCAGCTCGATGCTATCCGCGAATCCGGGCTGGGCGAGCAGCTCTCGCACCCGGGCCTCGACCACGGCGATCAGCGCCTCAGCCCCGTCGGTCAACCGCCACCAGTCCTGCGTGCTCGGCGCTTCCGAACCTCCCTCGGAGCTGGCCCGCACATCCAGTTCGGCGCCCTCGAGAATCACTCGACTGGCCCGCGGACGCCCCAGCAACAGCGAGAGCGCAGAGAAGCGCAGAGAGATGCGCTCGACGCTGAACTCTCCGCCCATGGCCCGCAGATCGCCGACCTCGAGATGCATGGGGAAGCCTACGACCAGGCGCAGCTCCCGGAACTCCACCGGGCCCCCCGTCATGTCCTCGAGCCAGCGCTGCGCCTCGCCACGGAGGCGCTCGGGCGCGAAACCCGCCACCGCCCAGACGCCGAGGAACATGGCGGTGAATACGACCGCAAGGATCACGAGGAGGCTCAGTGAACGTCTCGTCAAGGCTTCTCGTCTGTTCGCGCGGCGAGTGCCGCTTGGAAGTCCGCCCGGACGCCGCCCTCGGCCGGGCTGCGGATCAGTGGACCCCGACCGTTGGGTCGGAGGTGGGCATCACATCGACACGTCGCGGGGGAGGGTTGCGGTGTTTTCAATACGACAAGGATCCTCGAACACGCAGATGATACGCGGGCCGAACGCCCAACCCCGTGGGGTCTCGGCGTATTCGAGCGGGAATGGTGAACCCCCAACGCCTCCAGAACGCCTCATTTTCCCTAAAGAAATCCTGCGTATGGACGAAACGGCAAGCAGTCAGCACAAAGCCCACCAAGCCCGGAGTCTCGGGGACCACAGGGAGCCTGAAGCCATGCAGCATAGTGAATCCAGCGCGACGCCGATCAACCGCGTCCGCGAGATGCGTGAGAACCGACTCATGACGCAAGCCCAACTCGCGCGGAAGGCCAAGGTCGCGCTCCGCACGATCCACAGCGTCGAGAAGGGCTTGAACTGCCGGATGGACACCAAGCGCAAGATCCTGCTGGCCCTGGGCCTTCGCTTCGAAGATCGCCACCAGGTATTCCCGTCCCTCGTGCAGTCGTTCACTCAGCCCACGCACGAAGAGACGCGTTTCTCCTATTAGCGTCCGGGGCCCGTGAGGGTCCAGTTCGCCTGCGACCGCAGAGTCATCGCCGGGGG
>JABSQX010000302.1 GCA_013215615.1 Myxococcales bacterium | reverse complement strand
GCGGAGCAGGGCCTGATCGGCCAGCAACTCTATCCCGACTGGTTCGACATGCCCGAGGGCCAGGAGGGCGCCGCCGCCTTTCTCGAAAAGCGCAAACCGCGCTTCTGGCGCCTGCGCGCCCAGGCCGCTGGGCTGCGCGAGCGTCTGCTGGCAGGGGCGCCGAAGGACGGCGGGGAATGAGGGAGCCACCGGAACCCCCAGACGCGCGCTCCCGCCCCTGCCGCCGTCGCGGTATGCTCCCGGCTCCGGGGAGAGATGGCCGAGCGGCTTAAGGCGCACGCTTGGAAAGCGTGTGTACCGAGAGGTACCGTGGGTTCGAATCCCACTCTCTCCGCCATGTTTTCCCAGGCGGTTGCGCTACCGTGGCCGCCCGCTTTCGAGCGCCCGTAGCTCAGTTGGATAGAGCGCCAGGTTGCGGACCTGGAGGCCGCACGTTCGAGTCGTGCCGGGCGCGCCAGCATCCCTCGCCCTTGGGCGGGGCTCCCTTCAGTCGCCCCGGGCGTGCTCGAGGGCGTCTTGCCAGCTGATGCCGTCTCGCAGCATGCGTCGGTAGCCCATCAAGTCGCGCACGCGGTTGAGCGCCAGGGCTCCTCGCAGGCGCCCCTCTCGGCCGAAGAGCGCCACGAAGCGGCGCTCCTCGAGGGAACCGTGAGCGACGAACATCTCGTCGTCGGGATGGATGCGTCCCGTCGCCTGGATCTTCAGGTCGAACTGATCGGACCACACGAAGGGAATCGGGGTGAAGGGCGGGGCCGCTTCGCCCTCGAGCAGCCGCGCCGCGGCGGCGTCCGCCTGCTCGACGGCGTTCGTCCAGTGCTCGATGCGGATCGATTCCCCGTAACCCTCGTGGTGCCAGCGCGCCACGTCGCCGGCGGCCACCACGCCCGGTGCCGGGGTCGCGCAACGCGCGTCGCAGACCACGCCGTCATCGAGAGGCAGCCCGGACGTTTCGAGCCAGCCGGTTTCGGGCGTCGCACCGATGCCCACCACCACCAGGTCGGCCTCGACGCGGCTGCCATCCGAGAGCTTCAAGCCTTCCACGCGTCCAGCGCCCTCCACGGCCTCGACGCCGACCCCCAGCCGCAGGTCCACGCCGTGATCTCGATGGGCCGCGCTGCAGACCGCGCCCACGCGAGCGTTGAGGACCCGTGCCATGGGGGAGGGCAGGCTTTCGATCATGCTGACCTCGAGGCCCAGCTGCCGGCAACTGGCGGCGACCTCGGCGCCGATGAAGCCCGCGCCCACCACGGCCACGCGCGGATTCTTTCCCAGCGCGGCGCGGATCTCGAGGGCATCCGCGAGGCTGCGAAGGGTATGCAGGCCGGGCATCGGATCTACGCCGGGCAATGCTCTCGCGCGGGCGCCGGTGGCGATGACGAGGCCGTCGTAGGGAAGTCGATCGCCGTTGGCGAGTTGCAGGCAGCGCTCCTCGGGTTCCAGGGCCTCCGCGGCCACGCCCAGGTGCAGGTCCAGTTCGAGGGCCTCGAAGGCATCGTCCCGGGTCAGCTGGATCTTCTCGGGCTCCCGGTCGCCACGTAGCAACTCCTTGGAGAGCGGGGGGCGGTCGTAAGGTCGTTCGACTTCGGCGCCCACCAACGACAGCCGGCCCGCGTAACCCCGACGTCGCAGCGCTTCGGCGCTGCGAATGCCGGCCAGAGATCCACCGACGACGATGATGCTGGAGAGCGCCGGCAACGGGGATCCTTTCCGAGTGGTG
>JABSQX010000301.1 GCA_013215615.1 Myxococcales bacterium | reverse complement strand
GAGAACTAGGAGACCAACTCGCGCTTCAGGATCTTGCCCGTGGGACCCTTGGGGAGTTCTTTCACGAACTCCACCACTCGCGGGTACTTGTAGGCGGCGAGGCGCTCCCGACACCAGGCGATCAGAGCCTCGGCGTCTAGCGCCGGATCCGAGGAGACCACCACCGCCTTCACCTCCTCGCCGTGGCTCTCGTGCGGAACCCCCAGCACGGCCGCCTCCACGATGGACTCGTGGGCGTAGAGAACCTCCTCGATCTCGCGTGGGTAGACGTTGAAGCCGCCGCGGATGATCATGTCCTTGATGCGATCCACGATGAAGAAGGCTCCGTCTGCGTCGCGGATGCCCACGTCCCCCGAGTGGAACCAACCCCCTCGCATGCTCTCCGCGGTGGCCTCCTCGCGGCCCAGATAGCCCTTCATGATGTTGTGACCGCGGATGCAGATCTCGCCGCGTTCGCCGTCGGGCAGCGGATGGTCCTTGTCGTCCACGATCTGCATCTCGACGCCCCAGACCGGGTAGCCGATGGAGCCCGGCTTACGGGAGCGCTCGAGGTCGTTGAAGCTCGCGACGGGCGAGGTCTCGGACAACCCGTAGCCCTCCAGGATCTGCACCGAGAATTTCTCCTCGAAGGCCTTCATCACCTCCACGGGCATCGGCGCCCCGCCCGACATACAAAGCCGCAGCGACGAGGTGTCGGGCGGTGTCGCGGTCTCGTGGTGGAGCAGCCCGAAATACATCGTCGGCACACCGGCGAAGAGCGTCACGCCGTCGCGCGCGATCACCTCGAAGGCCGCGCCCGGCTCGAAGCGGGGGAGCAGCGTGAAGGTCGCCCCCAGCGCGATACAAGCGTTCTGGATCACCGTTTGGCCAAAGGAGTGGAAGAGCGGCAGGGTCGCCAGCGCCACCTCCTCGTGGGTCACCGGAACCAGCCGCGGCACGACCAGCGCGCAGTTGAGAAAGAGATTGGAGTGCGTGAGCTCCGCGCCCTTGGGCTTGCCGGTGGTGCCCGAGGTGTAGAGGATCACCGCGGTGTCGGCGGGGTTCGTGGGTCGCGGCCCATCCACGCCTTCGGTCGCCGCCAACGCGCCCAGGCCATCGTCGGCGTCCGCAGCGAGTAGCGGCACCCCCGCGGCGGCGGCCCCCGCGGCGGCGGGATCGCCGAAGAGGGAGTGCGCGATCAGCAGGCAGCTCCCGGAGTCCCTCAGGTGATATTCGACCTCGGGGGCCGCGAGCAGCACGTTGAGAGGCACCACCGTGGCCCCCGCGTAGAGGATCCCGAAATACGCGATGCTGAACTCGGGCACGTTGGGGATCATCAACGCCACCTTGTCGCCGGGCGCGACGCCCCGGTCAAGAAGCCCCGCCGCCACGCCCCGGGCCGCCCGGTCCAGTTCCGCGTAGCTCAGGGTGTACGCATCGAGGCGCAGGGCCACGTGTTCGGGTCGGCGGGCAGCACTGCCCCGCAAGATGGATCCGAGATTCAGATGCATGAGCGCCTCCGGCTGGGTGCCTCCAATCTACACCAACGCGAAGCGAGGGCTCAGGCGACCCGCGAGAACATCCCCGCCAAGACGACGGCCGCGCAGGCAAACGCCAGTAGCGCTCCGATGGCCGCCACGCGGCCCGCCAGGCGGTGGCGCTCGACGCCCTTTAGGGGCTGCCCGTCCTCGGGTAGCCGCCAACCCTCGCCGAGTTGCCCACGGAAACCTCGCGCTCGCCACAACGCCAG
>JABSQX010000300.1 GCA_013215615.1 Myxococcales bacterium | reverse complement strand
CCCTCTACGCTCGTGACGGCTATCCCCACGAGACCTGGACCCGCCTGCGCCGGGAGTCGCCGGTGCACCGCTACGAGGCCCACGACTTCCCCTTCTGGGCGCTGAGCCGTCACGCCGAGATCGTCGAGGTCTCCCGGCAGCCGCAGCTCTTCTCGAACCAGCCGCGTTTCCAGATCGTGGTGGGCGCCGATTACGCGAGCGACGACGCGCGCGAGCCCGAGACCATCATCCATATGGACCCCCCCAGGCACCGCCACTACCGGGAGCTGCTCTCGCGTCGCTTCACGCCCCGCGCGCTGCAGGCCGCAGAAGCGCAGGTCGAGGCCATCTCCCGGGAGGTGCTCGATGAGCTGGCCGCCCATGCCGAGGAAGGCGAGTGCGACTTCGTGGAGAAGGTCGCGGCGCCGCTCCCCATCGCGGTGATCGCCTGGATGCTCGAGGTACCGCGCGCGGACTGGCCGCGCCTCTTCGAGTGGACGAACGCGGTGGTGGGGGCGACGGATCCGGAATACCAGAAACCGGGGGAGAGCGCGCACGAGACGCGCCTGCGCGCCTCCGACGAGCTCTACCAGTACTTCGCGGAGCTCGCGGAGGAGCGCCGTCATGGAGACGGGGACGATCTCGTGAGCGTGCTGGCTCGCGCGCAGATAGAAGAGGCGCCGCTCACCCCCCACGAGTTGGCCTCCTACTACCTGCTGCTGGTGGTGGCGGGCAACGAGACCACCCGCAACGCCATGACGGGCGGCTTGATGGCCTTTCTCGACAACCCCGAGCAGTGGCGGCGGCTGGTCGAGACACCCGCGTTGGCGACTCGCGCGGCCGAGGAGATCCTGCGCTGGACGAGCCCGGTGATCCAGATGGCGCGCACCGCGGTCACGGACGTGGAACTCGCGGGACAGAAGATCCGCAAGGGGGAGACCGTGGCGCTCTTCTACGCCTCCGCGAACCGCGACGAGCGGGTCTTCGACGAGCCCTTCCGCTTCCGCATCGACCGCCACCCCAACCCGCACCTCAGCCTGGGGGTGGGGGAGCATTTCTGCATGGGCGCCCACCTGGCCCGGCTGGAGCTGAGGGTGTTGTTCCGGCAACTCGCCCAGCGCCTCGTCGCCGTCGAGCAGACGGGGCCCGTGGAGCGCCTGCAGTCGAGCACGGTGGGGGGCCTCAAGTCCCTTCCGATCCGTTACCGGATCGACCCGGAGTCGGGCGTGGACTGAGCGAGAGGCAGCGGGGTACGTCCCGGGGTTCGGCCGGGTCGCCCTCGCGAGGGGAGACGAGCATGGCGCTGCTGACACACGAAGAAGTCTTTCCCTGGGTGGAGTCGACCCTGGGCGGGAAGATCGCCGGCTTCACCCGCCAGGGTGGTCGCGAGTCCGGGGGACGCCCCGGCTGGTTCATCGAGCTGGACCGTGGCGGCGAGGGCAGCCGCTACTACGTGCGCGGCTCGCGGGGCAGCGACTTCGCGTACACGCGCATCTACGGCCTCGAGCGCGAGGTGGAGATCCTGCGCGTGCTGCACGCCGAGGGCATCCCCGTCCCCGAGGTGGTGGCCTCCCGGAGCGACCCCGCGGTGGCGATCCTCGAGCACGTCGACGGAGAGAACGATTACACGCTGGTTGCGAGCGCAGAGGAGCGCGACGCCATCGCGCGGGATTTCGCCCAGGTGATGGCGCGCTGGCACGCCATCCCCGCCGAGAAGTTCGAGGCCATCGGCCTGCCGCTGCCCGTGAAGCCCGCGGACTACATGA
>JABSQX010000299.1 GCA_013215615.1 Myxococcales bacterium | reverse complement strand
CTTCTGGTGGATCTTGGCGAGATCCTTCATTCGGAGTGCAGCCTGGACGTCGAGAAGGAGGGCTGCGTGGTTCAGCCCCCCGACGTGATCGGAGACTCCTGCGAAGGGAAGGTGACGGCCTTCAGCTTCGAGTACACGGGGGAGGGCTGCGAGGCCAGCAGTCACCTCCAGAACCCCAAGAAGGTGCGTTGCCGGGGCGGCGCGAACGGCGAGAGCCCGGTGGACATCCTGGTCAGCGGCAAGAAGCGAAAGCGCTGGAGCCATGGTTGGGGCTGGTGGGGGAAGAAGCGCCACAAGAAGACCATCTTCGCCATGGAGGAGGCCGTACCGGTCGGCGGCACGGTGGTCGTGGAAGCCGCCAACGCGGGCAAGCACAAGATCGGATCCAACACGCGCGTCGTGATTGCCAGCACGGGCGGTGGCCACGACGTCATCGAACTCGACAAGTTCCACACCTCGTGCTCCCAGCCCTTTGGTCCCGGCATGGTCTTCGGCAGCATTCGGATCGTCTCGGTGACCTCCACGGGAGCGGGCACCGTGAACCTGCCGGATTCCGACGAGGACGAGTGCATCACCTCCATCGACGTGTTGCCTCCGCCGCATTGCCAGGGGAAGGTCAACGCGCTGCAGCTGCGCTACACGGGAGGTGACTGCAGCCAGACCATGCACGGCCAGGATTCCCACAAGGTGGCATGCGCGGATATCGATCAACCCAGCGCGAATCCTGTGCGCATCGTCATCGGCAGCGGCGCACAGGCGCCCCCGCAATCGACACTCCTCGTCGACGAGAGTCCCGTGCAGGGGGGAGGAATCGTCACGGTGGTCCGCACGTCCTCGTGTTCGAGCAACCACCTCGGCAGCACCACCGGGTATTGGATCAAGGACGCGGTGACTGATGACGTGATCCAGGAGGGATATTTTCATACCTCCTGCTCCCAGCCCCTCAACCTGGGCGACCAGTTCGGCGCGCTGCAGGTCTTCGGTCTGGACACGACGGAAGGCGGCAGTGCCAGCCTGGGCGCCGAGGTCGAATATCGCTACGTGGTCACGAACCCGAACGACTCACTGGTCGACGGGCTGAGCGTGGACGACGATCTGCTGGGAAGCATCGCCAGCGGGGTCAGTCTTCCCGCCGGTGCGAGCGCGACCTTCACGACCACCGCCCTGATCGAGGAGGAGACCACCAACGTGGCCACCGCGACGGGCTTCGTGGCCGGGCAGGAATGCACGCCGGGGACCGCGGAGGCCACCATCACGGTCCAGTCGCCTCCCGAGGAGCCGCAGATCTGCACGAAGAAGATCGCCGCCATGCTCCTGCAGTACACCGGTCCGGACATTTCGGGCGCGACGGTCCGCTTCACCGCCAAGTCCTTCTACAACGAGTCGGTGGTTTATACGGGCGTGGACCTGACGAACGGCACAGTGCTCTCCATGGGGTCCGAGAACGGTTTCTCGATCGACGGAACCGCCCACGGCGAATCCGACCTTGGCTCGAAGACGTGGGTGAGCATCGACGGCGTCACGGAGGCGATTCACACGAGTTGCTCGGTACCCTTCGTGAGCCAGCAGCCCGCCCCTCTCGATGACCCGAAGGGGGATCCATCGCCCAACTGGCGGGTGATCGACTTCACGGAGAAGCTGAAGACCAGTCGCCACGGGCACCACCACCATCATCACTGACATGGACAGACGAGTCGGGTCCGGGAGTCTGGGCGCGGCCGAGCAGGATCGTTGGCGCTCCCAGCCTCGGCTGGCG
>JABSQX010000030.1 GCA_013215615.1 Myxococcales bacterium | reverse complement strand
GCGTCCCAGTACGGGGGTAGGGGAGGTCTGGATGGCGCCAAGCAGGTCCTCGAAACTGATGCTGGGCGCCGTCGCGGTCGCACTCCCCGAGCGCTCCTTGAGGTTGGCGCCGGCGCAGAAGGTGCTGCCCTCGTTGGTGAGGACTAGCGCGTAGATCGCAGGCTCCGCGTTGGCGGCCTCGAGGGCCGCGTGGATCCCCGAGATCAGCGCGCCGCCCAGGGCGTTGCGATTTTCCACGTCGGCCAGGGTGGCGGTCATCACCCCGGCCTTCCGGCTGACCTTCACGACCTCCATGGGCGCTCCTCTCGATGGGTAATATTTATTGATTGTTGTTACCCTACGTGTTACCTAGCTGTCAAGGTAAGCGGGGCCGCTGCGAGCGGCTCCCACCTGGCCCACGGGAGGCCCATGAATCCGACCCTGATCGCGCCCGCGCTGGCATCGAAACTCGACACGCGCACCTCCGAGTACGAGGAGAATCGCGCCTGGATGCTCGAGAAGCTCGAGGAAATCGACAAACTCCACGACGAGGCGGAGGCCGGGGGTGGCCCCTATCACCATGAGCGCCTCGCCAAGCGCGGCAAGCTCGCCGTTCGCGAGCGCGTCTACCTGGCGCTGGATCCCGACAGTCCCTTCCTCGAGATCAGCCCGCTGGCTGCCTACGACTCGGATTACACCATGGGCGGCGGCGCGGTGCTCGGCATCGGCATCATCGCTGGCGTCGAATGCGTGCTCTTCGCCAACGACCCCACGGTGCTCGGCGGCGCGATCACCCCCTACATGGGCAAGAAGTGGGAGCGCGGTCTCGAGATCGCCCGGGACAACCACATCCCCTACGTGAGTTTCGTGGAGTCGGCGGGCGCCGACCTGCGCCGGGGAGGGGATGACGAATCGGACACGAAGAAGAAGAAGCGGAGGCCGCCGCGCACCGAGCACTTCGCGGAGACGGGCCGTTTCTTCTACGAGATGATCGAACTCTCGAAGCTGCGCATCCCCTCGGTCTGCGTGGTCTTCGGCTCGTCCACGGCCGGCGGCGCCTACCAGCCCGGCATGTCGGACTACAACGTCGTCATCAAAGAGCAGTCGAAGATCTTCCTGGCCGGGCCGCCGCTGGTGAAGATGGCGACGGGAGAGGACTCGGACGCCGAGACCCTCGGCGGCGCGAAGATGCACGCGGAGATCTCGGGCCTGGGCGAGTACTTCGCGGAGGACGAGCACGACGCGCTGCGCCTGTGTCGCGAGATCATCTCGCACCTCAACTGGCGCAAGCCCGGCCCGCCGCCGAGCCTCGCAGTGGACGAGCCCGTGCTCGATCCCGACGAACTGCTGGGGTTGATGGACGCCAACCTGCGCCGGCCCGTGGATGTTCGGGACGTGATCGGGCGGGTAGCGGACGGCTCGCGCTTCCAGGAGTTCAAGCCCCGCTATGGGCCGACGCTGGTCTGCGGCTGGGCGTCGATCCACGGCTACCCGGTGGGCGTGCTGGGGAACAACGGCGTCCTCTACCCGGATTCCGCGGAGAAGGCCGCGCACTTCATCCAGCTCTGCAACCAGATCGACGTGCCGCTGCTCTTCCTGCAGAACCTCACGGGTTTCATCGTCGGCAAGGATTTCGAGCAGGCGGGCATGATCAAGAAGGGCTCCCAGATGATCAACGCGGTCACCAACTCCACGGTGCCGCACCTGACGGTCATCTTTGGCGCCTCCTACGGGGCGGGCACCTACGCGATGTCGGGCCGTTCCTACAACAACCGTTTCACCTTCATCTGGCCCAGTGCCAAGATCGCCGTCATGGGGGGCAAGCAGATCGCGGGCGTGATGTCCATCGTCCGCCGCGGCCAGGCGGCGCGCAAGGGCGAGCCCTTCGACGAGGAGGCCGACGCGAAGCTTCGCGCTGCCGTAGAGGCCGCCCAGGAAAAGGGGTCGCTGGCCCTCGAGGCCACTGGCGCCATCAGCGACGACGGTCTCATCGATCCGCGTGACACGCGCACGGTGCTGGGGATCTCCCTCTCGGTTGTCCGCAACACGCCCGTCAAGGGCGCCGAGGCCTACGGGGTGTTCCGGCTGTGAGTTTTACGACCCTGCTCATTGCGAACCGGGGAGAGATCGCGCGCCGCGTGATCCGCGCCGCCCACGGCATGGGGATCCGCTGCGTGGCCGTCTACGTGGACGCGGACGCCGAGGCCCCCTTCGTGGCCGATGCCGACGAGGCGCTGCGCCTGTCCGGGGGCTATCTCGACGGCAAGGGGATCTTGGAGGCCGCCCGGGCCAGCGGGGCCGGCGCCATCCATCCGGGTTACGGGTACCTGTCGGAGAACGCGGCCTTCGCGCGGGAAGTGGCTGCGGGAGGCATCGCCTGGGTGGGTCCCTCCCCCGAGGCCATCGAGCGCATGGGGGACAAGATCACCGCCAAGGCCCTGGCCGAGGAGAGCGGGGTGCCGACCCTGCCCGGCTCCGAGGACCTGGGAGAGGCCGGGGCGGTCGGTTTTCCGCTGCTCGTCAAGGCCTCGGCGGGCGGTGGTGGCAAGGGCATGCGGGTCGTGGAATCCGCGGCAGCACTCGACGAGGCCGTCGCCGCGGCGCGCCGCGAGGCCGCCAGCAGTTTCGGCGACGACCGCGTCTTCCTGGAACGCTTCGTCTCCCGGGCGCGTCACATCGAGATCCAGATCCTGGGCGACGCCCACGGCAATCTGCTGCACCTGGGCGAGCGCGAGTGCTCGATCCAGCGTCGGCACCAGAAGATCATCGAGGAGTCCCCCTCGCCGCGTATCGATGCCGAAATGCGCGGGGTCATGGGCGATGCAGCGCTGCGCCTCGCGCGCGCATTGAACTACCAGTCGGCGGGGACCGTCGAGTTCCTGCTCGATGACGACAGCGGTGAGTTCTTCTTCCTGGAGGTGAACACGCGCCTGCAGGTCGAGCACCCCGTCACCGAGTGCGTGACGGGCATCGACCTGGTGCGCGAGCAACTCCGCATCGCGTCGGGCGAAGCCCTGGGCTTCGGACAGGAGGACATCTCCTGGAACGGGTCGGCGATCGAGGCACGGATCTACGCAGAGGATCCCGCCAACGATTTTCTGCCTGCGACGGGGATCCTCTCCGGCTACGAGCCCGCGGCGTCGCCCTCGCTGCGATGGGATTCCGGCGTGACGCGTGGTTCCGTGATCGGGACCGATTTCGATCCCATGCTCGCGAAGGTGATCGCGCACGCCCCGACTCGCAGCGAGGCGGCGGGGCGCCTGGCGCTGGGCCTCGAGCGCTCGCACCTGGGGGGTGTGGTGACGAACCGCGACTTCCTGGTGGCGACCCTGCGGACCCCGGAGTTCCTGGCGGGAGACACCACCACCGATTTCATCGATCGCGTCGCGCCGCCGCGTGCGTTGCCGCTCTCCGACGAAGAGCGCGAACGCGCTGCCCGGGTCGCGGCGCTCTGGCTGCAAGGCGTCAACCGCGCGGCCGCCCCCGTGTGGCGGGATATTCCCAGCGGCTGGCTGAGCGCGCGGCTTCCCGACCAGCGGGTCGTCCTTCACGACGGCGCGAACGCGCTGCGGGTCGCCTACCGGAGCCTGCGCGACGGGCACTTCCGCTTCTCGGAGGGCAGCCTGGCCTGGGTCCACTCCTGGACGCCCGAGAGCATCGATGTCGAGATCGAGGGGCGCCGCTGCCGCGCCCGCGTGAGCCGCGCCGGTGACCACGTCTACGTCCATGGACCCTGGGGTGACGTCCACTTCGAGATCGAGCCGCGCTTCCAACTGCCGGGAGCGGAGGAGGAAGAGGGCGGCTTCGTGGCCAGCATGCCGGGCAAGGTGATCGACCTGCGCGTGCAGGTAGGAGACGCCGTCGAGGCGGGGCAGACGTTGATCGTCCTCGAGGCCATGAAGATGGAGCACCCCATGCGCGCCGCCGAGGACGGGGTGGTCGCGGAGGTGCGGGTCAGCGAGGGCGAACAGGTGGAGAGCGGAACCCTCTTGCTGGTCGTCGACTCCTCGGGGGCTGGGTCGGCGGGCGACGGGGAGTAGGGGGCGCAGGGAAACTCGAAGCCGAGCGGTGTCCGCCGCTTGGAGATCGAAAGAGGACGTTGACATGGCGGATCCGATTCGCATCGCAAACTGCTCGGGGTTCTTCGGCGACCGGCTCTCGGCGGCCCGGGAAATGGTCGAGGGCGGCCCCATCGACGCGCTCACCGGCGACTGGCTGGCCGAACTCACCATGTTGATCCTGGCGCGTACCCGGCTGAAGCGGCCCGATGGCGGCTACGCGCGGACCTTCGTGACGCAGATGGAGCAGGTGATGGGCACCTGTCTCGATCGCGGCATCAAGGTGGTCTCCAACGCGGGCGGCCTCGATCCCGAGGGCTGCGCGGCCGGTGTCGCCGAGGTGGCCGAGAAACTTGGCCTGCACCCGAAGATCGCCTTCGTGCGCGGCGACGACCTGATGCCGCGCATCGACGACCTGCTGGCCGGCGACAAGCTCCGGCACTTCGAGACGGGCGACCCCATCAAGGAAGCCAGTTTCCTCACCGCGAACGCCTACTTGGGTTGTTGGGGGATCGTGGACGCGCTGAATCGCGGGGCCGACATCGTGATCACCGGGCGCGCCACCGACGCCGCCATCGTCTGCGGCCCGGCCGCCTGGCACCACGGCTGGTCGCGGAGCGACTGGGACGCGTTGGCGGGTGGAGTGGCGGCGGGGCACGTCATCGAGTGCGGGACCCAGGCGACGGGCGGCAACTACTCGTTCTTCACCGAGGTGCAGGGCATGAGCCGTACCGGCTTCCCCTTCGCGGAGGTCGCGGCGGACGGCTCGTCGGTGATCGGCAAGCACGAGGGCACCGGGGGCGAGGTGTCGGTGGGTACGGTGACCTCGCAGCTCCTCTACGAGATCGGGGGCCCCCAGTACTTCGGCCCGGATGTGACCACGCGCTTCGACACCATCGAACTCGAGCAGGAAGCCCCCGACCGCGTGCGCATGCACGGCATCAAGGGGGAGCCGCCGCCCGCGACCCTCAAGGTCTGTATCAACCGCGCCGGCGGTTTCCGCAACAGCATGACGGCCTGTCTCACCGGCCTCGACATCGAGGCCAAGGCGAAGCTCATCGAAGAGGCCTTCTGGGTGGCCTGCCCCTTCGCGCCGGAGGACTACGCGCAGGTCACCACGAACCTGGTGCGCACCGACCAGCCCGACCCGGCCAGCAACGAGCAGGCGGTCGCGCTCTTGCGCATCACCGTCAAGGACCCGGACGAGAAGAAGACCGGGCGCGCCTTCGCGAACGCGATGACCGAGCTGGGCCTGGCGACCATCCCCGGTTTCTTCGGCGTGGGCGGAGGGCCCGCGGGTGGCAGGGCGTTTGGTGTCTACGAGCCGGCCTGCATCCCCTCGGACCTTGTCACCCAGGAGGTGGTAATCCTGGATGGCGACACCCACCAGGTGTCGTCGGTGATCCCGCCCATGGACGTCGAGGTCGAGCCTGCCCCCGAGCCGAAGGCCTCGGCGCCTGGCGGGCCCACGCGGCAGCAGCCGCTGGGCAGCGTCTTCGGCGCCCGCTCGGGGGACAAGGGCGGCAACGCGAACCTCGGCATGTTCGCGCGCAGCGATGAAGCCTGGGCTTGGCTCGACGATTTCCTCAGCGCCGAGCGCCTCCGCGAGCTGCTCCCGGAGGTCGCCGGGTTGCCCATCGACCGGCACCGGCTGCCCGCGCTGCGCTCGCTCAACTTCGTGATCCACGGACTTCTCGAGGAAGGCGTCGCGGCCTCCACGCGTCAGGACGGCCAGGCCAAGAGCCTGGGCGAGTGGCTGCGCGCGCGGGTGGTGGAGATCCCGGAGGCGCTGCTGCCTTGAGCGCCGCGCAGCCCAAGGCGAGGGTGCGGCTGCGCTTCCCGGGCGTGCGTGCGCCCAGGCCGATGCTTCCGCCCGAGGTCGAGGCGCGGCTCACCGGCCGCCAGCGGGAGGTGCTCGACGAACTCGAGGCATTGCTCGTGGACGAGGAGCTCGCGGAACTCACCATGGCCCAGCTGGCAGCCCGGCTGAACTGCTCGCTCCGCACCCTGTACGGAATTTCGCCCAGCAAGGACGAGCTGGTGCTGACGGTGGCGGACCGGCGCCTGCACCGCATCGGACGCGGGGCCATCGAGTCCCTGGAAGCGAGCCTGCCCGCGCTGGAAGCCGTGCGTGTCTACCTGCGCGCCGCCAACGAGGCCGTCCAGCCGTCCGCGGGAGGGTTCGCGGCGAGCATCTCCGGGGTGCCCGGCAGCAAGCGCCTCGCGGACTCCCACGAGGCCTACCTGGTCGCGGTGGTGCAGAGCCTGCTCGACCGCGCCGTCGCCGAGGGCTCCATCCAACCCGTGGACACCGCGGCCGTCGCCCACGTCCTGGGCGGGCTCGGGCTGTCCTTTTCGAGCGCCGCGCTGCCTCGCGCGGTCTCCCGGTCTCCGAAGGCGACCGCTGACGCCGTCACGGACATCATCCTGCGCGGGCTCGAAGCGAGCTGATCCCGGAGTCGGACCGCGGCGAATGTCGCGCGGCGAATGCGCGCTGACGGTGGTAGCTTGCGCGCATGGCGATCCAGCGCTTCTCGCACATCGCGATTCGGGTCACCGACCTCGAGCGCTCGCGGCGCTTCTATCGCGACGCGCTGGAGTTTCGCGAACTCACGCAGCTGGAAATCTCTGGCGGGCCGACGGCGCTGCTGCTCGACCGCCCGGACCTCCTGCTGCGGGCAATCTTCCTCGAGCGCGACGGCACCCAGATCGAACTGCAAGAGATCGACCTGCCCGGTCGCGTCGATGCCGTGCCCTGGACCCGCGTCGGGCTCGCGCATATCGCTCTGCGCGTCGATGACGTCGAGTCGACACTCGCGCGTGTCCAGCAGGCGGGTGGTGGCGTGCTGGAAGCCTCGCGCTTCCGAAGCGAGGAGCACGCCTCGGAGGTGGTCTTCGTCACCGACCCCGACGGAACCTACGTGGAGATCATCCGGGCGCCGGGNGATCCCGCGATTCCGCCCGGCGAGTCCCTGCAGGACGCGCCAAAGTGATTCGAACAGCGCTCCCCCGAGCCAGGAGGCCCCCATGAGCATTCATCCCGCGTCAACCCGCGAAGTCGAGGAGGTCGCCCGCGAGTTGGGGGTTTCCCTCGCCCCGGACGATCTCGCCGCCTTTCCCGATCTGATCGCGCCCTTCCTACAGGGGGTGGGTGAACTCGACGCGCTGCCCGACGAGTTCCCGGAGGTTCGCTATCCCCGAACCCCGGGGTTCCATCCGCGGCCCGAGGACAACCCCTTGGGCGCGTGGTACGTGCGAAGTCGCGTCGATGGAGCGGTCGAGGGGCCCTTGTCGGGCAAGACCGTCGCCCTCAAGGACAACATCATGCTGGCGGGCGTTCCGATGATGAACGGAACCAAGATTCTCGAGGGATACGTGCCGCCGGTGGACGCGACGATCGTGACGCGAATGCTCGACGCGGGTGCAACCATCCTCGGCAAGGCCGTCTGCGAGTCCTTCTGTGCGTCGGGAGGCAGCCACACGAGCGACACCGGGCCGGTTCGCAATCCCCACGACCCCACGCGGATGGCGGGGGGTTCCTCCTCGGGAAGCGCTGCCCTGGTCGCTGCGGGCGAAGTGGACCTGGCGATTGGCTGCGACCAAGGGGGCTCGATCCGGATTCCCGCGTCCTACTGCGGGATCGTGGGGATGAAACCCACCCATGGGCTCGTTCCCTACACGGGGATTCTGGGGATGGACGCCACCATCGACCATGCCGGACCCATGTCCGCGAAGGTCTTCGACAACGCGCTGCTGTTGGAAGTGCTTGCGGGTGCCGACGGCCTGGATGGCCGCCAGCGGGCCCCGCGCACGACGCCCTACGCGGAGGCGGTATCGCAGGGCTGCGAGGGATTGAGGATCGGCATCCTGGCCGAGGGGTTCGGCCACGAGGGCTCGGACCCCGAGGTCGACCGCCTGGTGCGCGAGGCCGCGCAGCACTGGGGGGGCCTGGGGGCGAAGGTCTCCGAGGTTACCGTGCCCCTGCACCGTGCGGCCCCGGCCCTGCTGGCCGCGATCTTCCAGTCCTCGATGTTGACGATCTTCCACAGCGACGGTTGCGGCCCTGGGCGCGAGGATCTCTTTGTTCCCAGTCTCTACGAACGCCAGCGCGGCTGGAGGCAGCGCACGGGCGAGCTCCCGAAACCCCTCTTGGCCTTCAGCCTGTGCGCCGAAGTGCTGCGCCGGCGCTACGGCTGGCGCTACTACGCGAAGGCCATGAACCTGGTCCGCCGGCTTCGCGCCGACTACGATGCCGCGCTCGAAGAGGTCGATGCGCTGCTGATGCCCACGGCCGGCTGTGTCGCACCGCCGCTGCCGGGAGCGGATGCCTCGACGAAGGAGATCGTGGAGGCCGCCTTCGCGCCCATCGCGAATACACCGGCCTTCGATTACACCCATCACCCCGCGCTCTCCCTGCCTTGCGGGCGAAGCGAAGGCCTGCCCGTGGGCGCGATGCTCGTGGGCCGCGCCTACGAAGAGGCGCTCCTCTACCGGCTGGCCGGCGCCTTCGAAGAGAGCGGCGGGGGGCGATGAGCAGGCGCGGATCTCACGGCGCCGCCCAGGGCGCAGAGGAGGATCGGGGATGTCCGACGAGTTGCAGCTCTACGCGATGACCTGTGGCTGGCTGTCGCTCCCCGAGGTGGCGCTCATCGAGGGAGGGGCGAGCGAGGATCTTCGCATCCCCGTGCCCTGCTACCTGATCGTCCACCCGCGTGGCACCGCGCTCTTCGACAGTGGACTGGGGATCGTCTGCCAGGAGCAGGCCGACGAGTACATGGGGGACTTCGCGTCGCTGATGCGCGTGGAGTTCCTGCCCGGTGAGGAGATCCGCACGCGCCTCGAGCGCATCGACATCGATGCAGCGCGGGTCGATTACCTGATCAATTCCCACCTTCACTTCGACCATGCAGGCGGCAACGAGCAGGTCTCCGAGGCGCGGCTGATCGTCCAGAAGCGCGAGTGGGAGGCCGCCCACGAACCCGACCTGATCGCCGCGATCGGCTACAAGCCCGTGGATTACGACCTGGGGCACGAGTTGATCACCGTAGAGGGAGAGCACGACGTCTTTGGTGATGGCTCGGTGACCTGCATTCCCAGCTATGGGCACACACCGGGCCACCAGTCACTGCGCGTGACGCTGGCCGGCGGAGACGTGATCCTGACCGGCGACGCCTGCTATCTGCGCGCGACTCTCGAAGAGCTTCGGCTGCCGCCGGGCGCGGCCTTCGATCGCGACGCCATGCTCGAGTCCCTCGAGCGCTTCCGGGCGCTGAAGGCCCGGGGCGCACGCATCTTCTACGGCCACGATCCGGAGTTCTGGCAGGGCGTCCCCCAGGCACCGGCGAGGATCGCGTGAGCCGGGGGCTCCGCTTCGTCGACGCGGATGGCCACATCCTCGAGCATCCCAGCGGGATGGTCGACTACGCGCCGCAGCGCTGGCGCGACCGCATCTGGCACATCGAAACCGATGCCGAGGGTTGCGAGTGGTGCGTGGTCAACGGCAGCCGCACCCGGGCGAGTGGAATGTCCATGGCGGGCGTGGCGGGCATGGGCGCCGAGGCCCGGGAACGCGCCCGCCGCGGCGAGATCCCCTACACCCAGGTCCGGCCGGCGGCCTTCAACGCGAAGCCACGCCTCGAGGATATGGACACCGACGGCATCGCGCAGTCGGTCCTCTACCCGACGCTGCTCCTCGGCATCCAGTCGACTCCCGACGTTGCGTTTGCGGACGTGCAGTGCCGCGCCTACAACGACTGGCTCTCTGACCACGTGGGCGAGGCGGAGGGCCGGCTCTTCGGGATCGCGGTGCTCCCGCAGCAGGACATCGAACTCGCCGTGCGCGAGATCGCGCGGGTGCGGGATCTGCCGGGGATCGTCGGGGTGATGCTGCGCCCCAACCCCACCCTGGACTGGAAGCCCATGAACGACCGGGGTTACGACCCGCTGTGGAAGGCCGCCAGCGACGCCAACCTGCCCATCGGCTTCCACCCCTACCAGGCTGGCGATCTGCCCGGTGCCTGTCTCGGACTGCGCCTCCACTCGGTGGGCGGGAGCGAGGAGATGCCCATCGACGAGGCCCTCGAGGCCGTCGGAATCGACAACATCTTCTACAGCCAGGCGATCGCGAACCCCCTCGACATCATGAATACGCTTGCCTTCACCGTGGCGGGCGGTGTCTGCGAGCGCTTCCCAGACCTCAAGCTGGTCTTCCTCGAGGCGAACGGTGGCTGGCTGGTGTCCTGGCTGGAGCGCCTGAACCACCAGCATGCGATCTTTCCCTGGGACGCGCCGAGCCTGAAACTCGAACCTTCCGAGTACTTCCAGCGACAGTGCTGGATCAGTTTCGATCCCGACGAGTCCGCACTTGCGTTCAGCGCGAATTCCCCGCTCTGCGGCGCCGACCGCATCGTCTGGGCCTCCGACTACCCGCACGCCGACGCGGTGTTCCCGGGTGTCACCGCGGAACTCGAGGAGAGCATCTCGACGCTCGACGTCGATCAACAGGCGGCCATCGCGGGGGGCAATGCGGCCGCGCTCTATGCCCTGTAGGGCGGCCGCGTCAGCGGGGGAGGGCGTGGCCTAGCGGTCGTAGCGCAACGGCAGGCTGCTGGGGCCCCGCACCAGGAAGGAGTCGAAGCGCTCCAACTCCGCCTCCGTGCGCCGCAAGCTGGGCAGCCGCGTGATCAGTGCCTCCAGCGCGATCGTGGCTTCCAGCCTCGCCAGCGAAGCGCCCAGGCAGTAGTGGACCCCGAACCCGAAGCCCATGTGCCCCTGGGTGTCGCGATGGATGTCGTAGCGCTCGCCGTCGGAGAAGACCTGGTCATCGCGGTTCGCGGAGCCGAAGAGGGTGATCGCGATGTCGCCCTCCGGAATCGTGTGCCCCCCGATCTCGATGTCCTCGGTGGCCTGGCGGAACGCCAGCTGGACCGGACCCTCGTAGCGGAGGGTCTCCTCCACCCAGGCGGGCACGAGGCTGGGATCCGCGAGTACCTGCTCGTGCTGTTCGGGGTGCTCGAGGAGGGTCAGCACGGCGTTGTCGATCAGGTGCGTGGTGGTCTCGTTGCCGGCGGCGAGCAACAGCGTCGCGAAGTTCACGGTCTCCACCGCACTCAGGGTGTCGCTCTCCTCGGCGGCGACGAGCAGGCTGATGAGATCGTCGCGCGGGTTCTTCCGCCGGTCCTCGACCACCTCGAGGAAGTAGGTGGCGAGTTCCTGGAGGGTCAGGAGCAGGGTCTCGGGACCTTCGACCGCGACGCTGCCCGTGATCCCGCTGATCACGATCTCCGACCAACGCTGGAAGTCGTCCGCGTGGGAGGGATCCACCCCCAGCAGTTCGGCCATCACCTGCAGGGGCAGTGGCGTAGAAAAGTCGCTGGTGAGGTCCAGTTCTTCGCCACGCTCGAGGATGTCGTCGATCACGCGCTCCGCGATCTCGTGGATGCGGGGCTCGAGGCGTTGGATCTGGCGGGGCGTGAAGCCGCGGTTCACGATGTTGCGGACCACGTCGTGCTGGGGGGGGTCCAGGGAAATCAGGGAGTTCTCGTTCCAGCCCTCCTCGCTGTCGAGCAGGGATTCGAGACCGAGTTCGCGATGCGTGCGCCGCCGCTCCTCCCGGAGGGTTTCCTCGTCGGCGGTCATGCCCGACTGCAGGCCGCCCATCATCATCAGGCGCGTGCCGGAGGAAGAGAAGAGGTGGGGGCTGCGGAGCGCGAACGAGCACTCCTCGTAGCGGGAGAGCGTCCATAGCCCGCCCGGCAGTTGGTGGACCGGCGCCTCCTTGCGGAGTTGCGCGTAGTGGGGGAAGGGGTTCGCACGCACCTCGGGAGAGAAGGGATCGTAATGGATGGTCATCTCGGGGGCTCCGTGTACCCGGGCGGCATCCGACGAGGAGGCCCGGCGAACGTTGGCCAAAGGATAGGCATGCCGTGATGGGCGTGCGAGCGATGGGATCCAGGTTGCCCGGTCAGCGGGATCGAGCCGCGGCGCTGTCCCCAGCCATTCGCCCCGAGAAGGTGCCGTCTCCCAGCGAGAGCCCGCTGTTGTAGCCCTGGGCGGGAATCCCGGAGGCCGTGCGCCCTGCTGCGTACAGGCCCGGGACAGCTTCCCCCTCCACGTCCATCACCTCGCCGCCCGGCCGCGTATGCAGGCCCCCCAAGGTAAAGAGCGCGTAGTAGGTGTGACCCACCCGAAGGTCGATGGCCGCCAGCGGCGGGTTTTGCAGGGGCTGCAGCCACAGGGCTTCCTTGTGGAAGTAGGGATCTTCTCCCTTCGCCGCGAATTCGTTGTAGGTGGCGAGGGTGTGGGTGAGGCTGTGGGGCGGCATTCCGAGTTCTGCCTCGAGGGCTTCAGGGGTCTCCGCGACGGCGGCGATCTCGAACTCCTGCGGGACGAGTTCTCCACTCTGATCCTGCGGGGGTTTGAAGATCTCGTCGTCGACGATGAGATAGACTTGGCCCTTCTGCTCCATCAGCGCGATCTGGCCGTGGTTGGTCTGGTACACGTCCTCGTTGACGTATCGCTGTCCCTGGGCGTTGACGAGGATCCCCCGGATGTTGTCCCGGTGTCCGTACGCGAAGCCCAGGGTGATGCAGCCCGCGTCCATCCGAATCGCGGCGCCGCCGGCTCCCATGCCCATCCGGATTCCGCTGCCGTCGTCTCCGGTCGGAGGGCCAATGGGGGCGGGATGCCCGGTCAGTGCCGGCGCGTAGCGTCGCAGCATTTCCTCGTTGTGCGCGAAGCCACCCGTGGTGATGACGACGCCCCGCCGGGCCCGCAGCAGTTGCCGCTCCCCCCGGACACGGGCGACGACGCCGACGACTTCTCCCTCGCCATCTACCACCAGCCTTTCCGCATCCGTGTCCGCCTGGATTACTGCACCGGCATCGGCGGCGCCCTGCATCAGGTTTTGCATCATGAACTCACCGGACATCACGCCGTCCTTCAAGACCGTGTGGCCGCGCGGCGCGGGTTTCGCGATGTCGCGGTAGGGATGCGCGCGTTCGCTTCCGGTGAAACTCAGTCCCTGTCCCGGGCCCGGGTGGGTGCTCACCTCGTAGGGGACGAAACTCGGCTCGAAGTAGAGCCCGTGGCCCGTGAGCCAATGGTAGTGGTCGACGCTGCGATCGCTGTAGACGCGGATCTTCGCCTCGTCGGCACCCGGGCCGCAGGAGGCGACGAGGTACTTGTGCATTTCATCGGGATCGTCCTCGAACCCGCAGGCCTTCTGAAGGGGCGTGCCGCCGCCCAGGTAGAGCTGGGCGGTGGATTCTGCGGATGCCCCGCCGCCCCGCCAGCCGCGCTCGATCACTCGCACGCTGGCTCCTGCTTCGCCAGCTGCGATCGCCGCGCAGGCACCCGCAGCGCCGAAGCCGACTACGATCACGTCCTCTTCGGCGTCCCAGTTGCGGACCTCCCGCTCTGCGAGCGGGGGACTGGTCTTCACCTGCGCTTCGTCGCTGGACGGCATCGGCGGTCTTCATGATATCGGCGTTCCGCAGCCGACGCCGCCTTCGCGAGTAGAGCCAAATTGATCTCGCGTTGGAATTTCGATAGGAAGATAGGAAGCGAATTTTCTTCGAGGAGATGATCCCTGGTGGTCGTATTGAACGGCTCGGTCGCGCTTGAGGCCGGATGCCTTCTGGCCTTCTTCGTCGTTTCCGTGGCTCACGGTTCTCCGCCCGCGGTCGATCGAGCCAGTCTCGATGCCAGGGGCGGGCTGCACTTCCTTCCGCTCGACCTGACTCCCTATAGCGGCCCGGTCACGGAGTCGCACGAGAATGGCCAGCAGAAGCTGGCCGGCGCCTTCGAGGATGGGAAGAAGACGGGCAAGTGGTCATTCTGGTTCGACAATGGTCAGCTGAAGCTGGCGGGTCTGTACCGTGACGGCGAAGCCCAGGGGCCCTGGATGGAATGGTATGAGACGGGCACGAAACGGGAAGAAGGGGCGTATCTGAACGGTATAAAGCACGGGAAATGGATCACCTTCTACGAGAGCGGAAAAAAGCAGGAAGAAGCGACCTATCAGAGCGGAGTCCGGCACGGATCGGTGACGACCTGGTATGAGAGCGAACAGAAGAAATTCGAAGGTGACTATCAGCGAGGCCACCCTTCCGGGCGGTGGACGAGCTGGTACGAGAACGGGCAGAGACGCTTCGAAGGCGAGAATTCGGCGAAGAAACCAGACGGGCCCTGGACGAGCTGGTACGAGAACGGGAAAAAACAGGAAGAAGGCGTCTACGAGAAGGGGAAGCGGGTCGGTCGCTGGACGGGTTACCGGCCCGACGGAACGAAGATCGAGTTCTTTTACGAGAGTGGAAAGATCGTTCGTCGACGGGATTCCCGACCCGCTGAGAACGTCATCGAAAATCCGTTGCCTTGAGGCGCAAGCACTCTCGTTGCGGAGAGGGAATCGAACGTCAAGAGCGCCGATGCTGAAGCGTCTACGTCGTTAGAGAGGGACGCCGCAGGTTTCGAGTTCTGAACGCTTGGCGTTCTCGCGTTTTGGCCATTATTGGCCAACTCGCGCCGGCGATTCATTGCGCTGTCGCCCCGCGCTCGAGTTTTTCGTGAAAACATCTACTCGGAACGCGATTTGCTATTGACTCAGACGCACGGAAGTGTCAACACTCTGATCGGGTGTAACGGGGATATCGAGTTCCGAAGTCGTGGGAAAAGAATCCCAATGAATGGAGCTCGACCGAGGGGAGATAGCCAGTGTATTCGTGTAGGGGTGCTCTTGTATCCATCGCCGTTATTTCGCTACTCGCACTGCTGGGTGGGCCAGCCTTTGCCCAGGAATCGTTGATCGAGGGGACGGTCCCTCCGACGGTTTTCGACTGTCCCGACGATGGGCTTACGATCTGCACGCCCCCGGTGTTGCTCGAACTGCCCACCGAGATCGAAGTCGAACTCGGCATGGATTCCCTCAAGCAGGCGGCGCTGTGGAACGAGATCGAAGGGATGCTCGACGAAGAGAACTTCGAGAACCTGGTTCCCTGCGATGCTCCCCAGGACTTCGACAACGGTCTCTGCGCCACGGCGCCGCGCCGTGAGTCCTTCACCGACAACCCGATGCCGCAGCTACGCGTCTGGTCGCCGACCCACAACCCCCTTACCGACGAACCCTACCGGCTGCGACCCACCGACGGAGAGATCTGCTGGGTGGTTCCCGGCCTTCTCTTCGACGACACGGCCAACGAGCCCGTCGATCCGGATCTCTTTCTTCAAGGTGAGATCGAGGCGCTTCCCGACATCGGTGTCATCGGGGAAATCGTGTCCAACGAAGACGGGGACCTCATCCTTCACAATTTCAACGACGATCCAGAGCTTCCCGAGGACGGAACGGTCGTTTGCGTCAAGGCCTTCGAGGGAACGGAAGATGATTTCGAACTCTTCGAGTTGGAGTTCGAGGAGGGCACCGAGATCGATCCCGAGACGGGCGAACTCGAGATGGTCTGGAGCGGGGAGCTCGAGCCGCAGGAAGAGTTCGAGAAGCCCGTGAACGAGAACATGTTCATCGTGGATCGCGGTGCAGCGGAGATCTTGGGCAAGGCGCTGTTCTGGGACATGCAGGTGGGGAGTGATGGCATTCAGGCATGCGGCACCTGCCACTTCGTCGCTGGTGTCGACCACCGGACCAAGAACCAGCTCAATCCCAATACCGAGGCGGTGATCCCGGACCACACCCTTCAGGTCGCGGGTCCGAATCAGGATGTCACCGCGGACATGTTTCCTTTCCACGAAGTACAGAATCCNCTCCTTCCCAGTGAAGGCGACCCGAACCAGGTGGTGCTGCGCGATTCCAACGACGTGATGTCCTCGATGGGCGTGAGCGAAATGACGGAGTTCGTGGATGTGCTCGTAGGGGCCGATGGCTTCCACGATCCCTTCATGGGAGTCGCGGCGCTGAAGCCGGACGTGGGCAATCCGATCCCCGAGCCGATCGAGGCCTTCATCGATTCCGAGGGAAACAAGCTGCGCCGGGTCGAGCCTCGTCACACCCCCACCATGCACGGCGCGGCCTTCTTCATGGACGTCTTCTGGGACGGCCGGGCCCGCACCAACTTCAACGGTGGCAGCGTGTTCGGCGCAGCCGACCCGGGCTTCCACGTGCACGTGAACAGTGGCGGAAGCCTGATGCCGCTCTACAGCCCCGAGGAAGAAACCCTCGAGGCGGAAGTACCGCTCGAGGGCTGGACGGAGGGGGAGGCCCCGATCCGGATCAAGTTCTCGGGCCTCGCCTCCCAGGCGACGGGTCCGCCGCTCTCCGAGTTCGAGATGGCCTTCCGGGGCCGGAACTGGCAGAAACTCGGCAAGAAGTTGTTGCAGGAGGGCGTCACACCGCTCGCCAACCAGTTGGTCGACTCCACGGACAGTCGCCTGGGCGCGTATTCCAACCAGGGGGGGGCGAACTGCGACCCCGCCGACACCGAGGAGGGCAAGCCTGGTCTGTGTATCAGCTACAAGGATCTCATCGAGTTGTCCTTCGAGCCGGCTCTCTGGAACAACGTCGAGCAGCATCTCGCTGGGACCGTGGTTCCGACCGACTGTGATCACCGCGCGGAAGCCATCGAGGCGGAGGAGATGGGCCTCGAGCTCGAGGCCGACGAACTCGCCTCAGAATGCGATCCCTTCGACGGCTACGTGGTGGAAGCGGCCGTTGGGGCAGCGGATGCGTCCGACACGGACCAGTTTACCCAGATGGAATCGAATTTTGCCCTGTTCTTCGGACTCGGCGTGCAGCTCTACGAGGAGCTCCTGATTCCCGACGACACGCCCTTCGATCGATTCTTCGACGTCAATCCGCAGGCGGGCGACGGCATCGCCCAGCCGGGTGAGCGGGGGAATCTGCTCCCCGAATTCGTTCCGGCGGTCACGCTGGTCGAGGGCTTCGGAGCGGACGAACTCTTCGGCTTCGACATCTTCATGAATTCGAACCTCACCAAGGGGATCCAGGATCCGGAGTTCCAGGCCCAATACCCGGATGGCCGAAATCCCAACTTCCGATCGGCGCGTTGCGGTCTGTGCCATGCCGGCCCCGAGCAGACCGACCATTCGGTCAACGTGAACGCCGGCCTCTTCCAGTCGGGCGCGGAATACGAGTTCCCGATTCCGAAGGGCGCGCCGGAGCCCGCGGGGGTCAATCGTTACGTTCAGGGTCTCTTCCTGGCCGAGGAGCTCGAAGAAGTTCTCCAGGACGGCGTGGAAGTCGAGAACCGCAACATGGCGATCATCGACGATCCCGCCACGGAATGGGACGAGCGCAATGTCGGCCGGCCGACGGGTAGCGCCTTCCAGGACAACGGGATCTACAACATCGGTCTCCGGCCCTTCGATGAAGACCTGAGTCGCGGNGGCGATGATCCCTTCGGCTGGCCGAAATCCAGAGCGGACCTGGCCTTGATGAATCTCGCGGGCGCGGATTTCGAGCCGTGCCAGAGTCAGACCGAAGCGGACGCCGGTACCTGTGACACCGCGATGGAAAACTTCGACCCCGAAGAGGAGTGCTTCGGCCTCTTCGAAGAGTCGGGAGGGGAGCCCCTGGGCAATCCGGGTTGCGAGATGGAGCCCGCATTCCCCGAACTCCCCGAGTACATGGCCGAGTTCATGAACAACCTCCCGGCGGGTGAAGGTATCCCGCATATCGACGAACTCGCCCAGGCGCCGAATCACGTCACCGAGCCTCCGGTTGCCGAGTTCGCGGAGATCATGTCCCAGGCGGACATCGGCTGTCGCGAATGGAACGCGGAGCTCTATGGCGAAGCCGGCGTGGGCGTTCCCTACAACGAGTGGGGGCCCCTCTGCGCGAATCGCAACTCGGGCGCTCCGACCAACTGGAACGGTCCCCTGAACGGCACCTGGCCCATCGCCAATCGAACGGCGTCGAATGGAGCCTTCAAGGTTCCGCACCTGCGCAACATCGAACTCACCGGGCCGTACTTCCACACCGGGAGCTACCTGACACTGCGCCAGGTCGTCGATTTCTACGTCCGAGGCGGCGATTTCCCGCTGACGAACGCAGAATTCCGTGACCCGAACATCGTGAACCTCACCCACCAGGCCTTCGGCTTCGGGGAGAACGCCGTCGTCGATCTCGTCAATCAGTCTCCTGCTGCGACGCCCGAGGAGCAGGAGGAAATGACGGTCGCCCTGGTGAAGTTCATGCTCGCGCTCACCGACGAACGGGTTGCCCACCGGGCAGCGCCCTTCGATCAGCCAGAGATCATGGTTCCCGTGGATGGCACGGCGCCCGAAAATTCCGGCCGCGAGGCGCTTCTGGCCGATGCTCGCTTCATGCAGGTGGCCGCAACCGGTGCCGAGGGCCACGAGGAGCGAATCCAGCCCTTCCTGGTCTCGAGCGAACCCACGCCGGGCGAGTACAACGACCATTTCGACAGGTTCGGAAGCGCAGCCCAGCCCAACGCAAAGGTGACTGGTCGCTGCGTTGGACGTGGCTGTGACCCGAAGCTGAAGATCGTTCTGCGAGGCAAGGGGCGCAGCAAGCAGATGGTCCGCGTGGGGGCTGACGGCAGCTTCAGTATCGACGATGTCGCTCCGGGTCCGGTGAAGCTCGTCGCGAAGATGAACCGAAACCGAAAGAAGGGAAGGCCGCGGGTGGACTTCAAGAAGGTACTCGCAGACGTCGAGATGGGTGAAGCAATCTCGATCATGCTGCGCGTCTCCAAGCACGGACAGGTCAAGGTCCTCTCGGAATCCAGAAACGGGGTCAAGTTGAAGAGCGCCAAGCGCCGCGCGGGCCGTCGTGGAGGAGGGGGGCGTGGCCGGTAACACCCCTGAATTCGGGTCTTCCGGTCACGGGCTCCGGGCGGATGGAGGAAGTGAACCCACTCAGGGAAGCGACAGGATCATGACGGGGAGAGTTCGCTCGGTCGCGCGCTCCTGGTAGGCGGCAAAGTTCGGATAGGCGGCGGCAGCCTCTGCGAAGAGCCTCTCTCGCTCTTCGCCCGTGGCCTCGCGTGCGACCCGTTCCTCGACACCGCCCCGGTGCTGTACCCGGACGCGCGGGGTTGCCTGCATGTTGTGGTACCAGGCAGGGTGGTGGGGCCCCCCGCCCTTGGAGGCGATCACCACCATGTCGTCGCCCTTCCACAGGAAGGCGAGGGAGGCCTTCCGCGGCTTGCCGGTGCGGGCGCCCGTGGTGGTGATCAGGGTGGTGAAGCCCGGGGGCCCCATGGACATGCGGGCTCCGGTCAGTGGGATGAGGATGCTGTCGATGCGCCGGCAGACCACGTAGTAGAAGATGCCCCCCCACCTGGACGAGGAGGCAGCAACACCGATCCGACTCAAGCGTTCGAGGATTCGAGCCACGTCTGTCCTCCGGGGTCGACGCCTGCGCTCGGCGCCACTCAGCCGGGCAAGGACGCGCCTGCCATGGTGGCCTCGAAGTCCCAATAGGCCTTGAGGGAGACGATCTTGCCGGCGGCATCGACCCGGTAGACGAAGACGCCCTCGGCGCCGATCTCGCTGTCGCTGCCCGGAAGCGTGTTGTAGATGGTGCCCACGTTTGCGATCTCGTCCCCGCACGCGTAGCAGCGATCGATCGCGAAGCGCACCGCGCAGGGTCCGATGACGCGGTCCCAGAAATCTCCGATGGCGGCGCGCCCGCGGTGTCCCTTGCCCGTGGGATCGAGGGGAGAGGGCCCGACGGGGTCCTCTACCACGGCGTCTTCGGCGAAGTTGGCGAGCCAGGCCTCGCGATCTCCCGCGGCGATGAGTTCGACGTGGCGTTGGAAGGCGATTTCGGCGGGTGTCGGCGGCACTGGGTACTCCTCGGGTTTCTCTTCGCTATCCACGCGGCTCGCACACGAAGACCGGGATGTTGCGATCCGTGCGCGCCTGGTAGTCGTCGTATTCGCGGTAGTGCTCGACGCAGGTCGGCCACACCTCGGCCTTCTCAGCATCGTCGACTTGGCGCGCGCGCAGGTGCATTTTCTTGCCCTTGTACTGGACGACCACGTCCGGGTTCGCCTGGATGTTCTTCACCCAGACCGGCGACTTCGGTGCGCCACCCTGGGAGCCCACTACGATCACCCCTTCCTTGTAGGGGACGTACATGAGCGGGATGGTTCGCTGCTTCCCTGACTTGACGCCCTTCATGGTGACGAGCATTACGGGGCGTCCCTGCAGCGTGCCCATCACGCGCCCGCCGCTCAGTTTGTAGAGGAAGCCGTTGAGGCGGGAATAGGGCCGGATGAACTGGCGGAGCCTCGCGAACTCCTTGTCGGTCATCGGATTCTCGGCCATGGCACCTCCTCATCGTGGCTGCTCGCGCCAGGCCCGGGAGTCTAGCGGCGCGCCCGAAAAAGTCGCTCGGGCATCGTAGGGGAGGCGGCTGCTCTATAGTGGCCGCGTGATCCTCGATCTCTCCATCGATGACCTGCTGACGACTACGCGCACGATTCGAAAGCGGCTCGACCTCGAGCGCCCGGTCGAGCGCGCGGTCATCGAGGAATGTCTCGAACTTGCCCTGCAGGCGCCGAACGGCTCCAACCACCAACAGTGGCGCTGGATCGTCGTAGACGATCGCGACACGATCGGGCGCGCGGCGTCGATCTACCGGGCGGCGATGGACCAGTACTCGGCGGACATCGCTGCGGGCCGGGAGCAGTACATGCAGGGGGGCTCCCGGTCCCAGGAGATCGGCGAGTCGGTGGCGCACTTGAAGGCGAACCTGCAGCGCGTTCCCGCGCTGCTCGTCCCGACCCTGGCCGACCGCTTCGGCGTGCAGCGGGGGGGCACGCGCACCACTTACCACGACGCGAGCCAGTGGGGCTCGATCCTTCCCGCGGTGTGGAACTTCATGCTGGCATTGCGAAGCCGGGGGCTCGGGAGCGCCTGGACGACGATCCACCTGCTGCGCGAGCGCGAGATGGCGGAGTTGCTCGGCATCCCCTACGAGACGCACCTGCAGGCTGGCCTGTTCCCGATCGCGTACACGATCGGCACGGAATTCCGGCGAGCAGCGCGTCGGCCCGTCAGCGACGTGATCCGCTATAACGGATGGTGAGCGTGCTCTCCGGCATTGACGTGGATCCCCGTGGCGTGGGGCGCGGTCGGCGATACCTCAGTGCTCAAGAGATTCGCGGACGCCGCGGAGCGCCTGCAATGCAACATGCACCTCAGTAGGCGCGCGTGCCCACCAGCTCCGGCGGCGCCCCGCGGAACTCCTGCTTTTCGGGGCCGATGCGCGCCACCAGGGCAGCCAGCTTCTCCGTGTCGAAGCTGTAGAAGCGCGCGGCGTTTCCACCCAGCATGGCGGCGACCTCGTCGTCGGGCAGCCCGGTGAAGACCTCGCGCATCTCCTCGCGCGTGTGCGGCCAAGAGCCCTCGGGATGCGGGAAATCCGTTCCCCACATGATGGTGTCGATGCCGATCTCGTGGCGGCGTTCGACCTCGCTGCGGCGCACGCAGGAGGCGCCCAGTGCGACGTTGCGGCGGAAGTATTCCGAAGGCTTGAGGGAGAGGTGGTCGCGGTAGTTGCCCAGCTTCTGGTCCTCCATGCCGTGGTCGTAGCGGAGATCCATCAGCTTCAGCAGCTCCGGCGCCCAGCTGCAGGTGCCCTCGGTGATCGCCACCTTGAGCCGGGGATGGCGCTCGAAGACGCCGCCCCAGACCAGGTAGGTGAGGGGGCGCGCCACGAACCAGCAGACCTCCGTGAGATACACCCCCAGCGCGCCCTGCAACATCTCGGAGCCCTCGGCGGGCCAGGTCCCGAAGTGATCTCGCCGTGGCGTGGCGCCGCTGTGAAAGTGGATCACCACCTCCAGTTCCTCGCAGACGCTCCAGAGGGGTTCGTAGCGGGGATGGTGGTAGGGGTCGAAGCTGCCCCAGATCGTGGGAATCAGGATCGCTCGGAAGTCCGTCTTTCGGAGTTCCCGCACGTAGTCGGCGGCCGCCTCGACGTCCCACAGCGCCGGCACCACCGCCACGCCCACGCGGCGTTCTGGCGCCATCTCGCAGAGTTCCGCGAGCCAGCGGTTGTGGGCCCGGGCGCCCGCCCATTGCAACTCGGCGTCCACCCCTTCGGTGGGCAGGCCGAGCCCCGCCCCGAAGGGGGGCGTGTTCTTCTCAGTGATTCCGTCGGGAAAGATGATTTCTCCCGCCACGCCGTCGGCATCGAGCACACGCACTCGCGCGTCGTGGTCCCAGGCGCCGGAGAGCGCCTGGTCGTGGCCCTCCCGCCATTGCTCGTTGATGTCCTTGACGAGGAACTTCTTCTCCGCCTCCTCGATCATCGCGATCTGGATCGGCAAGGCAGCGTCGAAGGCGTCTCGGTGCTTCGGGTCGAGGTAATCGCGATAGCGCTCGGGCTGCAGCCCCGCGTGACAGTCGGAGGAGATGACGAGATGGCGGTCCATGGGAGCTCCTGGCTGCATGTCCACCCCATTATGCACCGCGCGGCGTGAAAATGCAGGAAATGCTTCGTCAGGCATCGTCCGTGGCCCCCCGGGATCGACGAGCGGTTGACGCCGGGCCCCGGTCGATGGAAGCTTGTTGCGAGGGAGGTTCCGTCATGAAGCTCGTCGCGAAGGTGGATATCCAGGCACTGCCGGCACCGATCCACGAGGCCTTTTTCGACTACATCCAGACATTCTGGGAGCACGGCGAACTCGATCCGCAGATCAAGGAACTGATCCGGATGCGCTCCGCGATCCTCGCCGACTGCAAGCAGTGAAGGATCTCTCGAACCGCTGAGGGTCAGCGGGCAGGGCTCACGAACGCGAAGATCGCGAAGAGCGCGAACTTCGAAGAGTCGGACCTCTCGGAGCGCGAAAAGATGGCGCTGCGCTTCGTGGATTTCCTCAAGGTCAACCCACAGGGAGTGAGTGAGGAGTTCCTCGCGGAGCTCAAGGGTCATTTCGCGGACGCGGAAATCGTGGAGATGGGCTTCTTTCTGGGGGCCTACGGGGGCGCCCACAATCTCTTCTCCGCCGTCAAGGAGCGGGTGCTGGACGATGACGGAAACGACATCTCGGATCACGAGGGTTTTCCAGTCGTCTTCGACACCGGTGCCGCGGTGACGCGCTGGCAGAGCGAGGAGGAGGCCGCGATCGACGGCCCCCTGCCAGAGCAGGAGGCTCCCGATGGCGGTGCCCACGCCCATCGTCCCAAGGATCGGAACTGACACCCCTTCGGCGAGAGGACTGTCTGGAGGACAGGGCGCACCCGCGGGTCTAGAATGCGGGACTCGCCGCGACTGGCGCGAAAGTCGGAAGAGGAGACCAAGCAATGCACTTGAACCCGAATCTCACCTGGCAGCGGGTCGAGCAACGCTTCGAAGCGGAGGCCGACCCCATCCGCAAGCGCAACCTCGGGCTCGTGCTCGCGCACATGAAGGCCGAGGCGCAAATGGATATCGAGGGGGTCGTCGCGACGCTCACCGAGAAGCCGCGTTACCGGACCTACGGCACGCCCGAGGACAACCCGGTGATGAACCCGGAAGGCAGCAAGGACGCGGTGCGCGCCTTCTACGACGCGACCATCGTGCAGACCGGCGCACACCGCCTCGAATTCGACTGCGATCGCGTCATCGCGGACGAGGGCGGCGTCTTCACCGAAGGCGTCATGCGCATGGCCTATCCGGGGCGCACGCTCGTGGGGATGGGCATCGAGGTCGATGATCCCGACGCCTACTACCTCCACGAGTCTCGAATGGGCATCGTGTGGCCCGTGGACGGGCGCGAGGAGCGGCTCACCGGCGAAGAGGTCTACAGCGTGGGTGATGGCTTCGAGGGCATTGCGGATCGCAAGATCTCTCTCGAGGACATCGTCGAACTCGATCCCGCCGCATAGCCCGCCAGGGGCGGGGGCACTGCACGGTCGTTCGCTAGATCGCGCCGCGCTCCCGGTGCTGCGCGATCTCGTCCCAGGAGAGGCCCACCTCCAGGAGGATCTCCTCGGTGTGGGCGCCGGTCTCCGGGGCGGGGGAGAGGTCGGGGACGTGTTCGTCGAACTGGCAGGGGTTGCCCACCAGGTCGTAGCGGCTCCCGTCCGCGGCTTCGACCGGGCGCAAGTACTGGTTGGCCCGGGCCTGCACGTCTTCGTGGAGTTCGCGGACGCGTTGGACCGGCGCCCAGGCCGCGTCGAGGGTTTCGAATTCGGCGATCCAGTGGGACAGATCGTGCTCTTGGAAGGTCTTCCGGATCTCCGACACGCAGGCCTCGGCGTGCTCGCGGCGCACCTCGGAGTCCAGGAAGCGGGGGTCCTCGATCAGGTCCGCCCGGCCCAGGTGCCGGCAGAACTCCGCCCAATGGCGGTCGGCCTGGAGCATCACCAAGGTGATCCAGCGTCCGTCGCGCGTCGCGTACATGGACGCGAGGGGGTTCTGGGGTGACGCGGAATGGAGGGCGTGCGGGTCGTACTCGGGGTTTCCCGCGTAGGCGACGTCCGACGAGAGCACCCACATGGCGGTACTGAGCAGCGAGACGTCGATCAGGGAGGCTTCGCCGCTGCGCTCCCTGCGGAAGAGCGCCGTGGTGATCCCGAAGGCGAGGTTGAGGGCACTCGTGTGGTCCCCGAAGCCGGGGCGCTGCACGACCGGGCGCTCCGCGTCCGGCAGCGTCAACGCGTCCGCCACGCCCCCGCGCGACCAGAAGACCGACATGTCGTAGCTGGGGCGGTTGGCCTCGGGGCCGCGTACCCCCAAGCCGTGACCGCGCGCATAGATGAGCTTCGGGTTTCGCTCGCGCAGCGCCTCCACGCCGAGCCCCAGCCGCTCGAGGGTGCCAGGCCGGAAGCTCGTCATGAAGACGTCGCAGTGCTCGACGAGGCGCATCAGCAGGTCGTGGCCGCCCGGCGCCTTGATGTCCAGGCCGATGCTGCGCTTGCCGCGGTTGTTCTGCTCGACGGTGAGATTCACCGACCCGCCGAGTCCCTGGGTGCGGAGCCCTCGGGCGGGATCTCCGAGTTCCGGGTGTTCGACCTTGATGACGTCGGCCCCGAGATCCGCGAGCAGCGCCGCCGTCGAGGGGACGAAGATCCACTGCGCGAGTTCGAGTACCCGAACGCCTTCCAGGATGCCGGCCATCGCTAGAGGTCGTAGAGCCGTTCGGCGTTCTCGAAGAGGATCTTGCGGCGCTCGTCTTCGGGGAATTCGGCCATCCACTCGTCGGTGAGTTTTTTGCTGTTGGGCCAGGTGGTCTCCGAATGCGGGTAGTCGCTCGACCACATGATGTTGCCGACGCCAATGAATTCGCGCTCGCGCAGCCCGACGGGATCCTCCATGAAGGTCGCGTAGACCTGCCGCCGGAAGTAGAAGCTCGGGGGTTCTTCGAGTTCGTTGTTCGTCCAGAAGCGGTGTTTTTCCCAGAGGTGGTCGAGGTAGTAGTTGACGAAGGGCAGCCAGCCGAGTTGTCCCTCCACGGACACGATGCGGAGATCCGGATAGCGGGCGAGCAGGCCCGAGAGCACCATGCGCGTACAGGCTTCGGCCATGGCGAACTTGCTCATCAGCACGTCGGTCATGAATCCCGTGGAGTCGACCGAGGGCATGCTGCGGTCCCGTCCCGTGCCGCCCACGTGGATTCCGCCGGGCCAGCCGACGTCGAGGAGCGTGCGCCAGAAGGGATCCCACTCCTCGTCCGACCATTCCCCGCCGCCCGGGAAGCGCGGGACCACGCAGCCCCGCAAGCCCCGTGCCGCGCAGCGCTTGACCTCGGCGATGGCGCCCTCGGGGCTTTCGCAGGGGATGTACGCCATGCCGATCAGGCGCTTGGGTGCGACCGCGCAGAAGTCGGCGAGCCAGTCGTTGTAGGCCCCGTAGCTCGCGCGGCGCAGCTCCGGATCCTCGCAGGGGAGCGGCCCCCCGCCGTAGAGGACCTCGGCGCGAATGTGGTCGGCGTCCATGTCCCGGATGCGCGCGTGGGGATCGAAGCCGCCGGCGCGTTGGTCGTCCAGGCGGCGGATGTTCCAGCTGTATTCCGCGGGCTCTTTGCCCGCCATGGCGCTGATGCCCAGGATGGGGCTCCGCCGGCCTTCGAAGATCTGGAAGTCTCCCTCGTCGGTGGACTCGACGCGCGGGGCTCGCTCGCGGAAGGAGGCGGGCAGGTAGTCGGCCCAGATGGTGGGGGACGGGTTCACGTGGGAATCCGCGGAGATCAGTTCGTGGCTCATGGCGACTCCTCGGGCCCGGGGTGATGGCTCGCGCTTCGACCCGGTGCTGGCGGCGAGGGCCCATCCTCCACCGCGATTGCGCGGGTCGGGCAACCCTCGGCGGCGTTGCGAATTGCCTGGAGGGAATCGCCCTGGTCGTCGATCACGATGACCCGACACTCCGCGTCGAGATCGAAGGTATGGGGCGCGTGGAACTGGCAGCTCCCCGAGCCCATGCAGCGCTCCCGGTCGACCCGAAGGGCCATCAGGCGTCGAAGACCACCGGCACCGCGGTGGGCATGCGGAAGAGGAGACCCGTCACCCAGGGTGTCGGTGCGTCCGCATCGAGCCGCAGGGCCGGGAGGCGGTCGAGGATCGCGTTCATGGCGGTCCGCATTTCCATGCGGGCCAGGTGCATGCCGATGCAGAGGTGCGGGCCCGAGCCGAAGGTCGAGTGGGTCCGTTGCTCCCGGCGGATGTCGAATCGGTGTGGATCCGGCCAGCGGCTGGGATCGTGGTTTGCGGCGGCCATGCAGGCGTGGATGACGCTGCCCTCGGGCACCGCCAGGCCACCCACTTCGGTGTCACGGGTGACCAGGCGCCCCACCGCGGTGAGCGGTTGCTCCCAGCGCAGCGACTCCTCGATGGCGGCGTCGAGCAGGCTGCGGTCCTCGCGCAGCATGTCCATCTGGTCCGTCTGGAGGAGCCCGAGCAGCAGGCAGCCCAGCCCGCGGTAGGTGGTTCCCGCACCCGCCGGCAGCATGAGCCGCGCAAAGGCGAGGATGTCGGCGTCATTCAGCTGATGGCGCGAGCCATCCTCGGGATCTTCGATCTCCACGTTGCAGAGCAGGCCGATGAGATCGTCGCTGGGGTCCTTGCGGCGCAGCGCGATGACATCGCGGAGGTAGTCTGCGATTTCCTCTGCGGCCGCGACCCGGTCCTGGTGGGTGCCCACGGTGCCCGCGGCCGTCACCGCCAGTTCGTGGAAGCGCGACACGTCCTCGGGCGCCACCCCGAAGGAGCTCGCGATCGTGAAGACGGGCACCTTGGCGCAGAGCTCCGCGTAGAGATCGGCAGGCTCGCCCCGGGCGATCACTTCGTCGAGGATGCGATCCACCGTGGTTTGCACCCAGCGCTTGCGCCAGTCTTCCATCTCTTTGCGCGTGAAGGCCGGCTGGATGAGCGCGCGGTAGCGGCGGTGCTGGGCGCCGTCCATCTGGATCATGCTCTGACCGATGATGCTCCCGAGGGTCTGCGCGTACCACGTGGAGGAAAAGGTTTCGGCATCGCGCAGCACGGCGTCGACGCTCTCCCAGTCGTAGCAGGCGAACTGTTTGCGCCCGCTCCAGATCATGGAGTCGGGCATCCCCTCGACCTCGAAGGCCGTGGAGATCGCGCCTTCGTGGACGGGTCCCGTCTCCCGCATGCGGTCGTAGGTGGGGTAGGGGTCATCGACGACGCCCGCCCCGGTTGCCCGGTTGCGCGCGCGATCCGCGGGGTTGGCGCCGACATCGACGAGGTTGGCTTCGGACATGCCTGCCCTCCGTATCGATACATTCTACATCGATGGAGCGCCCGGGTACAGGACGCTCCGCCCAGCCGTCCCTGTGCCCCCGCCGGGAGCGAGCGGAGTTTTGGCTAGAACTCGAGGATTGCGCGTCCCTCGATTTCGCCCTTCTCGAGCGCGGCCACGGCCTCGTTGATCTCCTCGAGGTGGTAGCGGCGGGTGACCAGGGCGTCGAGATCCAGATCTCCCCGCGCAAACCAGTCGAGGAAGCGGGGCACATCGCGTTCGGGCCTGCAGGAGCCCCCGATGCTTCCCGTCAGGAACTTCTCGTGGGCGAGCAGGTCGAGGGCCTCCACGGACAAGGCGGCGCGCGGGATCCCCACCAGCACCCCCATGCTGCGGTCGTCCGTGCCCACGGGCTTGTTGCGGGCACTGGGCAGGATCTGGCGCACGCTCTGCTCGGCGCCGATGCAGTCGAATGCGAAATCGACGCCGGCGACGGGCTGGCCCATCATGTCGACCTGGTTGCCCGAGAGCGTGAGCTCCCGGATGCGTGCGACGGCATCGCACTCGGCGGCGTTCACGGTCTCGCTGGCGCCGTGGCGTCGCGCGTTTTCGAGCTTCGCGCCGTCCAGGTCGACCGCGATGATGGGATCGGCACCGACGACGCGCGCGGCGGCGATCGCGCAGAGCCCCACGCCCCCCGCCCCGAAGACCGCGACGCTCTGGCCCGCCCCCACGCCCGCGGTATGGATCACCGCACCGGCTCCCGTCATGACCGCGCAGCCGATCACGCAGGTGACGTCCGTGCGCGTGCCGTCGGGGAGCTTCACGACGTAGAGTTCGTCCGCGATGGTGTGGTCCGCCCAGGTGAAGACGCCCTGGCTCGCCGCGCGCCGGCCGCTTTTCTGCTCGACCGAAGCCGCTACCGGGCTCCGGGGCGGCGGCTCCACGGTGCGCGGGATCCAGGTGACGAGGACGCAGTCGCCGGCTTCGACGTGGCTTACCCCGGAGCCCACGGCCAGCACGGTGCCCGTCGCTTCGTGGCCGAGGACCGTGTCGCTGCTGCGCGCCCCATGGATCTCGTGAAGCTGGCTGTGGCAGATCCCGCTGGCCAGGAGCTTCACGACCACCTGGTCGGGGCCCGGGTCCGGCAGGGTCAGGGATTCGATTCGAAGTGGGCCCGAAGTCTCAGGCACGACGGCGACGCGAGCGGTGGTGGGCATGCTGGTCTCATGCTAGGCGATTCGTTGGGGACGGCACCCGCGTCCCCCGATGCGGGGTCGAGCGGGTTCATTGCTGCTGTGTATGATGTCGAACCCGTCGGGGTTCGACCCGGCGCGGGGCCGGTCGGTGGCCGTTCTTGGTGGAACCCGGTCGTGCGAGGGCTTTGAGATGGATGACTCGAAACTTCCCGACCACGTGCGGGCGAACCGAAGCTACTGGGACCGCATTTCCGACGAGTGGATCGCGGCTGGAGAACGGGCCTGGCGGAGTGATCAACCGCATTGGGGGTGCTGGCAGGCTCCGGAGGAGCGTGTCGGGATGTTGCCAGGGGATATGTCGGGCATGCGGGCCATCGAGCTCGGCTGCGGCACGGGCTACGTCTCCGCTTGGATGGCGCGTCGCGGGGCAAGCGTCGTGGGAATCGACAACTCCGAGCGGCAGCTCGCTACGGCACGCCGTCTGGCCACTGAGCACGGCGTTGAGCTGACACTCCACCACGGAAACGCGGAGCAGGTCCCGTACCCCGACCAGCACTTCGATTTTGCGATCAGCGAATACGGGGCCGCGATCTGGTGCGATCCCGGCGTTTGGATTCCCGAAGCGCACCGAATCCTCAAACCCGGCGCTGAGCTGGTTTTTCTGGGGATTTCTCCGCTCGCGTCCCTATGCATGCCTCCGAACGGCGCTTCCTGCGACGAAACGCTTCACCGCAGCTACTTCGATCTGTATCGGCTCGACTGGAGGGACTGCGAGGTCGATCCGGGCGGTGTCGAATTCAGCCTGCCCATTTCCGCCTGGTTTCGATTGTTCCGAGAAACCGGTTTCGAGGTCCTGGACTACCTCGAGCTGCAGGCGGCGGAACAGGCGGATCGCGGCGACTGGTTTGCCTCGGCGGCCTGGGCGCACCGATGGCCCGCCGAGCATGTCTGGAAGTTGCGCCGTATCTAGGGGCCGACCAATCCGGCAAGGAATTGGATGGAATGAAGACGAGAGTGTTCCCCGGATGGTTTCACCGGGCCAATTGGGCTGGAGGAGCTCTGGGCTGTCTGCTGATCGGGATTTATCCGTTCGTCCGCTGGGGAGACTCCACCCCCGCGCTGCTTTGGATGGTGCTCTGGATCCTGTTGGGATTGGGAGCGGCGAACAACGCGCGTCGCGGGGTGGATAGCCTTGGAAGTCTTCGCCGCTTGCGGAGGGTGCGAAGGAGGTAAGCGATCCGGGTCTGTGGGCAGAGGGGTTTCAGGGCGCGGGCGCGACCAAGGAAACGCAGGACGTCGAGTCGCGAGGGGATGTGGGGCGGATCGGGCGCGTAGGGTGCAGGTGCTATCGAGGTGGACGCCGTCGTTGCCTCGTTCGAGAGGGTCGTTCTCCGGGGAGCGAAAGTCGGAGCAATTTTCCGTTGACGGTCCCGCGTTTCAACGTGGACTGGTGATAATCCTCGTAGGGGTGCTGCCCTACGACGGTGACTTCGAACCAGCGCTGCAGACCTCGCCTGAACAGGCGCTTGGGATCGGGATAGAACGCCGTGGGCATGACGAAGACGTGCGTCCCTGCCGCGATCGATTCCTGTAGCGACTCGAAGAACTTATCCATCGTTTCCTGTCTTCCGTCGAGCGGGTGATAGCGAGGGGTGAGGCCCGCGTAGTAGCTGAGGAAGGGTTCGTTCATGCACAGGATCACGCTGTCCGGAGGAACATTTTCCTTGAGCCACAAGGCGTACGCCTTGGGTCCCGAGAAGACGCTGCGGTCGGCGATGATCGGTTGTACGGTGAGAAATCCCGAGACCGCGACCGTCAGCATCAGTGCGACTCCCAACAGGCGTGTCCGTTCGTGGATCCAGCCGATTCCGGCCCCGGCAAGTGCGAAGAAGGGGGGGGAAACGGGAGCGAGCAATCGGGGCGAGTAGGCGTTGGTATTGCCGACATAGAAGATCAGCGAGGACCAGGCGAGCATCAGGACGAGCGGGAGTTTGTCCTCGCCGCGCCGCCACCACGCCCACCCCCCGAGCACCGCCAGCGCCAGCCCGATCCCGCCCAGGTCGATCCACAGATCCGAAAAGGCCCTCATGAGAAACGGGGTCCAGAGTCCCACGAAGCTGACCGTTGCCGTGTCCCGATGAGTCAGGGTGCGAACCACGACCTCTTCCAGGAAGAACACCCAGGCCAGCGCAACCATCCCTAGCAGCGGTCCCCAGAGCGCGAGCGCCGGGCCGAACCGTCGGGAACGCGAAGGCAGATCGAATCGGGGCGGAACCAAGGCGATTCGCGGGTGCAGCGCCAGCAGTCCGAACAGTGGCAGGTAGATGAGCGCGGACTCCCGGCAGAACACGGCCATTCCCATGAGCGCCGATCCCGCGAGTGCGAGTCGAAGCGCGCCGCCCTGGTGGTACCGGGCGAGGCAGAGCAGGCTCGAGACCACGAAGAGCACCTCGAGGCCGTGGGGTTTTCCGAACGTCGTGACCGACAGAAAGATCGGGCTCATGGAGAACATCGCCGCGGCCGCAAAGGCACCCGCACGCCCCTCGCCCAAGGCGCGCACCAGGGAGTAGAAGGCGCTCACCGCAAGCGAGCCCGCGAGCACGTTGGTCGCGATGAGAGTGACCTCGGCACTCACCTCCGCGGTCCACCAGTGATAGGGCACGTACAGCAGCAGATTGACCGCGACGCTCCCGTGGCGGCCGTTCACATATCCGTGCAGGACTCCCGTCGCGTAGGTCTTCTCGACCGCCTCCGCGAGCCTGACCGCATCGAAATGGAACAGGCCGGCGTTGCGGTACGCGAAGCGCACGAGGGCGGAGATGCCGAACAGGCTCAGCCACGAGACCCACTCGGGAGAGCGTCCGAGCGACCCGATCGCCCGGTGCGCGGCAGCGAGTGCTCTTGAAGGGGTCGTCATGGGGCGCTGACCGGAGCGTTTCGGGCTTGAGGCGGTTCCGACCGTCCGTCGGAGGCCCGCCCGTTTCGGTTGGGCGATGAGTTCGATCCGACACTGGAGCGACACGGCGACAAGGAAGGATCTTCCAAGCCGTTGAAAACTTTGGTGGAGCTGGTCGGGTTCGAACCGACGACCCTCAGACTGCCAGCCTGATGCTCTCCCAGCTGAGCTACAGCCCCAACGCGCGGAGTCTACCCCGGGCGGGAAGGCCGCGAAAGCGGAGAGCGCGCCGTTTGGGGGCCACCGGGCGCGCGTGGTATCGTCGTTGCCAACCTGCCGGAGTGGCGAAATCGGTATACGCAGGGCCCTCAAAAGGCCCCGGTCGCAAGGCCATGTGGGTTCGAGTCCCACCTCCGGCACCAGCAGCGGCTCGCCTTCGAGGACACGCGGGCGGGCGCGGACGGAAAGAAGCCGCGCAGTCTCGTCCCGGGCGCCGCGCCCGGCCGGTCCAGGGAGTCCATGTATGCAAGAGGCGCCGCTGCGCGCGGAGCAGTTCGAGCGGTACCGCCGCCACCTCGCGCTGCCGGAGATCGGCCTCGAAGGCCAGCAGGCGCTGCTGGCGGGGCGCGTGCTGCTAATCGGGGCGGGAGGCCTCGGCTGCCCACTCGCCCAGTACCTGGCGGCGGCGGGGGTGGGCACGCTGGGCATCCTCGACTTCGACCGCGTCGATGCCTCGAACCTGCACCGCCAAGTCCTCTACGGCAGCGCCGACGTGGGGCGGCTCAAGACCGAAGTGGCCGCCGAGCGCATCGCGGCCATGAACCCGGACGTGCGCGTCGAACGCCACGACCTGCAGCTCAGTTCCGAGAACGCGATGCAGATCCTCGCCGATTACGACGTGGTGGTGGACGGCACCGACAACTTCCCCACCCGCTACCTGAGCAACGACGCCTGCGTGCTGCTGGGGCGCCCCAACGTGCACGGCTCCATCTTCCGCTTCGACGGCCAGGCCAGCGTCTTCGACGCGCGCTATGGCCCCTGTTACCGCTGCCTGTACCCGGAGCCACCGCCTCCCGGGAGCGTCCCCTCCTGCGCGGAGGGCGGCGTGCTGGGGGTCCTGCCTGGGCTGATTGCGATGATCCAGGCCACCGAGACCCTGAAGCTGCTGGCAGGCGTCGGAACGCCCCTCTACGGCCGCCTGCTGCAGATCGACGCGCTCTCCATGGAGTTCCACGAGTTCAAGCTCAAGAAGGACCCCGCCTGTCCAGTCTGCGGCGAATCCCCCTCAGTGACGGAACTCATCGACTACGAGGGCTTCTGCGGGACGCCCGCCGTGGAACCCGCGGAATCCGCGTTCCCCGAGGTGGCAGCGAGCCAGGTGGCGGCCCGACGCGAGCAGGGGGAATCCCTGTTGTTGCTGGACGTCCGCGAAGCCGACGAGGTCGAACGCGCTTCCATCGCCGATACGATGTGGATTCCCCTCGGGTCTCTGCCCGAGCGGCTGGGGGAACTCGAAGCGTGGCGCGAGGCCCCGGTGGTCGTCCACTGCCACCACGGGGGACGCAGCGCCCAGGCCTGCGAAATGTTGCTGGAGCGGGGCTTCCGTCGGGTCGAAAACATGAGTGGGGGCATCGAGGCCTGGTCGCTGACCGTGGATGCATCGGTGCCCCGCTACTGAGCCGCTATTCTGGGAGAGTCATGGCGAGGAGTGGGATACCGGGCGCGCTGGAGCGTCGTCACCTGGTCGAGAAGGACTTAGCGCCCGCGCACGCCCAGCGCATCGCGGACGCCTACCTCGCCGAGGATCGCCGTCTCGAAGCGGTGGATTTCCTCGGCAAGGTCGATCCCGCCGACGGGCTGCAAGAACTGCGCGCACAAGCCGTGGAAGAGGGCGATGTCTTCCTGCTGCGCGGTGTTGCCCAGGCCATGGGAGAGCGCCCCTCCCGGGAGGAGTGGCAGGCGCTCGCCGAGTCGGCGAGCACGTTGGGAAAGCTCCGCTACGCCGAGGAGGCGCGGCGGCAGGCAGAACGAGGGGAGGGTTGAAGGATGGCGATCCGCTGCAGGATCTTTCGCGGGCTGGTGTTGGAGGCCGAGGAGGACATCAACAAGTTCCTGGCCGCCCAAGAGGTGCGCGTCCTCCACCTGGCCCAGAGCGAAAGTGGTAACCACATCAGTGTCACGATGATCGTCGACGAGCCCGGCGTGATGCCCGACGAGGGTTTCTAGGGGCCGCGACCTGCAATCTGGAATTCATCTCGCGCATGCATGGGGGGGGAGATGACGAGTGAGCCCACCGTGGTCGTTCACCTGAAGGAGGTCGAGGTCGAGGATCGCTTGAGCGAGTCACTCGAGCGACGTTGCCAGGCGCTGGCCGCGGATTTCCCCGAGGTGCGTCGCTTCGAGATCACCATCGCCCAGGATGGCAACCTGGGCATCGAGGTGCGCGGTCACGCCACCGGCAAGCACACCGACGTTGCCACCCACGCCGCAGCGTCCGAGGCGGGCCCGGCGGTCGACCGCGTGCTCGACCGCATCGCGCGCCAATTGCGCGCGAGTCACGACAAGCGGATTTTCGCGCAGCGGCGCGACGCCCAGCGTCATCCCCCCAAGCGCGTGCAGCCCGACTGAAGTCGCCCTCCGCTCGCGCTGCTTTTCCTCTACGCTCACGGGGTCAGTCGAGGGAGCCGCGGCGCGTGCAGGAAATCGACATCGAGGTGATTCGAGAGCGTCTCCTGGGCTTTGCGCGAACTGCCGGGGCCTGCGAGGTGGGGATCTGCAACCAGGAAGGGCTGGCCGGGGGCCCGCCCTCCACGGACTTGAGCCGAGAGCTCGAGGGCGCGCGCTCGGCGATCGTCTTCGCGCTGCCTCTCGATGAGGTGAAGCTCGAGGCCTACATGGCGAAGCTCGATCACGGTTCCCACCAGCAGGATTACATCCAGACCAACAACGTCGCCCAGGGCGTGGCCTCGGAACTCGCCCACGCGCTGCGTGGCTTCGGTTTCGAAGCGGTCCCCGTGTATGCGGGAAACACTCCCTCCGGCGGCGATCACCGCGACGCGAGTCCCCAGAACGAGAGGCAGCGCGAAGCCGCGAAGCGCCATCCCGCCAAGCCATCCGACCTGATGATGGGCACCGTGCCCATTCTCTCCCAGCGGCACCTGGCGGCCGCTGCCGGGGTCGGATTCTTCGGAATGTCGGGCAACATCCTCACCGCCTCGCGCGGTGCTTCGGTCGTGCTGGGCGCGACCGTCACCACGGCGGATCTCTCGCCCACCCCCGTGTTGCCCCCGGAGGCCAATTATTGCGACGAATGCAATTGGTGCGGCTCCGTGTGTCCCACGAAGTTCATGAGCCGCACCGATTTCACCCGGGTGAGCATGGGCGAACATGGCCATCACAAGTATTCGACGCGCCTGCACCATGCGCGCTGCGCGATGCACATGCAGGGGGTGGCGGGGCTCTCCGAGGATGAGAAGTTTGGGTCCTGGGGTCCAGGCCGGAAACCGCTCCCCGACGATGACGAGGCATTGCTGCCTGCGGTGATGGAGATGGCGGCGGACGCCGCGAAGCGGCCGG
>JABSQX010000003.1 GCA_013215615.1 Myxococcales bacterium | reverse complement strand
ACTGCGTGACGATGTCCACGCAGGTCCGGTAATCGGGCTGGGCCGTGCCCTCCATGATGCCGGGGATCTCGCGGAACTGTCGCCTTACCTCCTCGACCACCTTGGTGCCGGCCTCGCTGACGGCGTTCATCGCGAAAGAAGCGAAGATGAAGGGGATCATGGCTCCGATGAAGAGCCCTGCCAGCACCAACGTATCGCTGAGGTCGAAGGTGACGTCGATCCCGCCCAGGCGCTTCAGGTCTTCGATGTAGGTGGCGAAGAGCACCACCGCGGCGAGGCCCGCCGACGCGATCGCATAGCCCTTGGTGACCGCCTTGGTGGTGTTGCCGAAGGCGTCCAACGGGTCGGTGACCTTGCGGACCTCTTCGCCGAGCGCCGCCATCTCCGCGATCCCCCCAGCGTTGTCGGTGATGGGCCCGTAGGCGTCGATGGAAACCACGATGCCCGCCAGGGAGAGCATCGACATGGCCGCGATGCCGACCCCGTAAAGGCCCGCCAACCAGTGCGTGAGCAGGATCGCCATGACGATCACCACCACCGGCACCACGGTGGCCTGCATGCCCACCGCCAGGCCGCTGATCACGTTGGTGCCGTGCCCCCCTTCGCTGGCCCGGGCGATGCGATCCACGTAGCGCGAGCCGTCACCGGTGTAGACGTCGGTGATCCACATCATCACGGCCGTCACCCCGCAGCCCACCACCGCGCACAGCAGCAACGAGAAACCGCCGAGACCTTGGCCCGTCGCATCGACGTCCGGGAAGTCCACGAAGATGTTGAAGACCGCGGTCACGGCCAGCATCACCAGTGCGGCCACGGCAAGGCCGCGGTACATGGCCCCCATCACGCCGGGCTGCTGGCCTGCGACGGGCTCATCGATATTCACGAAGGGAAGCGCGGCCAGCGTTCCCGCGATGCCCGCGACGCCGATCAGCAGGGGGTAGAGGAACATGGAGTCGTTGCCCGGAAAGATGATGAAGGCCAACAGCATCACGGCCGCCGCCGTCACCCCGTAGGTCTCGAAGAGGTCGGCGGCCATGCCCGCGCAGTCGCCCACGTTGTCGCCCACGTTGTCGGCAATCACCGCGGGGTTGCGGGGATCGTCCTCGGGGATGTTGGCCTCCACCTTCCCCACCAGGTCTGCGCCCACGTCCGCGCCCTTGGTGAAGATGCCGCCGCCCAGGCGCGCGAAGACGGAGATCAGCGAGCCCCCGAAGGCCAGGCCGATCAGCGCATCGGGCTCCTCGTAGCCCGCCGCGTGCCCGCACCAGACCAGGAAGGCCAAGGAGAGCAGCCCTGCCCCCACCACCATCAGGCCGGTCACCGCGCCCCCCTGGAAGGCCAGTTCGAAGGCGCGGCTGAAGCCGGTCTTGGCGGCCTCCGCGACCCGCACATTGGCGCGCACGGAGACGTTCATGCCCACGAAGCCCGCCAGGGCACTCGCCAGCGAGCCCAGCAGGAAGCCAAACGCGTACCACTTGCCGAGCGCCACCAGGATCAGCAACAGGATCGGCGCGCCCACCATCGCCACGGTCCGATACTGCCGCTTAAGGAAGGCCTCGGCGCCGGAGCGGATGGCCGCGGCAATCTCGTTCGCCCGCTCGGTGGAGGTGTCGGCGCGGATGACCCTGAAGTAGAGCCAGACTCCGGCGACGATGGCCGCGGCAGCCGCGACGATGGCAAGAATGATCTGGGGCATCGCTAGGGTCTCCAGTATTGCGCGAGGCGACGTTGGCCTCCGCGACATGCCTGAGGCGGCGGTTGAATGGGATTTGGGCGCTGGTGGGCGGGTGAAGCGACGAACCTCGCTGTCCGGAAAGCGCGCAGGATCCCGCTCCCACACCACTTCCCGAGACCCGGCGCCTGGGACGCAGGGATGCGCGCGCCATCCGGGATCCGACGACCGGGGGACGCGGCGGCCGGAAAACTAGGCGCCCGAACGCGGGAGCGCCAACACGGCTGGACCGGGGCCGAGATCATTCGGTTCGTGGGGAAATTAACGCATACTGAACTCGCCACTGGGTCGATGCCCGAGGCAGGCTCCACCCTCCGAGAAGGGGGACCGATGGAGACGGGGAGCGGAACCGCAGGGGTTTTGCCCGCCCGCTTCCCCCCGTACCTTTCCCCTGAGGGAATCCGTGAGTCGCTGCATCGTCGTCATCCCGACCTACAACGAGTGCGAGAACCTTCCGCTGCTGATCCCCCGGGTGCTCGCCCAGGATTCGGAGATCGGGGTCCTCGTGGTGGACGACGCATCCCCGGACGGCACCGGCGACGTCGCGGATGCCCTGGCGCACGACGAAGCGCGCGTAACGGTGCTGCACCGGGAGGGAAATCGGGGCCTGGGCTCGGCGTACCGAGACGGCTTCCAGCACGCATTGGAACAGGGCGCAGAGCTGGTGGTGCAGATGGACGCGGACTTCTCGCATCCCCCCGACCTGCTGCCCGAGTTGATCGCGGGCGCCAAGCAGACCGGATGCTGCATGGGATCCCGCTACCTGAAGGGCATCACCGTGGTGAACTGGCCGATCGAGCGGATCCTGCTCAGCTACTTCGGGAACGTCTACGTGCGCTGGATCACCGGCATGAAACTCAGTGACACCACCGGGGGCTTCCGCTGCATGCACAGGGACGTCCTCTCGCGGATCCACTACCAGCGCATCCGCGCAGACGGCTACGCGTTCCAGATCGAACTCAACTTCCGGCTCATCCACTTCGGGGTGGACGTCCTCGAGATTCCCTTCTTCTTCGTGGACCGCACGCAGGGCACCTCGAAAATGACACCGCGGATCGGACTCGAAGCCCTGTGGAGGGTCTGGGTACTACGCGCCCGTGGGCTCCTGGGCAGGCTCTAGGAGCACGCAGCGCATGCGGGTCCTGATCCTGAACGAGCGAGACACCCAGCACCCCCGGGCAGGAGGTGCCGAGACCCACTTGGTGGAGATCTTCCGTCGCCTGGTGGCTCGCGGACTGGAAGCAACCCTCACCTGCTCGAGCTTTCCGGGCGCGTCGACTCGCGACTCCCAACACGGATTGCAGGTAGAGCGACTGGGCGGTCTGCCGCTCTACTACCCGCGCGCGGCCTGGCGTTGCGCTCGAGAGACCCGGCGCGGGCGCTTCGACGTCGTCGTGGACTGCCTCAACAAGTTGCCCTTCCTGGCCCCCGCCTACTCGCGCGTGCCGGTACTGGCCCTTTGCCACCACCTCTTCGGCACCACGGCCTTCCGCCAGGTGGCGTGGCCCGTGGCCGCTACCGTCTGGGGCGTGGAGCGCCTGATCCCACGTGTCTACTCGCGCAGTCGCTTCGCGACCATCTCCGAGAGCAGCCGTGATGACCTGATCGCGCGCGGCATCGCGGCGGAACGCATCGAGGTCCATCACCCGGGCATCCGCGAGCCAAAAATCGCGACCCGGGCGGTGACCGAACGCCCGGCGCAGATCGCATACCTGGGCCGCCTCGAACCCTACAAGAACGTGGACGTGGCACTGGGAGCCCTGGCGCGCGTGGCCCGAAAGGTCGAAGGTGCCTCCCTGGTGATCATCGGCACCGGTTCCGACCGGAACCGACTCGAGGGCATCGCCGCACGGCTGGGCGTCGCCGAGCGCACGCGCTTCGCGGGCTTCGTGGAGGCGGACGAACGCGACCGGATCCTCGCCGCTTCCCGCGTATGCGTCTGTCCCTCATCGAAGGAAGGCTGGGGGCTCACGGTGATCGAATCCAACGCGCTGGGCACTCCCAACGTGGCCAGCGACACGGCGGGGCTGCGCGACTCGGTGCTTCACGGCGAAACCGGTTTCCTGGTACGCGAGGGGGACGAGGAGGGCTTCGCGACCTGCATCGAAGAACTTCTCCTCGACGACACATTGGCGCTCCGCATGTCCCGGGCAGCGACGCGCTGGGCGCAGGGCTTCCGCTGGGACGAGGCCGCAGACCGCATGGAGGGGGCGCTCAATGCCGCCGTTCGAGAAGACTGAGGGAGCCAGCCGGGTTCGCGTGCAACGTGGGCTGTCGCCTCGCGTCGCAACCAGCCTGAAGCGGGGCTTTCCCCTGCTGGTGAGCCTGGCCATCCTCGCGTGGCTGGTGGGGCAGGTGGATCTCCAGCAACTCCTCTCGGTGCTCAGCCCCCGGCTCGCGGGGCTGATGGTGCTCGCATTGCTCGTCTACGGCGCGGCCACACTGCTTCTCGAAGCGCTCTCCCTTCGCATGCTGATCCCGGGTGACGTCCCCGGTTTCGGCGCCTGGACGGCAGCCCGCATCAAGTGCGCGAGCTACCTGCTGAGCATCCTCCACTACGCGCTCGGGATGGGCGCGCTGGCCGTGCTGCTGCGCCGTCGCACGCCCCTGAGCCTCGCCGAGGCCGGAAGCATGGTGCTGCTGATCTCCGTCGTGGACCTGGTGGTGGTGGTGAGCATCATCGCCATCGGCAGCGCCTTCCTGCAGGGCATCGCACCGGCGCTGCCGCTTCCCGCGGTCGCCGCCATCCTGCTCGGTTTCCCCACCGGCCTGTGGCTGCTGCGCACGCCGCGGAGTCTCGGACCGCTGGAGGCGCTGCGATCCCTGCGAATCTTCGCCGCTCTACGCGAAGCGTCGCTGCTGAAACTCGCGCAGCTCTTCGGTCTGCGCGTGCTCTTCGTGGGCTGCTTCGCAACCCTGTGTTCGGTGACCTTCCCGCTCTTCGGGGTGCAGGCGCCGCTGGCGGACATCGTCGTGGGCACGCTGGTGGTGGGCTTCGTGGCGGGTCTGCCCATCGCGGTGGCCGGGCTGGGCACCAGCCAGGCCGCGTTCCTGTTCCTCTTCCGCGACTACGCGAGCCAGGAGGCGCTGCTGGCCCAGAGCCTGGTGCTTTCCGCCGGAATCCTGGCCCTGCGGGGCGGGATGGGCGTCGTCTTCGCGCGCGAGTTTACCCGCGAGGCCCTCGCGGCCTCGCGCGAAGAGCCCGCGTGACCACCGAGGGCTTCACGGGGGAGCGCCTCCACGAGGGAGACCCGCGCTTCGCGCTAGACCTCGCCCGGCACCGGGCCGCCTACGAGTTCGCCGCGCGGCAGCTGCCCGCCGGAAGCACCCTCGACCTGGGAAGTGGTTCGGGCTACGGGAGCGCCAGCCTCGCACGAGGGGGACGCTTCGTGGTAGGCGTGGACCGGGTGAGTGCCGACCCCGCCCAGCGTGGCTCCGCGGCACGCTTCGTCCGCGCGGACCTGCGCGCCCTGCCCTTCCCGCGCGGCAGTTTCGATGCGGTCACGAGCTTCCAGGTCATCGAGCACCTCGAAGACCCCGCTCCCTACCTCGAATCCATCGCTGGACTGCTGGGCGCTGAGGGGGTCGCGATTCTCACGACACCCAACGTGCGGATGTCGGATGGCGTCAATCCCTACCACGTGCACGAGTTCGAGGCCGAGGAACTCGCCACGCTGCTACGCGGATACTTCCGCGAGGTGGAAGTGCGCGGCATCGGCATGTCGAAACCGGTGCGCGAATCCATGGCGGCGCGCTCGGCCCGCATCCGGACGATCATGCGCCTCGACCCGCTGCGCGTCCGCGAGCGCCTTCCGAGGGCGTGGATCGAGCGGCTCTTCGCGGTCTTCGCGCTGTGGGTTCGCGCGCGCACGCGAAGCACGGGCGGGACCCCCGAAGCGAGCTGGCAGGATTTCCCCGTGGAAGCCGCCAACTCGGAGAGCATCGACCTGCTCGCCATCTGCCGCGGGGCGCAGCGCGAGGGGCTCGCGTCGAACGACGAATGATCCCGCGCTGACGCGCAGGCCTCCAGCAAGCCCCTTCGCGCCGCTTCAGCATCTCGCGACCGCCTTCTCACAGATCCCCGCCAGGGCATCGTCCTCCACGATCGCCACCCGGTCGGCAAGCGCTTGGAAACGCTGCCACGCCGCGTCGAGCGCGTCATCCGAGAGTTCGATGCCCAGTGCGCGGACCCTGGCCACGAAGCCAGCCCGGCCGGAAAGCTTGCCCAGTACGATCTCGCTGCCCCGGGGGTGGCCGATGGAGGCGGGATCCAGGATCTCGTAGTTCTCGCGCCACTTGAGCACACCATCCTGGTGGATCCCCGAGGCGTGGCGGAAGGCGTTGGCACCGACCACCGCCTTGTTGCGCGGCACCGCAATACCGCTGCGGGCCTCCACGAGCGCGGACAGCGGGCAGATGCCCGAAGCGTCCACCCCCGTCGCCACCCCCAGGGCCGCCCCGTGAACGCGCAGGGCCATCACCACCTCCTCGAAGGCCGTGTTGCCCGCGCGCTCGCCGATGCCATTCACCGCGACCTCCAGTTGGCGCGCGCCCGCCTCCACTGCGGCCAGCGAGTTGGCGGTGGCCAGCCCCAGATCGTCCTGTCCATGGAAGGAGAGCACTGCCTCGTCGAGTTCGGGCAGGCGTTCGCGCAGACCGCGGAACACTTCGCGCACCTGGCCGGGCAACGCACAGCCCACCGTGTCGGGGATGTTGATGACGGTGGCGCCTGCCGCCAGCGCTTCACGCACGACTTCCACGAGGAAATCCGGGTCCGCGCGGGTGGCATCCATGGGGCTGAACTCCACGCTGCCGGCGGCCTGGCGCGCCCGGGCGACCGCGTGGGCCACCATCTCCTTCACCTCCTCGCGACCCCTGCCGAGCTGGCGGGCGATCTGCATGTCGCTGGCGTTCACGAAGACGTGGATGCGTGGCTCGGCGGCGTCGCGCAGGGCCTCCGCGGCAGCGTCGATGTCGTGGGGAAGTGCGCGCGCCAGCGCGCAAACCGAGGTCGAACGCACTTCGCGTGCCACGCGGGCGACGGCCTGGCGTTCCCCCGCCGAGGCGGCCGGGAACCCCGCCTCCACGACGTCGACCTGCATGGCAGCGAGCGCCGCGGCGATCTCTACCTTGTCTTCCGCGGAAAAGCGGACTCCTGCGCTTTGTTCCCCGTCGCGCAGGGTGGTGTCGAAAACAGCAATCTTGTCCAGCATGATTCGCTCCTGTGCCACACCAGGCCGCGGAGCGGAGCGCGCGATCGTTGGAAGGAATGCCCCGCTCTAGGAAGCGACGCAGCTACCGGACCGCCGAAAACGCGAAACCCTCTCCGGCCGGTGCGGCGGGAGAGGGTTGGTTGACTCGGAGACCGATCAGGAAGCCGACGAAACCCCTCCCGCCCGCATAAGCAGCAGGCCGGTAAGGAGGATCGAGAGCTGTCGTGACTTCTCCATCGCATAAACGTGTAACGAAGCGCTGGAGTGGTGTCAAGCGCACGGCCGTCGCTCAGTCACGCGGCGGCGTGCGAGAGAACCAGGGCTGCGCGTCTTCGAGCTGGGCGGCCAGGCGNAAGAGCGCAGCCTCGTCACCAAAACGTCCCGCGAACTGCACACCGATCGGGAGCCCCTCGGCGCTCCAGTGCAGGGGTACGGACATGGCGGGGTGCCCCGAGGCGTTGAAGAGCTGGGTGTAGCCGATACAGGCCATCAGCTTCCGCATGAGCTCGCCCCGGTCGGGGTTGTCGAGGGCGAGCTCGCCCAGCCGGGCAGGCGGCGTGGCCATGGTGGGACTCAGGATCACGTCGTACTCCGCGAGGAAGCCCGCCACCTTGCGACCTGCGGCGTGCAGGGTTTGCAGGGCCCGCGCGTAGTCGGCCCCACCGACGCCGCTCGCCAGACTGAACATCGCCCAGGTCATCGGCTCCACGTCGTCCTCGCGGGGCTCGCGGCCCAGCGCCGCCGCACCGTCCTCCACGAGCACGCGCACGTTGCTCCCGATCACCACCTGGGTGGCCCGGCCGAGATCCAGCTCTCCCAGGGAGAGCGGGGCCGTTTCCACCGCGTGGCCGAGCCCTGCGCAGAGTTCCGCCGCGGACTCCGCGGCTCGTTGGCACTCCGGGTCCGTGGACGCGTCGTTCCAGGTCTCGGTCTGCAGCGCGATGCGCAGTCGGCCGGGCTCCGCGCCCACCTCCTCGAGATAGGGGCGCTCCTGGGGAGGCGCCCAGTAGGGCGATCCGAGTTCGGGACCCGCCACGGCGTCGAGCAGGGCCGCGCTGTCGCGCACGCTCCGGGTCACGGCGTGCGAGGTACTCATGCCGCTCCAACCCTCGCCCTGCCGCGGCCCCGCAGGCACCCTCGCCCGGGTCGGCTTCATGCCGAAGAGTCCGCAGCAAGAGGCGGGGATGCGGATGGAGCCGCCGCCATCGCTGGCGTGGGCTGCCGGCAGGATGCCCGCGGCGACCGCCGCCGCGGCGCCCCCCGATGAGCCCCCGGCGCTGTGCTCCGGGTTCCAGGGATTGCGGGTCTTTCCGAAGAGCATGGATTCCGTGGAGGTGGTGAGCCCGAACTCCGGGGACGCGGAACGCCCGAAGAGCAGCAACCCCGCGCGCAGATAGCGGGCGACGAACTCGCTGTCGAAGTCGCTCACCTGCTCGGCGAAGAGCCGGGAGCCATTGGTGACCCGCCAGCCCCGACGGGCCGCGTGGAGATCCTTCAGGAGGAAGGGGACGCCGCGCAGCGGACCATCGGGCAGTTCCCCGGCGGCGGTTTCGCGCGCCTCCGCGAACATCGGAAGCGGGATCGCCCCGAGGTGCGCGTAGCGATCGGCGCGCTCGATGGCGGCCTCCAGCAGATCGGCGGGGCGAAGCGATCCCTCGCGCACGCCCTGCGCCATGGCCAGCGCGTCCAGTGCTTCGTAGTCCTCGACTCCACCCACGACGATCCTCCTGCGCCGGGCCGCCGGTCGATATCTGGATCGAAGCCCCGACCCCGCGACTCGCGGCAGCTCTTCTGGCACGTGGCATATACTCGAGCGTCATCCTTCCCGCCAGCGCAGGCCTCGAAGCGTCCGTCCGCTGAAGCGAAACCCGTCGATGAACGAAAGTCCACCCCCACCAGCGCATCTGCCCCTCTGCGGGGCCGCCTGCGGCCTCGTAGCACTACGGGCAGCGCCATACTGAACGACATTCCCATCGAAATGGAGGCCTTGCCCCTTGCCGCAGTCTAGACCCAGCCCCCTCACGAGCCGCGTCTCCGAGATCCTCGGCGTTGAATTCCCCATCGTGCAGGCACCGATGGGCTGGATCGCCCGCTCCCAGCTGGCCTCGGCGGTCTCCAACGCCGGCGGCCTGGGGATCATCGAGACCTCTTCGGGGGAGCTCGACGCGGTTCGGGATGAGATCCGAAAGATGCGAGATCTCACCGACAAGCCCTTCGGGGTCAACATCGCGCAGCTCTTCGTGCGCGACCCGAGCATCGCGGACTTCGTGATCGAGCAGGGGGTGCGCTTCGTCACCACCTCCGCGGGAAACCCCACGCAGTACACCTCGCTCCTCAAAGAGGCCGGGCTCACCGTCTTTCACGTGGTGCCCTCGCTGCGGGCGGCGCAGAAGGCCCTGGACGCGGGCGTCGACGGGCTGGTGGTGGAAGGCGGCGAGGGGGGCGGCTTCAAGAACCCCCGCGACGTCGCCACCATGGTGTTGCTGCCACTGGTCTGCTCCCACTTCGATGTTCCCGTGATCGCGGCCGGCGGCATCGTGGACGGGCGCTCCATGGCCGCCGCCTTCGCGCTGGGCGCGGAGGGCGTCCAGCTGGGCACACGCATGGTGTCGGCCGCCGAGTCCCCGGTGCACGAGAATTTCAAGCAGGCCATCTGCGACGCCCAGGAGACGGACACGGTCTTCGTCAATCGCTTCCATCGCCCGGGCCTCCGGGCGTTGCGCACGAAGTTCAGCGAAAGCCTGGAGCGAGAGGAGCAGGTGGATCTCTCCGTGCTCGGGAAGGTCCTGGAGCTCTACTTCGGCGGGGACATGGAGGCCTCCATCGCACTCAGCGGCCAGGTGGCCGGGCGCATCGAGGCGGTGGAGCCCGTCGCCGAGATCCTGCACGGGATGGTGCGCGAGTTCCGCGAGGTGGCCGACAGCTTGGCGGCTCATCGCGAGGACTGAGCGACGAAGGCCTCAGAGCGCGGCGGCGAGGCGAGCGGCGACCCGCACCAGCGCCGCCGGGTCTCCGCGAATTCGGCCATGCTGGCTGCCGGGGCGGACGCGGTCACCGGGGTTCCGCGGGATCAGATGCATGTGGTAGTGGAAGACGGTCTGGCCTGCGGCAGCGCCATTCAGCTGGCAGACGAAGATCCCCTCGGGCGCCAGCTCCGAGCGGATCGCCTCGGCCATGTCCTTCGAGACGGCGATCAGCGCGCGCAGGTCCTCGACCTCGGTCTCGAAAAGATCCTTGCTGTGGCGCTTGGGGACCAGCAACAGGTGACCCTCCGCCACCGGGAACGCGTCCATGAAGACCACGAGTCGCTCATCCTCGTAGACCTTCTGCGCCTCGGCCTCACCGGCCACGATGGCGCAGAAGATGCAATCCGCGGCTCGGTCCGCCATCTCCAACCTCCCCGGCAGTGCGCGCAGTGTACCCGCCGGCTCGCCTACGGGCTTCCGCGCGGCCGGCGCGCTCAGCCGACCCCGGAGAGGCGGAGCCGCTCCCCCCAGCGAGCCTGCACGGCGCGCGCCATCCCGGGCGATTCCGACAGATGGGGATCTCGACCCACCCGCTCCCGGGCCGCGTCACGGGCCACGGCCACCAGCTTCACGTCGCGCAGCAGGTCCGCGATGCGCAACTCGGGCATGCGCCCATGCTGCCGGGTGCCCAGGAACTCCCCGGGGCCCCGGATGCGCAGATCGGCCTCGGCGATCGCGAAGCCATCAGTGGTGGCGAGCAACGCCTCCAGGCGCGACTCACTGTCCGCACCCACACCACGCGCCACCAGCACACAGCTGCCGGGCCGCTCGCCCCGCCCCACCCGGCCGCGCAGTTGATGGAGTTGCGCGAGCCCGAAGCGCTCCGCGTGCTCGACGATCATCAAGGTGGCGTTCGCGACATCCACTCCCACCTCGATGACGGTGGTGGAAACGAGTACCTGAGTCTCCCCGGACTCGAAGCGCGCCATCGCCCGGCGTCGCGAAGCCGCATCCAGCTGGCCGTGCACCAGATCCACCTGGAGTTTCGGAAAGGCCGTGCGGATCCGTTCCGCGGACTCGCTGGCTGCTCGCAGGTCGGACTTCTCGGATTCCACGACCAGCGGGTACACGACGTAGACCTGCTCTCCCCGGTCGGTGGTCTCCCGCAGCATGTCGGCGACCTGCTTCCCCTCCCCCTCCCGGGCCATCAATGTGCGGGCCGGGCGGCGGCCGGGAGGCAACTCGTCGATCACCGAGAGGTCGAGGTCCCCGTGCAGGGTGAGGGCCAGCGTGCGCGGAATGGGCGTAGCGGTCATCACCAACGTATGGGGCAGCGCGCCCGGGACGCCCTTCTCACTCAGCGTGGCGCGCTGCGAGACTCCGAAGCGGTGCTGTTCGTCCACCACCACGAGCGCCAGGCTGTGGAAGCGGACGCCCTCCTGCAAGAGTGCATGGGTGCCCACCACCAGATCCACTCCGCCGCCACCGAGTTCCGCGCGCACGGCGTCGGCGTGTCCCCGCGGCTGGGAGGCGGTCAGCAGTTCCACGCGCAGCGAGTCGACGCTGCCGGATCCGACCAGCGTCTGCAGGGTCCGGTAGTGCTGCTCGGCAAGCAGTTCCGTGGGCGCCATCAGGGCGGTCTGGTGACCCGCTGCCGCGGTCGCACAGGCAGCCAGGAAGGCCACCACCGTCTTGCCGCTGCCCACGTCCCCTTCGAGCATGCGGTTCATGGGGTGCGGCCGCGCCAGGTCATCACGGATCTCGCGCCAGACACGCTGTTGAGCGGAGGTGAGTTCGAAGGGCAGGCCCGCGACCAGCCGCTGCATGCGCGCGGCGTCGTGGGGAATCGCCACCCCCGCGGCCGCCGCCCCCGCCGCGCGGCGCAGCGCGAGACCGAGTTCGAGGAGGTAGAGCTCCTCGAGCACCAGGCGCTCGTGGTAGGGGGAGCCGTGCGACTCGAGGGCCTCGGCATCCGCGTCTTTCGGGGGGTCGTGTAGGGCCAGCAGGGATGCCCCCACCCCCGGCAGCCGCCGCTGCGCGACGAGCCCCTCGGGCAGGTGCCCCTCCACGAGGTCCGCGTACTCGTGTACCGCGTGACGAATCGCCTCGCGCAAAGCGCGCGGGTGCAGGCCCTCGGGCGTCGCGTACTCGGGGACCAACCGGCGCCGGTCCGACGCGGCCTCGCCGGACTCCGCGGGTTGTCGCAGCAACTCCACCTCGGGGTGCTGGAGTTCCAGCGCGAAGCGGTACCGCTTCACGTCACCGGTCACGAGCAGATGCGCATCCTTCTTCACCACCCGGGAGATGGCCTCGCCGCCTCGAAACCACTTGAGGTTGACGCTGCCCGAGTCGTCGCCCACCAGCGCCTCGAAGAGGCGTCCCCCGCGATGCCCGCCCCGGCCGCGCCAACTCCCGTAGCCGGCGCCCAGCACGCGCGCCACGAACGTGGCGCGACTCCCCACCTGCAGATCGCCCACGCGCGCCAGTGAACGGCGGTCGTCGTAGCGTGTGGGCAGGTGAAAGAGCAGATCGCCCACCGAGCCGAGCCCTCGGCGAGCCAGGGCCTCCACGCGTCGCGTCCCGATACCGGGGAGCACACGGGCCGAGGACTGAAGCGCCTGCTCGGGCCAGCTCGCGGCGCGAAACGGAGCCAGGCGCTTCAGCGCGCGCTCGACCGCAGCGCGCTGCTGCGCGTCCGCGAGTTCCCCGGAAAAGAGTTCGCGGAGCCTGTCGAGTTCATTCGAGAGTTCTCGCGGAATCGCCAGCGAGTGCAGCCGGTCGAGGGCCGTCAGCACCGTTGACGAAAAGTTCCGCACGCGGTCCAGCCGCGCAAAGTCGTCCCGGGCCGCGAACTCGAGCGGACGCACCAGCCCCTCGAGGGCCTCCGTGACCCGCGTAATTTCCGCGCTCAAAACGGGAACGCCACCGCGAACACCGCGCGCGGGCAGCCACGGCGGGCCCGTCCCCGCAGCCCGGTCCCGCGCGCGCGCCGGCTGCGCTCAGATCGCTTCGAATCGACCATCGTCGTGCACCCGCACCGGGCGACCACAGAACTCCTCCCGCGTCAGCGCTTCCATCAGCGCATCGTCGCGAGTCTCCACGATGGTACGACGCCCTTCCGGGAGATCGCAGAGGGCGACTCCCCGACTGGGACCCGTCCGATCGTACTCCACGGTGCAGGCCACGACCCGGCCCTCCCCCTGCCCGGAGGCCACCACCTCCCGCGTCCGGGTCTCGCGGGCCACCGCTTCACTCACGTCCTCGTAGCGGTACTCTCCGGGCCGCGTCGACCAGAGGCTGACCCCCACCTTGGTGAGCACCCCGCTGACGGCGGTGAGGAAACCGTGGCTGCCGGGATCCGCGCGCAGGGTCTCCACCATGCGCACCGCGGCCTGCAGGACGAAGTTGTTGAGCGGCCCTCCGGCGAACGCCATGCCCCCGGTCAGCGTGCGAGGGGGCGCGAGCGACAGCCCGAACTCCCGGGCCTGAATCCGAACCGCCGAGGGAAAACAGCTGTAGAGTTCGAAATGGCGGATCTCCTCCAACTCGAGGCCCGCGAGCGCAAGCGCACGTCGGCCGGCGATGCGCGAAGCCGGAGAATCGCCGGGGCGCTCACGCGCCACCAGCGGCAGCATCTGGTTCGACTCGGCGACGGCGCGCAGATGGACGAGGCGCGATTCCTCGAGCCCCGCTTCGGCAGCCGCCTTCCGCGAGCAGAAAACGAGGCCCGCCGCCTGATCGACGTTCCACTGGGAGGTGTGGAGCTTCGTGTAGGGAAAGGCGATCATGCGATTGGCGTCGCCCGCGTCCGCGATCTCCTCAGCGGCCACGGCCTCGCGTCTCCAGGCGTGGGGATTCTCTGCCGCCACCTGGCTCCAGGCGGCCCACATCTCCGCTACGTCGCGGCGCTGCTCCTCGACGCCCAGGCCCTGGAGCCCGCGCAGCGCGCTTTCGAGCATCGCGTACTGGAGGACCGGCATCGCGATGCCCCGCTCCAGCTCGAGGGGGTGCATGATGTCTGCGGCGGGCCTCAGTACCTCGTCGGGCTCGGCTCCGGGCTGGGCGCTGAGCGTCGCGACGTGGCCACTGCGCTCCGCACACCGGCTGCGAAACTTCGCCTCCCCTCCCGTGACCAGCACCACCTCGGCCCGGCCGGAAGCGATCAGTTCCGCGGCATGCGCGAAGAGCGTCGTCTGCAGGATCCCGACGTCCGTTAGGATCGAGCGCGCTCGACGCGCCCCGATCCGCTCGGCGACCAGGCGACCGGGATCCGGGTAGTTCCAGAAGCCGCGGGGAACCAGGATCGCATCGGCGCGGTCCAGCCAGTCGCCCGCGCCTGCATCCCGGGCGGCCAGGGACAGGGCCCGGGCCATCAGGTCAACGGGCTCGAGCGCCCGGCTCGGGTCGCTCTCCCGCTGTAAGACCGCCGCCGCGCCCGCGAGCACCGGCGCGCGCGCGCCCCCCATCACGCCTCTACCAAACCGTGGATCTGCTGCAGGGAGCGCACTCCGATGGACTCTGCCTGGAGCGCGCGAATCGCGCCGACACCCGCTCGGACGGCCGCAACGGTGGTGAAGTAGGGCACCCCACGCAACAGCGCACTCCGGCGCAGGGACGCGGAGTCCCGCACGGCTTCGGGATCGCTGTCCACGGTATTGATCACGAGGTCGACTTCTCCCGCGTCGATGCACTCCACGGTATCGCGCAGCTCGTCGCCGCCGCGCCCGACCTTGGCGACCTCCCTCACCTCCAAGTTCCCGGCCCGCAGCGTCGCTGCCGTCCCGGGGGTGGCCATGAGTTCGAAATCCATGGCGGCGAGATCCCTCACCAACTCCAGCACGCGGGGTTGATCCTCGCTACGCACCGAGACCAGCACCGTCCCACTCACCGGCAACGAGTTTCCCGCCTGGATCTGGGACTTCGCGAAGGCGCGGCCAAATTCCGAGTCGATCCCCATCACTTCGCCGGTACTCTTCATCTCCGGACCCAGCAGCGTGTCGGCGCCCGGGAACTTCACGAAGGGGAATACCGCCTCCTTGACCGAGTAGTGGGTGGGCCAGATCTCCTGGGTGAACCCCAGCTCCTCGAGGCTGCTTCCCGCCATGACCAGCGCCCCCAGCTTCGCGAGGGGGCGACCTATCGCCTTCGAGACGAAGGGGACCGTGCGCGAGGCCCGGGGGTTGACCTCGATGACGAAGACGCGCTCTTCCTTGATCGCGTACTGCACGTTCATCAGGCCGCGCACTCCCAGCTTCAAGGCCAGATCCCGGGTGGCAGCGAGGATGTCATCGATCACGTTGCTCGTGAGCGAATGGGGGGGGATCGAACAGGCGCTGTCCCCGGAGTGGACGCCAGCCTGCTCGATGTGCTCCATGATGCCACCCACCACAACCCGTTCTCCGTCGCAGAGAGCGTCCACGTCCACCTCGATGGCATCCGCGAGGAAACGATCCACCAACACCGGGTGCTCGGGAGAGGCCTTCACGGCGTTGCGCATGTAGGTTACGAGCGACTCCTCGTCGTGCACGATCTCCATGGCCCTTCCCCCCAGCACGTAGGAGGGCCGCACCAGGACCGGGTAGCCGAGCCTCTCGGCCACGGCCATCGCCTCCTCGGGGCTGCGCGCGATGCCGGCGGGGGGGCGCTCCAGCCCCAGTTCGTCGAGCAGGGCTTCGAAGCGCTCGCGGTCCTCGGCCCGGTCGATGGCGTCCGGACTGGTGCCGAGGATGGGCACACCCGCTCGCTCGAGTTCCACGGCCAGCTTGAGGGGCGTCTGCCCGCCCAGCTGCACGATCACGCCCTCGGGCTGTTCGACCTCCACGATATTGAGCACGTCCTCGAGCGTGAGGGGCTCGAAGTAGAGGCGGTCGCTGGTGTCGTAGTCGGTGGAGACCGTCTCCGGATTGCAGTTGACCATGATGGTCTCGATCCCCGCCTCCCGGAGCGCGAAGGAGGCGTGCACGCAGCAGTAGTCGAACTCGATTCCCTGCCCAATTCGGTTGGGGCCACCGCCCAGAATCATCACCTTGCGGCGCTGGCTGGGCTGCGCCTCGCACTCTTCCTCGTACGTCGAGTAGAGGTAGGGGGTGTGGGCCTCGAACTCTGCCGCACAGGTATCCACCCGCTTGTAGACCGGTCGCAGGCCCTGGGCCTTCCGCAGGGCTCGAACCTCTCCCTCCTCGATTCCCCAGAGCTGGCCCAGACGCAGATCCGAGAATCCGTTGCGCTTGGCTTCTCGCAGCCAGGCGATGCGCTCCGCTTCGCCCTGCGCTGCAGCGAGTTCCGCCTCCAATCGAACCAGATCCTGCAAGTTGCCGAGGAACCAGGGGTCCACCCCGGACCGGCGCCACAGCTCTTCGATCCCTGCGCCGCGGCGCAGTGCTTCCGCCAGTGCCCACAGGCGTCCAGGTCGCGGGGTGTCGATGGCGGACCAGAGGCCCTCGAGCCCCGGCGGCAGATCCTCGGGGGATTCCAGTCCGCTGCGGTCGATCTCCAGCGAGCGGATGGCCTTCTGGAGGCTCTCCTTGAAGGTCCTCCCGATCGCCATGGCTTCGCCCACGGATTTCATCTGCGTGGTGAGTACGTCCTCCACCCCCGCAAACTTTTCGAAGGCGAAGCGCGGGATCTTGGTGACCACGTAGTCGATGCTGGGCTCGAAACTGGCCGGCGTCTCGCGCGTGATGTCGTTGCGGATCTCGTCGAGCGTGTAACCCACCGCCAGCTTGGCGGCGATCTTGGCGATCGGAAATCCGGTGGCCTTGGAGGCGAGCGCGGAGGAGCGCGAGACCCGGGGGTTCATCTCCACGACCACCATGGCGCCGTCCTCCGGGTTCACGGCGAACTGGATGTTCGAGCCCCCGGTATCCACCCCGATCTCCCGGATGATGGCGATCGCGGCGTCGCGCATCTCCTGGTACTCGCGATCCGTGAGCGTCTGGGCCGGCGCCACGGTGATCGAATCGCCGGTGTGAACGCCCATGGCGTCGAAGTTCTCGATGGAGCAGATGATCACCACGTTGTCCGCGGTGTCGCGCATGACCTCGAGTTCGTACTCCTTCCAGCCCAGCACGCTGCGCTCCACCAGGCAGGTGCCGCGCGGAGACTGCCGGAGCGCCCACTCCACCATGGGCCCGAAGTCCTCCTCGCTGTAGGCCACGCTGCCGCCGGTCCCACCGAGTGTGAAGCTCGGACGGATGATGGCCGGAATGCCCGTTTCCTTCACGATGCGGCGCGCATCGTCGAGCGACCGCGCGTAGCCCGAAGCAGGCAGTTCCAGGCCGATGTTCTCCATCGCGGTGCGGAAGGCCTCGCGGTCCTCGGCTTTGTGTATGGCATCGATCTGCGCGCCGATCAGTTTCACCCCGTAGTGATCGAGCACCCCCTCCTCGGAGAGCGCAACCGCGAGGTTGAGGGCCGTCTGGCCGCCCAGCGTGGGCAGCAGCACGTCCGGCCGTTCTCGGGCGATGATCCTCGAGAGGCTGTCCACCGTCATCGGCTCGATGTAGGTGCGGTCCGCGAATTCCGGATCGGTCATGATGGTGGCCGGATTCGAGTTGACGAGGACCACCCGGTAGCCATCCTCGCGCAGCGCCTTGCAGCCCTGGGAGCCCGAGTAGTCGAACTCGCAGGCCTGTCCGATCACGATGGGCCCGGCACCGATCACCAGGATGGTTTCGATGTCGTCGCGGCGCGGCACCCTCAGTCCCCCGGCCCCGCAGCACTGGCTGCGACGCCCGCTCCCGTGACCGGCTCTCCCGCGGCGTGGAGTTCCACCATTCGGCGAAAGCGGCGAAAGAAGTAGGCGGCGTCGTGGGGCCCGGGAGAAGCTTCCGGGTGGTACTGGACGGAAAAGAGCGGCAGCGCCGCGTGGGCCAGGCCCTCGACGGTTCCATCGTTGAGGTTCCGGTGGGTGATCTCCACCGGCTGCCCGGCTTCGCGCAAGGAGTCGGCGTCCACCGCGTAGCCGTGGTTTTCCGCGCAGATGGCGACCTTGCCGGTGGCGAGGTCCTGCCCCGGCTGATTGCCCCCGTGGTGGCCGAAGTGGAGCTTCACGGTGCGCCCACCCAGGGCCAGCCCCAGGATCTGGTGCCCGAGACAGATGCCGAAGATCGGCAGGCTCTCGGCCAGCCGTCGCACCGTATCGCGCACCCCCACCACCGCCGCAGGGTCGCCGGGGCCATTGGAGAGGAAGACGGCCTGGGGACGCAGCGCAAGCGCCTCGTCGGCACTGGTGCCCGCCGGTACCACGGTCACCTCGAAGCCCTGCTCGACCAGCAGACGCAGGATGTTGCGCTTGATCCCGAAGTCGAATGCCACCAGGCGGTAGCGCCGATCGGGCCTGGTCGGTGCCGGAACGCCGCCCCGGATGCCCTGCCAGCGCCCTTCGGAGAATTCGTAGGGCGTCTCGCAGCTCACCCGGGCCGCAAGATCCACGCCGTCGAGCCCTGGAGCCTCCGCGGCCCGCCTCACCAGGGCCTCGGCGTCCTGCTGTCGCGGGTCCGTGGACAGCGCCCCGCACTGCGCCCCGCCCTCGCGTATGCGCCGCACGAGAGCCCGGGTATCCACCTCCGAGATGCCCGGGATGGCATGCCTCTCCATGTACGCGTGAAGCGACTCCTCGGAACGCCAGTTGGAGGGTTGGTGGAAAACCTCCCGAACCACGAAGCCCTCCAGGAATGGGCGCCGGGACTCCTCGTCCTCGCGGTTCACACCGACGTTACCGATCTGCGTGCAGGTCATGGCGACCAGCTGTCCCGCGTAGGAGGGGTCCGTGAGGATCTCCTGGTAGCCCGCCAGACTGGTGTTGAAGCAGACCTCGCCGACACCCAGGCCAGCTGCACCGAAGGCCGCGCCGCGGTAGACGCTGCCATCTGCCAGCGCCAGGCAGGCCGGGGGGAAGGAGGGGCCTGCCATCAGATCAGCACTCCCCGCTCTGCGTCGAAGACCGGCACTCCCCCGACCAGGGTGTGGAGCACGCGTCCCTCCAGGTCGCTGCCCGCCCAGGGCGAGTTCTGAGATTTCGAATACCCCTTGGCCGGGTCGTAGTGCCATTTCCGGGAGGGGTCGATCACCACTACGTCCGCGAGGGAGCCCTCCGCCAGGCAGCCGGCCTCGAGACGCAGGATGCGGGCGGGATTGATGGTGAGCCGCCGAATCAGTTCCAGGGGACTGATTTCTCCCTCTCGGACCATGTCGAGCACGACCGCCAGGGCCGTCTCGAAGCCGATCATGCCAGGCGGCGCCTCCACGAAATCCAGTTCCTTCTCGTGCTGCGCGTGCGGGGCGTGATCGGTGGCGATGGCGTCGAGAGTGCCATCTGCCAGACCCGCGCGGCACGCGATCCGGTCATCCTCGGAGCGCAGGGGAGGCGCGACCTTGGCGTTGGTGTCGTAGTCGAGCAGGCGCTCGTCCGTCAGCGCCAGGTGGTGGGGGGCCACTTCGGCGGTGACGTGAACCCCGCGGTCCCGGGCTGCTCGGATCCTCTCCACCGCGCCTCGGGTGGAAACGTGCGCCACGTGCAGATGCGCGCCAGTGAACTCTGCGAGCATCAGGTCGCGCTCGACCAGCGTCACCTCCGCGATGGCGGGGTTTCCGGGCAAACCCAGACGTGTCGAGACCTCGCCCTCGTTGACCACACCGCCGGCCACCAGCCTGCGATCCTCAGCATGGGTCATGACCGGCGCCTCGACGAGGCGGGAATACTCGAGGACGAGCCGCATCACGCCGCTGTCCATGATGGTCCGGCCGTCGTCGCTGAAAGCCACCGCTCCGGCCGCCATCAGTGCGGACATTTCGGTCATTACCTTCCCCTCGAGGCCCCGGGTCGCCGCGGCGACCGGGTACACGCGGGCAGGCGATCCCTGACGTGCGCGATCCAGGATGAAGTCGGTGGTGGCGGGGTCGTCGTTGACGGGCTGGGTATTTGCCATGCAGGCGATGGAGGTGAAGCCCCCGGCCACCGCGGAGCGCCCCCCGGTGCGGATGTCTTCCTTGTACTCCTGACCGGGCTCGCGAAGGTGAGTGTGGAGATCCACGAAGCCGGGAGCCACCCAGCAGCCGCTGGCGTCGATGATCCGGGCGTCTGCGCTCGTAAGGTTCGGACCCACGCGCGAGATCCGTGCACCTTCGATCGAGACGTCGGCAGGTGCGTCGAGACCGGATGCCGGGTCGAGTACGCGGCCTCCGCGCAGCAGGATCTCGTTCTCGGGGTCGGCGCTCATCATCCGGCACCTCCCGCGACTTCCCTGCTGCCCGGGGTCGTGGCGCGCCCGGCGAAGAGATAGAGGACCGCCATGCGCAGGGCGACGCCGTTGCGCACCTGATCGAGGATCACGCTGGGGCGGTGATCGGCCAGGTCGTGGGAGAGTTCGACCCCGCGATTGACGGGCCCCGGATGCATCACGATCACGTCGTCCTTCGCGAAGTCGAGCTTCGCCCGGTCCAACCCGAAGGTCGCACTGTACTCCCGGATGCTCGGCACGTAGGCCCCCCCCAGCCGCTCATTCTGGATCCGCAGGGCCATCACCACGTCGGCGCCATCCAGGGCCTCGCGGAGCGAGGTGTAGGCCTTCACGCCCAAGCACTCCACGCCTGCGGGAATCATCGGCGGCGGGGCGGCGAGGCGCACCTCGGCGCCCAGCTTGCGGAACGCGTAGATGTTGGAGCGCGCCACCCGGGAATGCAGGATGTCCCCGATGATGGTCACCGTAAGGCCCTCGACGCGCCCCTTCTGCTGGCGCACCGTGAGGGCGTCGAGCAGGGCCTGGGTGGGGTGCTCGTGGGCGCCGTCGCCGGCGTTGATCACCGGGGCGCCCAGCACGTCGGCGATCCGCCGGGGCACCCCTGCCACCGAGTGCCTCACCACGACCGCGTCGGGATCCATGGCATCCAGGGTGCGGGCGGTGTCCAGGATGCTCTCCGACTTCTTGAGGCTCGACGCCGAGGGCGTGAAGTTGATGACGTCCGCGGAGAGCCGCTTGCCCGCGATCTCGAAGCTGGCACGGGTGCGCGTGGAAGCTTCGAAGAAGAGGTTGACGACGGTTCGACCCCGCAGCGTGGGAACCTTCTTGACCTCCCGCTCCCCGATCTCCACCATGTGTTCGGCGGTGTCGAGGATGCGCACGATGTCCTCGCGGTCCAGATCCTCGATCCCCAGCAGATCGCGACCGATCACTTCGAACCCTCCCCAGCTCCCGGATCCGGAGGCGGCGGCAGCACCACGACCTCGAGGCGCTCCGAGTCGCCCTCCCCCGCGCTCCGGAGGCGAACCTCTTCGCCGACCTGCGTCGGGACATTCTTGCCCACGTAGTCGAGCTTGATGGGAAGCTCCCGATGACCCCGGTCCACCAGCCCCACCACCTGCACAGCACGGGGGCGCCCGAAATCCATCAGCGCGTCCATGGCGGCCCGGATCGTGCGCCCGGTCTTTACGACGTCGTCCACCAGCAGCACCACACAACCATCCACCGCCGAGGGCATCTCGGTCGTGCGCAGCGCCGGGCGCGAGCCCGTGGAGATCAGGTCATCGCGGTAGAGGGTGGTGTCCAGCACACCCACGGGTACGTCGACGCCGGCCACCTGGGCCAGGTTGGCGGCCAACTGCCGTGCCAGGGGAATCCCCCCATTGGGCACCGCCACCAGGTAGAGGTTCTCCGGATCCTCGCTGCGCTCGATGATCTCGTGAGCGATGCGCATCAGCGAGCGATTGATATCCGTGCTGTCCAGCAGGGGGCGCGCGACCTGCTGGGACCCCCCTCCTGCGTCGGGGGCGGAGCGCTCGGAGGCTTTTTCGCCCGTCCCGGAACCGGGAGGGCGGGCGCTTTGCTGGGAGGTCACCGGACCGTACTTTCTCCGCCTCGCGGGACGGAATTAAAAGAGGACCGGGGCGCAGCATACCGCCTCGAAACCCGGATGCCAGGGGAGGCCCACGAGGGGCCCCGGCTCAGGAATCGTCCAGGCGCAGCGCGGCCAGGAAGGCCTCCTGGGGGATCTCTACCGACCCCACCCGCTTCATCCGGCGCTTGCCCTCCTTCTGCTTCTCGAGCAGCTTGCGCTTTCGCGTGATGTCGCCCCCGTAGCACTTGGCGGTGACGTTCTTGCGCAGGGCCTTCACGGTCGTCCGTGCGATCACCCGGGTCCCGATGGCGGCCTGGATCGCGACTTCGTACATCTGACGCGGGATGAACTCCTTGAGTTTCCTCGCGAGATCGGTGCCCCGCTGGTGGGACTTGTCGCGATGTACGATCAGCGAGAGGGCATCCACTGGATCCGCGTTGACCATCACGTCGAGCTTTACGAGGTCTGCCTGGCGATACCCCTGCAACTCGTAGTCCAGCGACCCGTAGCCGCGCGTCGCCCCCTTGAGACGGTCGTGGAAGTCCAGCACCACCTCGGAGAGCGGCAACTCGTAGCGAAGTTGCACGCGGGAGCCGTGGTGGTTCATGTCCCGCTGGGTACCGCGGCGCTCCTGGCAGAGTTTGATCACGGGGCCCACGAATTCGGGCGGGAGGTGTATCGTCGCGAGGATCACGGGCTCCTCGATGCGGTCGAGGTCCGCGGCATCCGGGAGCGCGGCGGGCGACTCGATCTCGGCGACCCGGCCGTTCTTCTCGACCACGCGGTAGCGTACCGTGGGCGCGGTAGCGATGAGATCGAGGTCGTACTCGCGCTCGAGCCGCTCCTGGACGATCTCAGAATGCAGGAAACCCAGGAAACCGCAGCGAAAGCCAAAACCCAGCGCGGCGCTGGTCTCGGGCTCATAGCTGAGGGATGCGTCGTTGAGCTTCAGCTTCTCGAGCGCCGTCTTCAGATTCTCGTAGTTCTCGGCAAGCACGGGGTAGAGACCCGTGAAGACCATGGGCTTGACGTCCTCGAAGCCGGGAAGCGCTTCACTGGCCGGCTGGCGAAAGTCGGTGAGGGTGTCTCCCACCCGGACCTCGGCGAGGGTCTTCACCCCGGCCACCACCACGCCCACCTCCCCCGCCGCCAGGCAATCCACCTTGCGGGGATGCGGGTCGAGAACGTGGAGCTCCTGGACCTCGCGGTCGGTACCGCGGGCCATCATGCGGATGCGTTGCCCGGCGGTGACGGATCCGTCCACCACCCGAACCAGCATCACCGCTCCCACGTAGGAGTCAAACCAGGAGTCGAAGATCAGGGCCCGGAGCTCCGCGGCGGGATTTCCCCTGGGTGGGGGCACGACCGCGACGATACGCTCGAGCAGGGCATCGATGCCCCGGCCATCCTTGGCCGAAACCGAGAGCACGTCGGCAGCATCGAGACCCACCACGTCCTCGATCTCCTGGGCCACGCGATCCGGATCCGCGGCAGGCAGATCGATCTTGTTGACTACCGGGAGGATTTCGAGTCCCGCATCGATCGCCAGGTAGGCGTTGGCCAGCGTCTGGGCCTCGATTCCCTGGGCGGCGTCCACCACCAGCACCGCGCCCTCGCAGGCCTGCAGAGCTCTCGAGACCTCGTACGAAAAATCCACGTGCCCGGGAGTGTCGATCAGGTTGAGGAGGTATTCCTCCCCGTCCTGCGCGCGGTAGGGCATGCGCGCGGTCTGCGCCTTGATGGTGATCCCCCGCTCCCGCTCCAGATCCATCTTGTCGAGGAACTGATCGCGACGCTCCCGGTCGGACAATGTTCCGGTGGCTTCCAGCAGGCGGTCGGCGAGCGTGCTTTTCCCGTGGTCGATGTGAGCGACGATGCAGAAGTTGCGGATGCGCGGGTCGCCTGCCACGCCTAGTCGGCTTCCAAGCGGGCCAGCTCCCGGACGAAGTAGTCTCGGGTGCGCTCGAGGCCGGTTTCTACCGAGATCTCGGGGCCCCATCCGTCCAGCACACGTTGCGCGAGCGAGATATCCGGGCGCCGCACCTTGGGATCGTCCGGCGGCAGCGGACGCATCACGATGGAGCTGCGGCTCTGCGTGAGTTCGACGATCTTCTCCGCCATATCTCGCAGTGACATCTCCCGGGGATTCCCGACGTTCACGGGCCCAATGTAGTCACAGCGCAGAAGCCGCCAGATGCCCTCGATGAGGTCGTCCACGTAGCAGAAGGAGCGCGTCTGCGAGCCATCGCCGAAGAGCGTGACATCCTCTCCCCGAAGCGCCTGTCGGAAAAAATTCGGTATCGCCCGGCCGTCGTCGACCTGCATACGCGGTCCAAATGTGTTGAAGATGCGCGCGATGCGAACGTCTATGCCGTGATGCCGTTGGTAGGCCATGGTCATCGACTCCGCGAAACGCTTGGCCTCGTCGTAGACCCCGCGAATGCCGATGGGATTGACGTTCCCCCAGTAGTTCTCGGGTTGGGGACTGACCTCCGGATCGCCGTAGCACTCGGAGGTGCTGGCCAGCAGGAAGCGCGCACCCTTCTCCCGAGCCAGCCCCAGCGCCTTGTGGGTCCCGAGCGAGCCCACTTTCAGGATCTGGATCGGCAACTGCTCGAAATCCGCCGGGCTGGCAGGCGACGCGAAATGCAGGACCGCGTCCAGTTTCCCCCGTACGTGCAGATAGTTCGTGACGTCGTAGTGGTGGAACTCGAAGCGCTCGTTGCGCAGCAGGGTATCGATGTTGTCCATGCGCCCGGTCAGCAGATTGTCGAAGGCGATCACCTGGCAGCCCTCTTTCAGCAGGCGCTGACACAGGTGGGAACCCAGGAAGCCGGCACCCCCCGTCACCAGCACGCGCTCGGGCCGGTAGCCGCTCACCGGGCGAACTCCACGGGGCCCCGGGGAGCGTCGCCGGATACCAGGTAGGCACGCACCGCATCCTTCCAATTTCGCATCTCGACTCCCAGTGCTGCCGCCTTCCCGCAATCGAGGACCGACCAGGTCGGCCGTGGCGCTGGCCGCTCGAAGTCGGCCGTCTGGATCCTCTCGATCTCGAGATCCCCGTAACCCGACTCGTCGAGGCAGAAGCGCGCCAACTCCCACCAACTCGCGACGCCGGTGTTGGCGAGATGATACAGCCCGCGGGCGTCGGCTTCTAGGAGCGCCAGGATGCCCACGGCCAGATCCTCCGCGTAGCTGGGCCGCCCCCACTGGTCATCGACCACTCTGAGTGCCTGCTTGACCGCTGCGCTTCGTCGCTCTGCGGCCAACCCGAGCAGCGTGGCGGGGAAGTTTCTTCCCTGGCCGAAGAGCCAACTGCTCCGCACCACCAGGAAATCCTGCGAGACTGCTCTCACCCTCTCTTCACCCTCGAGCTTGCTCCGCCCATAGCCGGAGGCGGGGCCCACGGGATCCTCTTCCGTATAGGGCTCCCGCGCATCGCCGGGAAACACGTAGTCGGTGGAGACGTGCACGAAGCGAGCCCCTCGTTCGGAACAGAGGCGGGCAAGCAGCCCGGGCGCCACCGCGTTCACCGCCCACGCCCGTTCGCTTTCCTCCTCGCAGCGATCGACATGGGTGAAGGCAGCGGCGTTCAGCACGACCACCGGCGGCGCCTCCAGGGCATCGAAGGCGGCCTGCACGGCATCCTCGGAGCCCACGTCCAGGTCCTCGTGGGAGAAGGCGAGGCAATGGCGGCCGGCGCCGCGGAGCCGCTCCGTCAGCGCCCTGCCCAACTGCCCGCGGCTCCCGGTCACCAGCCAGGTTCCGTTCACCGTTCCGGTCCGCTTCCCTCTTCCACGATCCAGGTCGGGAGCCGCTCCTTGCTCTTGAGCCGGGCAGCGCGCCTTGTCGCCTCCTCGCGATCGGAGAAAGGACCCACCCGAACCCGCCAGCGCGGGTGATCCCCCTGGACCCCCGGCACCACGTAGGCCGCGAAACTCCGGGAGCGAAGCTCGCGCGCCAGCCGCTCCGCCGACTCACTGCTCTCGAAGGCGCCCACCTGGATGGCCAGCCGAAGCGCGGGAAACTTCGGGGGCTCCCCGGAAGGCTGCTCGCGCTGGCGATCGAGCGAGGGGCCGCGCGGCTCCGAGTTGGCGAGTTCGGAGACCTTGGGCGGGACCGGCGGACTCGCGACACCAGGCAGCGCCGGCCGTTCGCCCATCCAGTCGATCTCCGTGGTTTCGCCCATCAGGTAGGCGACGAACAGGCGCGGCTCCTCCCAGAGGATGCCTCCGATCGCACCGGCCACGAAGCCCAGGAACCCGAGAACGCCAAGCGTCAACAAGGTGACCAGGGGCGAGCGCTTCCTGGGAGCCGCCATCACATCCGCTCCGGCGCCGAGAGGCCCAGGAGATCCAGCGCGTTGGCGAGCACCACGCGCACCGCCAGCGCCAGACCCAAGCGAGCGTTGGTGAGGGGAGCGTCATCGGAGATGACGCGATGATTGACCCCATCCTGGAGGTAGGGGTTCCAGAGCCCGGCCAACTGCTGGGCGTAATAGCAGATGTGGTGGGGCTCGTGGCTCTCCGCCGCCGCTCCCACCACCTCGGGAAAGTCCGAGAGCTTTCGCAGGATCGCGATCTCCTCCGGAAGCACCAGGGCATCCGCGTTGATGCTCGCTGCATCGGGCATGCCTACGCCTTCCTCCGCGGCCTTGCGCTCGATCCCGTGAGTGCGCGCGTGCGCGTACTGCACGTAGTAGGCGGGGTTCTTCTTCCAGTCCGTATCCCGGGCCAGGTCCAGATCGAAGGCCAGGTGACTCTCTGCACGGCGCTGTACCATGAAGAAGCGAAACACGTCGGGCCCCACGTCTGCCAGGAGTTCGTCCACGGTGACGTAGGTAGCGCGCCGGGTAGACTGCTTGACCTGCTCCCCACCCTCACTCAGCGTCACGAACTGGTGCATGACCAGTTCGATCCGCTCTGCCGGGAGATCCAGCGCCCCCACGGCTGCGGTCACGAAGGGAAACTGCTCCTTGTGGTCTGCGCCCTGCACGTCGATCACCCGGTCGAAGCCCCGCCGAAACTTCTCGCGATGATAGGCGATGTCCGGGAGCAGGTAGGTGGGCTCTCCGCTGCTCTTCAAGAGAACTCGGTCGCGATCGAGCCCAAGCTCGGTGGAACGCAGCCAAGTCGCTCCCTCGAATTCGTAGACCAGCCCTCGTTCCCGCAGGTCATCCATGACCTCGACGAGCTTTCCCTCCTTCAGCAGATCCTTCTCGTTGGCGTACACGTCGAAATGGATGCCGAGATCCGCCAAAGTCTTCCGGATCTCCCCGAAGATGTGGCTCTCGGCCGTCTCCCGGAAGAGTTCCTCCGCGGGCTCCTCCACCAGGGAATCCGCATGCTCCTCGCGCAACCTCGCGGCCAAGCCCGAGATGTAGTCGCCGCGATACCCGTCAGGGGGGAAGACCACCGGCAAGCCGTCCACCTCCTCCTGCCAGGCCTTTTCGGGATCTGCGAGAGCCTCCTCGGGCGGGGGCGCCGCCAGTCCGAGCTGCTCGAGATAGCGGGCCTTCACCGACTGGCCAAGAATACGCATCTGCCGGCCGGCGTTGTTGAAGTAGTATTCGCGCGTCACCTCGTAGCCGGCAGCGGCGAGCAAGCGGGCCAGGGAATCGCCAAGCGCCGCCTGGCGTCCGTGGCCGAGGGTAAGCGGGCCCGTGGGGTTGGCGGACACGAACTCCACCTGAACGCGGCTGCCGGCCCTCCGCGCGGAGTTCCCATAGCCCGCGCCCTCTTCGAGCACGCGCCGGAGCAGGCCGTGCCAGCTCTCCTTCGCGAGCCAGATGTTCACGAAACCGGGGCCGGCGACTTCCGCCCTCTTCACGACTTCTGGACACGTGGAGAGGGCCTCCACGAGGCGCTGGGCGATGTCCCGCGGCGCTTCGCCAAGCACCCCGGCCAGGAGCATGGCGGCGTTGCACGCGAAATCCCCATGGGCCTCCCGCTTCGGCCGCTCCAGCGCGAAATCCGGAAGCGCGGCCGACTTCTCGGACGCATCCATGAGCCCCCGCACGATCTCAGCGATCGTTTGCTGCAACTTCTCCCGCATCGACTTGGCTCCGAAACCCTATCCGGGACAAGGAGGGTTTGATTCAGGGATTCCAGGGCTTCGGGGGATCCCCGGCGCGCAATCGCAGGATCGTCTCCCCGCGCCTCGCGTAGGAGAGATCTTCCCGAATCGCGCGCTCGATGGCGAACTCATCGTCCACCAGCGCCTCGGCGTCCACCCGCAACCGGGAGAGCCTGGCCTCCAGCCCGGCAATCCTCTGCTCGGCCACCTCCAGCTCTGCCCGCAGGTCCCGCCAGCGGCGGATCCCCGAGTCGGGATCCAACCAAGCCGCCGCCACCGCGACGCCGAGCATCGCGGGGATCCACGAGAGTCCCCTCACACACCTTCCCCCGACTACAGATTAGCCCAGTCCGCGGCCCGCTCCGACGCCCCGAGCGGGAAGCCCACTTCGCGCCTCGCGCCCCCCCGCGAGCAGCTTACGGATCCGCTGTACGTAGGCCCCTTCATCCCACCGCTTTGGGCCCACGTAGCGCTCCACCACGTCTCCGCCGGGACCGATGAGAAAGGACTCCGGATACCGGTAGGTCTGGTAACGCTTGGCGACGGTCGCGTCGGGATCGAGCAGGATCGGGAAGCTCAGCTGCAGCCGCTCCCGGAAGGCTCGCACCAATTCAGGATCGTCATCCACCGAGATGGCGACGAGCAGGAAGCCCTCGTCGGCAAGATCCCGGTAGAGCTTTTCCATGGCGGGCATCTCATCTTCGCAGGGCTTGCACCAGGTGGCCCAGAAGTTGACGAGGAGCACCTGACCAGCCGCGTCGGCAAGCGATGCGGAGCCACCGTCCAGCGATGGGAGTTCGAAGGCCGGCGCCTCGCTGCCCCGTCCGACGGGGCTCGGGGTCTCCGGAGCAGTCCAGAGGACGAAGAGCGTAGCGGCGCCCAGGCCCAGGCCCAGCAACCAGGCGCCGGGGGGCGATTTCACGGGAGTTCAGTCCGCGCTTTCGGAGGTCGCCGCCATGGCCTCCGCGGAATCCACCAATTCGACTACCGACATAGCGGCGCCATCTCCGACCCGCTGGCGCGTCTTGAGTACCCGCGTATAGCCACCCTCACGCTTCTCGTAACGCTTCGCGAGTTCGTCGAAGACTTTCGCGGCCACCTCTCGACGCCGAATCACCCGCAAAGCCCGCCGCCGGGCATGCAGGTCGCCCCGCTTGCCCAGCGTAATCATCCGCTCCGCGAGCCGCCGGACCTCCTTGGCCTTGATATCGGTGGTCTCGATCCGCTCGTGTTCGAGCAGCGAAGTCACGAGATTGCGATACATGGCGATCCGGTGGGAGGGGGATCGCCCGATCTTGCGGGCGTGTACGTGGTGGCGCATCGCTCAGCCCTCGCGGTCCAGCCGCAGCTGCTCGATTTCCTGCCGCGACGGGAAGCTGTCCAGGCGCATTCCCAGTTCGAGGTCCATGCCCGCGAGGACTTCCTTGATCTCGTTGAGGGACTTCCTCCCGAAGTTCTTCGTCTTGAGCATCTCGGCCTCGCTGCGCTGGACGAGCTCGCCGATCAGGCGGATGTTCGCGTTCTGCAAGCAGTTCGCCGAACGCACGGAGAGTTCGATCTCCTCCACGGAGCGGAAGAGGCTCGGGTTGAGGGGCTCCGAATCTTCGAGAAGGGGGGCAGCGAACTCCGTCGGCTCCTCGAAGTTGATGAAGATCGAGAGCTGTTCCTTCAGGATCTTGGCCGCCAGCGCCACGGCATCCACGGGTAGTACCGTGCCGTCGCTCCACACGTCCATCGTGAGCTTGTCGAAGCCCGTGTCACGCCCCACCCGCGCCGGGGTGACCCGGTAGTTGGCCCTCACGATGGGCGAGAAAATGGCATCGATGGGAATCGTCCCGATGGGCATGTCTTCGTTCTTGTTCTGCTCGGCGGGCACGTAGCCCTTGCCGGACTCGACCACTACCTCCAGTTCGAGATCCGCCTCCGAATTGAGGGTCGCGATCTTGTGGTCTGGGTTCACGATCTCGACCCGGGAGTCGTCCGCCGACAGATCGCCCGCACGCAGCACCCCATCTCCCTGGGCCCGAAGCCTCAGGGTCCGGGCGCCCTCGGCGTGCAGACGCAGCCTGACCTCCTTGAGGTTCAGGATGATGTCACTCATGTCCTCCATCACGCCGGGGATGGAGGTGAACTCGTGGGGCACACCCTCGATCCGCACGGACGTAATCGCTGCACCCCGGAGCGAGGAGAGCATGACTCTCCGCAAGGCGTTTCCCAGGGTCGTCCCGAAGCCCCTCTCGAGAGGCTCGCAGTCGAAGCGGCCGAAGGACTCCGTGGCCTCTCCCGCGTCCATTTCGAGCCTTCGCGGCCGAATCAGGTTGCGCCAGTTTCTCGCGATGATTTCCTGTTCCATGGGTTCCTCTCGGAGTTTCGAGATTCTGATCGATTAGCGGGAATACAGCTCGACGATGAGCTGTTCCTGGATGGGCATGGTGATGTCTTCTCGTTCGGGAAGCGCCTTCACACTGCCCGTGAAGTCTTCCTTATCCACTTCGAGCCACTGCGGGATGCTGCGGCTCTCGAGCGCGTCCAAGGCCCCCGCGATCCGGGTCACCGTCCTGGACTTCTCTCGAACACTGACTTTCGCACCCGCGCGGACGGTGATCGAGGGGATGGTGGCCTTGCGGCCGTTCACGAGGAAGTGCCCATGCTTCACGAGCTGCCGCGCTTCCGCCCGGGAGGTCGCAAATCCCATCCGGTACACCACGTTGTCCAGACGCCGCTCGAGAAGGATCAGGAGGTTTTCACCGGCCCGGCCCTTCATGCGCGCCGCCCGCTTCATGGTTCTCGCGAACTGCTTCTCCAGAAGGCCGTACATCCGCTTGACCTTCTGCTTCTCTCGGAGCTGGACCCCGAAGTCGGAGAAGCGCGCCCGGCCCTGGCCGTGCTGGCCAGGGGGGTAAGTGCGACGATCGATCGAACACTTCGGGCTGAAGCATCGGTCCCCCTTCAGGAAGAGCTTCATGCTCTCCCTGCGGCAGAGCCGACAAACTGCATCACTGTATCGCGCCATCGCCTGCTCGCTCCTCTACACGCGTCGCCGCTTGGGCGGGCGGCAGCCATTGTGGGGACTCGGCGTAACATCCTTGATCATCGTGATCCGGATCCCCGCAGCCTGCAACGCCCGCACCGCGGATTCACGGCCGGAGCCCGGCCCCTTCACGTAGACGGAGAGCTGCCGGACGCCATGATCCATGGCCTTCTTCGCGCACTCCTCCGCCGCTACCTGCGCCGCAAAGGGGGTCGACTTTCGAGAGCCCTTGAACCCCTGACCGCCTGCGGTCGACCAACAGAGCGTACTGCCCGATGGATCCGCAATGGTGATGATGGTGTTGTTGAAGGTCGACTGGATGTGAGCCACAGCCGTATCAACGTTCCTCTTGACCTTCTTCTTGCTGCCCTTCTTCACGGAAACGCCTCGCTACTTCTTCGTCGTCGCCGACTTTCTGCCGGCCACGGTCTTGGCCGGACCCTTTCGGGTCCGGGCGTTCGTGTGCGTTCGCTGGCCACGCACTGGCAGGCCGCGACGGTGGCGCAGCCCGCGATAACAACCAATATCCATTAGCATCTTGATGTTCTGTGTCGTCTCCCGCCGGAGGTCGCCCTCGACCTTGTACTCGCGCTCAATGATCTCTCTGAGTCGCACCACTTCTCCATCCGCCAAGACGTCCGTCTTGGTGTCCGGCGCGATGCCCGCGGTCTCGCAAATCTTCGCGGCTGAGGTGCGTCCGAGACCGCGGATGTAGGTCAGTGCAATGCCGATCTGCTTATTGCGCGGCAAGTCGATGCCAGAAATTCGTGCCATGAGTCTCGCTCCTCGGACCTCTCAGCCCTGTCGTTGCTTGTGCTTGGGGTTCTCGCAGATCACGCGCACGACACCCCGTCGTTTGACGATCTTGCACTTCTCGCACATCTTGCGAACAGATGATCTCACCTTCATGACGGTGCCAAACCTCCTAGTGGACGCCTGAGATGGACGTGAGCGTCTCGCATCCATGTTCCGTAATCAGGATGGTATGTTCGAAGTGGGCGGCCATCGAGCCATCGGCGGTGGCAGCCGTCCACTCGTCCTCGCGGATCGTGACCTCAGGGCTTCCGGCCGTCACCATAGGCTCGACCGCGAAGACCATGCCGGGCAGCATTCTGGGTCCCCGGCCAGGCCGGCCGAAGTTGGGGATCCAGGGCGGCTCGTGGAGCGCTCGGCCGATTCCGTGCCCGGCGAAATCGCGGACCACCGAGAAACCCTCTTCCTCCACGCGACTCTGAACGGCGTGACCGATGTCGGAAAGGCGAACTCCGGGGCCCATCACTTCCATCGCTCCATGCAGGGACTCTTGGCAGATCTGTAGCAAGCGCACGCACTCGGCATCGACTTCTCCTACCGGGATCGTCACCGCGGAGTCTCCGTGGAAACCGCCGCTCTCCACGCCGAAATCGAGGCTCACCAGGTCGCCATCCCCGATCTCGCGCGAGCTCGGGATGCCGTGAACGATCTCGTCGTTCACCGACACGCAGAGAACCGCAGGGTAGCTCGGAAGTCCTTCCGGGTCGTAGCCCTTGAACGAGGAGGTGACCCCGCGCGCCTCGATGGCGCGAGCCGCGTAGTCGTCCAGATCAGCAGTCGTGGCACCGGGCACGACGCGCTCACAGAGCTCTTGCAGGATCTCGGCCACGTGCCGGCTGGCCGCCCGCATCGCCTCGATCTCCCCGCGGGTCTTCACCCGGATGCGCTCTCCCCCGAGTCTCACTGCAGGGCTCCCTGGATGCGATCCGCCACCTCTTCGATACTGCCCGTTCCGTCCACATCGCGCAGCAGCCCCTGCTCCGAGTAGTAGGACGCGAGCGGAGCGGTCTCTTCGTGATAGACCTGCATCCGGTTCCGGATGGTCGCCTCGTTGTCGTCGCTGCGTCCCTCGGTTTTTGCCCTCTCGAGCAAGCGCTCCACCAGAACCCCTTCCTCGGCCGTGATCGCGACGCAGCGCTCAAGCGGCGTGCCCAACTCACCGAGCATCTCGTCGAGCGCTCGGGCCTGCTCGTGGGTCCGGGGAAAGCCGTCCAGGATGAATCCCGCGCATGCATCGTCCTGGGTGAGACGTTCGCGGGCTACACGGATTACGATCGCGTCTGCGACCAGTTCGCCTTGCTCCATCGCGTTCTTCGCGCACTTGCCAACCTCGCTCTTCCGAGCCACCGCATCGCGCAGCATGTCTCCGGTGGAAATCTGCGGGACGGACAGCTCGCGGGCCAGGCGCAGAGCCTGCGTGCCCTTACCGACCCCGGGAGGGCCCAACAACAGCAACCTTCGCGCGCTCACGCGCCCAACCTTCCCCGAATGCGGGTGCCCTCGGCGAAACCCTCGTATTGCCTTGAGACCAGGTGGGCCTCGATCTGCGAGATGGTATCCAGCCCGACGCCGACCACGATGAGCAGCGCCGTGCCGCCAAAGTAGAAGGGTACGCCTGCCCGAACGGACAGGATGGTGGGCAGCACACAGACTGCAGACATATACATCGCACCGATGAGCGTCACCCGGGTGAGGATGCGATCGATGTGCTCCTCGGTCTTCTTCCCGGGTCGAATCCCCGGGATGTAGGCTCCCGAGCGCTTGATGTTCTCCGCTACATCCGCCGGATTGATCATGATCGCGGTGTAGAAATAGGCGAAGAAGACGATGAAGCCGATGTACACCAGCTGGTAGAGGATGCTGCCAGGATCGAGATAGTCGGTGATGAACTCCTGCACAACCGTGGAATCCGTGAACTGGGCGATCATGATGGGAAAGGTCAGCAGCGAGGAAGCGAAGATGGCCGGGATCACCCCGGCGGTGTTGACCCGCAAGGGGAAGTAGCTCATCCCGCCCTGCTGCATGCGGCGCCCCACCACGCGCTTCGCGTGTTGGATGGGGATCCGTCGCTGTCCCCGCTCGACGATCACGATCAGGAACATCACCCCCACCGCGATGAGGGTGAAGACGATGGTGCCGAGCAGCGTGAACTGGTCGGTTCGGATCAGTTGGAAGAGATTGGCCAGAGCAGAGGGAATGCTGACAATGATGCTGGCGAAGATCACCATGGAGATGCCGTTACCGATGCCACGCTCGGTAATCTGCTCGCCCAGCCACATGATGAAAGCAGTACCGGTGGTTAGGGTAATCATGCACATGATCCGGAAATTCCAGCCCGGGTCGATGACCGCACCCTCACCGAACTGGCCCCGCTCGAGCGCGAAGGCGATCAGGGAACTCTGGAAGAGCGCCAGTCCGATGGTCGCGTAGCGCGTGAACTGGTTGATCTTCTTCTGCCCCTGCTCTCCCTCCTTCTTCAGTTCCTCGAGCTTTGGGATCACCACGGTGAGCAGCTGGAAGATGATGGAGGCGCTGATGTAGGGCATGATGCCCAGGGAGAAGATCGAGAGCTGCTCGAGCGCGCCGCCGGAGAAGAGGCTGAAGAGCCCGAGTACGGTACCCTGCATCTGCTGGAAGAAGTTCCGAACGACCTCGGGATCGATTCCCGGCGTCGCGATGAAAGCGCCCACGCGATAGACCGCGAGCATCGCGAACGTAAAGAGGATCCGCTGGCGGAGTTCCGTGATCCTCCCGATGTTCTGGACGCCGCCGATCACTCGATCACCTCCACCTTGCCGCCCGCAGCCTCGATCTTCGCGCGCGCCCCAGCGCTGACTCGATGCACCTTCACCTGCAACTCGCGCGGCGCGTCTCCCTCACCGAGCAGCTTGACGCCTTCCCGCCCGTGCGCGATCAGCCCGTGGGCCTCGAGCGCGGCAGGGTCTACGCTGCTGCCGGCTTCGAAGGCAGAAAGCGAGCCCACGTTGACGATTCTGTAAAGGGTTCGGAAGAGGTTGTGGAAACCCCGCTTGGGGAGGCGACGCGCCAGGGGCATCTGTCCGCCCTCGAAATGGAAGGGCGTCTCCCGGCCGGGCGAGCGATGGCCCTGCCCTTTCTCGCCGCGCCCTGAGTTCCTGCCGATTCCAGAACCCGGACCTCGCCCTACTCGCTTGCGAGGGCGCCGGGAGCCATGACGCGGGGACAGGCGGTCCAACATCAGTCTTCCTCCACCACCACGAGGTGCCGGACCTTGCGGATCATCCCGCGTATGGCGGGCGTGTCCTCAACGTCGACGCGCTGCTGCAGACGCCGGAACCCCAGCCCGCGGAGGGTGGCCCGCTGGCGCCGGTCGTAGCCGATGGAACTCTTGACCCACCGGACGCTGATCGTCCCGCTCTCCGCCATGCCTAGGCGCTCCTCCCGAGCTGCGCGAAACGCTCCTCGGGATCGCGGAGCTGCTCGAGAGCAGTCATCGTGGCGCGTACCACGTTGATGGGATTGTTGGTGCCGAGGGTCTTGGTGAGTACGTCGTGCACTCCCGCCACCTCGAGTACGGCGCGCACCGGGCCCCCAGCGATCACTCCGGTACCCGCGGAAGCCGGCCGCAGCAGCACCTGGGCCGCTCCGTAGCGACCGATGATCTCATGGGGCAACGTGCGAGCTTCCACCAGGGGCAGGCGCAGGATGGACTTGCGGGCGCGCTCGACTCCCTTGCGGATCGCCTCGGGCACCTCCCCGGCCTTCCCATATCCGACCCCGACCACGCCCGCCCCATCACCGACCACGATCAACGCGCTGAAGTTGAAGCGGCGTCCGCCCTTCACCACCTTCGAAACGCGGTTGATATGGATCACACGGTCGTTGAGTTCGTAATCGTTGGGATTGAGTCGAGTCAGCATTTCATGGCTTTCAGGAACCCTCCAGCCCCGATCCGCTGGTGCGGTGTCGGGGGGTCCTCGTATCGTTATTGGCCCACGCCGGGCCTTTCAGAAGCGCAACCCTTCTTCGCGCGCCGCGTCGGCCAGGGCTTTGACCCGGCCGTGGTAGAGAAACCCGTTGCGATTGAAGACCACGTCCTCGACGTGGTGCTCCCGGGCCAAGCCGGCCATTGCCTTGCCGACCTTCTTTGCCGCTTCGACGTTTCCCGAGTATCCCTCTCCCACGACGGAACGATCGCGAGTCGAGACGGAAGCGATGGTGCGCCCGCTCTCCGGATCGACCAGCTGAGCGTAGATGTGCCGGGCACTTCGAAAGACGACCAGGCGCGTACGCATCGAGCGGGCCACGGAGAGCGACGTCCGCCGCTGCCGCGAACGCCGTCGCCTGAGATTCTCGTTGTGGATCTTTCTCTCCATCTTCTCCTCGCTGACTAGGCGGTGCCCGTGGCACCCGCGGCCTTGCCGACCTTGCGGCGAATCTCCTCGCCCACGTAGCGGATGCCCTTGCCCTTGTAGGGCTCGGGGGGCCGAATCGCGCGCACGTCTGCCGCGAACTGCCCCACCTTGCAACGGTCGATTCCCTCGATCCGGATGGTGACGTTGCCATCGACGCTCACGGAGAGGCCCTCGGGGATCGAAACGGCCACCGGGCTCGAATAGCCCACGTGTACGTTGAGTTTCTTGCCGGAAACATCTGCCCGATAACCGACGCCACGGATCTCGAGTTCCTTCGCGAAGGGCTCCACCACGCCCCTCACCATGTTGGCGACCAGTGCACGCGCCAGTCCGTGCAAGGCCCGGCTCTCCCTCTTGTCATCGGATCGCTCGAAGCGGATCTCGCCATCCGCCACGTTCATCGTCACGATCTCGGGAATCTTTCCGATCAGGACGCCCTTCGGCCCCTTGACCCGCACCCCCTCCGCGAGCGTGTCGACGCTGACACCCGAGGGAAGCGGAATCGGCTGTTTGCCTATGCGGGACATCGTTACCAGACCTCGCAGATCACTTCGCCGCCCACGGAGAGTTCGCGGGCCTTGACATCGGACATGATGCCCCTGGAGGTGGAGAGGATCGCCATACCGAGGCCGTTGCGGATCTTGGGAATCTCGTCCTTGCCCACGTAAACCCGGCACCCCGGCTTGCTGATTCGCCGAATGCCGTCGATCAGCGCGCGGCCCGCGTCGTCGTAGCGGATACCGACGCTCAGGATGCGCAGGCCCTCTTCTTCCTGCTCCGCGACCTCGCCCACGAAGCCCGCCTCGCCGAGCACCTGGGCCACCGCGAGTTTCTGCCTGGAGGAAGGGCAGCGCGTACTGGCATGGCGTGCCATCCCCGCATTGCGAATCCTCGTCAACAGATCGCCAATCGGATCCGTCATCATGGCGAAAATCTCTCCTATTCCTGGAACGGTATACCGAGGTGCGCGAGTAGCGCTTTCCCTTCGGCATCGTTTCGCGCCGTGGTGCAAACGGTGATGTTCAGGCCGGTGATGTTCTCGACCCTGTCGTAATCGATCTCGGGGAAGATGATTTGCTCCCGGATGCCCAGCGAGTAGTTCCCCCGCCCGTCGAAGGATCTGGGAGACACCCCCTTGAAGTCCCGAACACGCGGCAGGGACACCGAGACCAACCGGTCCAGGAACTCCCACATCCGAACTCCTCGCAGGGTCGCGCTGCAGCCCACTGCCTGTCCGGCGCGCAGCTTGAAGTTCGCCACCGACTTCCGCGCGCGCCGGACGTTCGGTTTCTGGCCCGAGATCAGGGCCAACTCTTCGCCCGCGGTCTCGAGAAGCTTCGGATTTGCGGTGGCCTCGCCCACCCCCATGTTGAGTACGATCTTCGCGAGGTTCGGAACCTGGTGGACGTTCGTGTAACCGAACTCTTCCGACAGCTTCTGCCGGATCTCTGCCTCGTAGCGCTCCTTGAGTCGAGGCTTCACCTAGAGGACCTCCGGGGCTAGCGACACGATCTTCATGAACTTGTGGGCGCGGAGCTCCCGGGCCACCGGACCGAAGATGCGCGTGCCCACCGGCTCCTTCTGTGTATCGAGGAGCACCGCGGCATTGTCATCGAACTTGATGAACGACCCGTCGTTTCGTCCAATCGCCTTGGCGGTACGCACGATCACGGCACGCCGCACCTCGCCCTTCTTCACGCGGGAGTTGGGAATGGCCTCCTTGACGCTCACCACGATGATGTCTCCCACCGAAGCATAACGGCGGCGCGATCCGCCCAGAACTCGGATACATGCCACCTTGCGTGCGCCGGAGTTATCGGCGACGTCGAGTACGGATTCTTGTTGGATCATCTCAAGCTGCCGCCTATACCGAGACGCTCTTGGATACCGTGGCCTGGACCTTCCAGCGCTTTCGCTTCGAGACGGGCCGGTGCTCGACGATCTGCACCCGGTCGCCCACCGCGCACTCGTTCCCCTCGTCGTGAGCCATGAACTTCGCGAAGCGTCGGACGTACTTCTTGTAGCGGGAATCCTGAACGAGCCGCTCCACACGAACGACTACGGTCTTGTCGTTGGAGTTGCTGACGACAGTCCCCTCCAGGGTTCTACGCATGCCTCGCTGGTTCACTGCTTCGCCCCGCGTTTCTCGCCCAGGATCGTCTCGGCCCGGGCGATCTGCCGACGCAGCTCTCGAAGCTTCGCGGTGCTCTCGAGCTGGCCCGTTGCCTTCTTGATCTGAACGTTGAAGAGTTCTCCACGAAGCTCCAGCGCCTTCGCGCTGAGCTCCTCGGTGGAGAGATCCCGGAATCCTGACCCGCTCACGAGTGATGCTCCCGTGCCGTAAAGCGCGTCGCCAGCGGCAGTTTGTGGGCCGCGAGGCGCAGCGCCTGCCGCGCAACCTCCTCGGGCACGCCCTCCATCTCGTAGAGGATCCGACCCGGGCGCACCACGGCCACCCACTCCTCGGGACTGCCCTTTCCCTTGCCCATGCGGGTCTCGGCAGGCTTCTTGGTGATGGGCTTGTCGGGGAAAATCCGGATCCAGACCTTGCCGCCACGCTTTACGTGGCGCGTCATTGCGATCCGAGCCGCCTCGATCTGCCGCGCCGTGATCCGTCCCCCCTCCACGACCTGCAACCCGAAGTCGCCAAAGGACAGCGTACCCCCGCGGTAGGCCTTACCGCGCATCCGGCCCTTCTGGAGCTTCCTGTGCTTGACCTTCTTGGGTTGCAGCATGGCTACCTCGTCTGCGCCTCGGCCGCTTCTTCGATGAGCCCGGCCTTGCGGATCTCCTTCTCGGGCACGTCTCCCTTGAAGATCCAGCACTTCACGCCAATGATCCCGTAGGTCGTCCGAGCCTCTGCGAGTCCGTAGTCGATCTCTGCGCGCAGGGTGTGCAGGGGGACACGTCCCTCGCGGTACCACTCGCGACGGCCCATCTCGGAGCCCCCCAATCGTCCGGAGCACTGGATGCGAATGCCCTCGGCACCGAACTTCATGGTGGAGATCACGGCCTTCTTCATGGCGCGCCGGAACGCCACCCGCCTTTCGAGCTGGAGCGCCACGTTCTCGGCAACGAGCAGAGCGTCGAGTTCGGCCTTCCGAATCTCCTTGATGTTGATGAAGATCTCCTTGTGCTCGGAGACCTTGGCGAGTTCCGCGCGCAGGGTGTCCACCTCGGCGCCGCGTTTCCCGATCAGGATGCCCGGGCGCGCAGTGTGGATGTTGACCACGACCTTGTCACCCGTGCGATCGATCACGACCTTCGAAATTCCAGCGTGGAAGAGCTTCTTCTTGATGTAGGCACGGATCTCCAGATCCTCGCGGACCTGGTCCGCGTAACGCCTCTCCGCGAACCAGTTCGACTGCCAGCCGTAGAGAGTGCCGAGCCTGAAGCCGTAAGGATGTACTTTTTGACCCACTGATTACTCCTCGGACAGCACGACACGAACGTGGCTGGTTCTTCGGTTGATCCAGGTCGCGCGGCCCTGTGCTCGTGGTCGGATGCGCCAGTTGTTCGGGCCCTGGTCCACTGCGACTTCGCCCACTACCAGGTTGTCGAGGTCGATCCCCGCCGTGTCGCGCTCGTTCTTCTGCTCGGCGTTGGCGACCGCCGAACGCAGGAGCTTCGCCAGCGGTCGCGCAAAACGCTTGGGCGAAAGATCGAGGATCTTGAGCGCCTCGTCTACACCCTTGCCGCGAATCTGGTCGGCGAGCAGGCGCGCCTTGGTGGAGCTCACCCTGTAACCCTTGAGTCGTGCACTGACCGTCACGTCGTCCTAATCCTCTTGCCGCCCACGTGGCCCGTGAACTTGCGGGTAGGCGAGAACTCCCCGAAACGGTGACCCACCATGTTCTCGGTCACGAAAACAGGGACGAAGAGCTTCCCGTTATGAACGTGGAAGGTCATCCCAACGAACTCAGGCGTGATCATGGAGCGGCGCGACCAGGTACGGATCACCTGCTTGGAACCAGACTCGATACTCCGCGTCACCTTCTTCTGGAGGCTGGGCGCGACGTAGGGACCCTTCTTCAGCGAGCGAGACATCTACTTCTTCCCCCGCTTCTTGACGATGTACTGGTCGGTCTTGAGGTTCTTGCGAGTCTTGTGGCCCTTGGTGGGAACGCCCCAGGGCGTACAGGGGTGCCGTCCCCCCGATGAGCGGCCCTCGCCCCCACCCATGGGATGATCGACGGGGTTCATGGCGACCCCACGGGTATTACCGCGACGCCCCAGCCAGCGCGAGCGGCCCGCCTTGCCGATGGACTGGTTCTCGTGATCGGAGTTGCCCACCTGTCCCAGGGTGGCGAGGCACTCCGCGAAGATCTTGCGGTGTTCGCCGCTGGGCATGCGCAGGGTCGCGTAGCGTCCCTCCCGCGCCATCAATTGGGCACCGAGGCCGGCCGCGCGCACGAGTTGCGCGCCCTTACCAGGCTTCAACTCGAGCGCATGCACCACCGTGCCCAGCGGGATCCGGTTTAGCGGAAGCGTGTTGCCCGGGCGCAGTTCGGCATCCGGCCCCGACATGACTTCGTCTCCGACACTGAGGCCGGCGGGCGAGATGATGTAACGCTTCTCGCCATCCCGGTAGTGGAGCAGGGCGATGTTCGCGGAGCGATTCGGGTCGTACTCGATGGCCGCCACCCGCGCGGGCACCCCGAACTTCTCGCGCCGGAAGTCGACCTGCCGGTGGCGGCGACGGTGACCGCCCCCGCGATGCCACGAGGTGATTCGGCCGTTGGAATTTCGGCCGCCGGACTTCGCGACGCGTCCGCCCAGCAGGCTCCGCTCGGGCTTCGAACGGGTGATCTCCTCGAAGTCCGAGACGCTCATTCCGCGCCGGCCGGGAGAAGTGGGGCGATATTTCTTTACAGCCATAACTCGCCTACACGCCCTCGAAGAATTCGATGGTCTGGCCCTCGGCCAGACGCACGATGGCCTTCTTCCATTCCGGTTTGCGTCCCAGGAAGCGACCGACTCGACGCGACTTCCGGGGCATTCGCATGGTTCGCACCTCGAGCACCTCCACGGAGAAGAGCGCTTCGGTTGCCCGGCGGATCTCGTGCTTGTTGGCGCTGGGCGCCACCGCGAAGGTGACCACGTGGCTCTCCTCCCTCGCGATGTTGCTCTTCTCAGTCACCAGCGGGCGCAGGATCACGTCGTGAATGTTCATGACACGGGCTCCTCCCGGATTTGCCGCCGGCCCTTGAACTGCAGGCGCTCGCCAAGCGCCTCGATGGCGGCTCGCGTTACCAGGAGCCTCGTGTGCCGGAGCACGTCATAAACGTTGAGGCCGATGGAGCGGATCACGTCCACGCGCGGAATGTTCCGCGCCGACCGCTCAACCCGTGCGTCGGCCTCGGCGACAACGATCAATACGCTCTCCTCCGAGAGGCCCAGGGAGCCGAGGATCTCGACTACGCGCCGCGTCTTGTAGCCCTCCAGCGGAAAATCCTCGAGGATCGTCACGGCGTCTTCCTGAAAACGCAGGGAGATGGCGCTGCGAAGAGCTGCCGCCCGAACCTTGCGCGGTAGCGAGTGCACGTAGCTGCGGGGCACGGGACCGAAGACGACGCCCCCACCTGCCCACTGTGCGGCCCGGGTGGTGCCCTGCCGCGCCCGCCCGGTGCCCTTCTGGCGCCAGGGCTTGGCGCCGCCGCCGGAGACCGCGTGGCGGTTCTTCGTGGAGTGTGTCCCCGCGTGCCTGCTCGCCAGCTGACGGCGCACCTCGGCGTGCAACAAATCCGGCTTTACCTTCGCCTCGAAGATGGCCGGGGCCAGTTCGATGCTACCGGCAGCCGTATTGTCGATGGTCACGACCTTGTAGTTGCCCATGGCTACTGCCGCCTCCAGAAAACGCTGACGCGTGTCACAACTTGATCTCCACGTCCACTCCAGCTGCGAGTTCGAGCTTCATCAGCGCATCCACCGTCTGTGGCGTGGGCTCCAGGATGTCGATGAGCCGCTTGTGGGTTCGCACCTCGAACTGCTCGCGGGATTTCTTGTCGATGTGGGGGCCTCGGTTGACCGTCCACTTGTTGATCGATGTAGGCAGGGGAATCGGGCCCGCCACGCGCGCACCGGTGCGCAGCGCCGTGTCCACGATCTCGCGCGCGCTCTGGTCGAGCAACTGGAAATCGTAGGCCTTCATCCGGATCCGGATCTTCTGGGAATTCATGTCTACCATCTAGTGGCGCCTCATCCTGCCTGCCTTCTCTGCTCCCGTTTGAGGAGGCCATGGACCGCGTCTGCCGCGGCCCGAGCCTCTCACTCGATAATTTCCGATACGACGCCGGCGCCCACGGTGCGGCCGCCCTCGCGAATCGCGAAACGCAATTCCTTGTCCATCGCGATCGGAGTGATCAATTCCACCGACATCTCCACGTTGTCGCCCGGCATCACCATCTCCGTCCCCTCTGGAAGGTTCGCCACCCCCGTCACGTCCGTCGTGCGGAAGTAGAACTGGGGCCGATAACCGTTGAAGAAGGGCGTGTGACGGCCCCCCTCCTCCTTCGTCAGCACGTAGGCCTGCGCCTTGAACTTCGTGTGCGGCGTGATCGTCCCGGGCTTCGCGAGTACCTGCCCCCGCTCGACGTCCTCCTTCCCCGTGCCTCGAAGAAGACAGCCTACGTTGTCCCCGGCCTGACCCTCGTCCAGGATCTTCCGGAACATCTCCACACCCGTCACCACCGTCTTCTGAGTCTCCCGGATCCCGACGATCTCCACCTCGTCGCCCGTGTTCACGATCCCCTGCTCCACGCGACCCGTCACCACCGTCCCACGGCCCGTGATCGAAAACACGTCCTCCACCGGCATCAGGAAATCCTTGTCCAACGCGCGCTCCGGCTGCGGAATCGAACCGTCCAGCGCGTCCATCAATTCGTCGATGCAGCGATTCGCCTCGTCGTTCGACGGATCCTCACCCGCCGCCAGCGCCGACCCCTTCACGATCGGAATGTCGTCGCCCGGAAACTCGTAGTTCGAAAGCAGCTCCCGGACCTCCAGCTCCACCAGCTCCAGCAACTCCTCGTCGTCCACCTGGTCCACCTTGTTCAGGAACACCACGATGTGAGGAACGTTCACCTGCCGAGCCAGCAAAACGTGCTCGCGCGTCTGAGGCATCGGGCCGTCGGCCGCGCTCACCACCAGTACCGCACCATCCATCTGAGCTGCGCCCGTAATCATGTTCTTCACGTAGTCCGCGTGACCCGGACAGTCCACGTGCGCGTAGTGGCGAGCCTCCGTCTGGTATTCCACGTGAGCCGTCGCGATCGTGATCCCACGCTCGCGCTCCTCCGGTGCCTTGTCGATGTTCTCGAAGGTTACCTGCTCCGCCAGGCCCTTCCCCGCCTGCCGTGCCGTGATCGCCGCCGTCAGCGTCGTCTTCCCGTGGTCCACGTGACCGATCGTTCCCACGTTCACGTGAGGCTTCGTACGCTCGAACTTTTGCTTGGCCATCGACCTTCGATCCCTTCCCGACTCCGATCAGTCTCTATCAAGAGCGGTCCGTCCCGCTCCCTCTCCAACCCTTCGGCACAGCGAACTGGAGCCCACGAGCGGGCTCGAACCGCTGACCTCGTCCTTACCAAGGACGCGCTCTACCACCTGAGCTACGTGGGCGCTGCGAAGCTTCGTCGCTTCCCCTCCCATCGCGTTCTCGCTCGCTTCGATTGCTTTCTGGAGCGGGAAACGGGACTCGAACCCGCGACCCCGAGCTTGGAAGGCTCGTGCTCTAGCCAACTGAGCTATTCCCGCGCTCACGCTTCGATTCCCCTTCGAGCCTGCGGATGGTGGAGAGGGGAGGATTCGAACCTCCGAAGGCATAGCCAGCAGATTTACAGTCTGCCCCGTTTAACCGCTTCGGTACCTCTCCCGCTACAACGCCAAGCACACCGACTCCGAGGGTCTTGATTTGCCACGGCTGCCCCGCCCTCATCGCGCGCCACCACTCGTCGTGCGCCGCGGAGTCACCGCCGACTCGGTCATCCAGACTCATTCCGACACCCGTCCCGACACCGCCACCCCGCCTGCGCCCAGGGGCCCGTGCCCCGCCCTTGCTCCGAGGGTTGCCCCGACAGATTGCTCGCCCACCCTGCGGCACTTGCTCCAGAGCCGGGGCGAAGCAGATACACGACACGGAAGATCGCACGCCAGACGCACTGCTCTGGAGCTGGCGATGGGACTCGAACCCGCAACCTGCTGATTACAAATCAGCTGCTCTACCAGTTGAGCTACGCCAGCCTCGAGACGACCGAACGCCGAATATAGGCTGGGAGCGCACCGGGGGCAACCGCCCGGGGGGAGACTAGCCGCGGCGCTGGAATTCGAAGAGAAGCACCGCGGCGGCAGTGGCGACGTTCAGGGACTCGATTCGCCCAACTGTAGGTATTTCAACACAATAATCGAGGCAGCCCCGCACTCCTTCTCGAAGGCCCCGCCCCTCCGCCCCCAAAACGAGCACCCGGTCGCCCTTCAACCAGCGGGCGGGGACCTCGTAGAGCGAGGTCCCCGAGCCCACTTCCGCGCCGAAGCTCCAGACGCCTTCTGCTCGTAGGCTCGTGAGCGCCTTGGCAAGATTGGGGACTCGTGCCACGGGCAACCACTCCACGGCCCCGGCGCTCGCCCTGGAGACGGCTGCGCTCACGGGCGGAGCGCGCCGCTCCGTGAGAATCAGCGCATGGGCGCCCACACCCTCTGCAACGCGGGCAATCGCCCCCAGGTTCTGCGGATCCTCTACCCCATCCAATGCCACCAGCCGCCAGTCGGTCTCGGGGCGCGAGACAATCAGATCCTCGAGGCTCAGCTGGGGGAGTGGCCCAGCGGTCAAGACGGCGCCCTGTACGTTACCCGCTCGGCCCTCTACGAGGTCGGGATCCTCGGACCACGGTACCCCCAGGTCGGCTGCCAGGTCGCACAGCTCCTCGATCTCTTCCCCGCGGCCGCCCGTTTTCACGCTCAGCCGGTACAGGCGACGGCGTTGGGCGCGCAGGGCCTCACGAATCACGTGAGTCCCAACCAGTTCCTCGCGGCTCGCCCGCGCCGGCTGCTTCTTCCGAGCGCCCCGCCCCTTCGACTGCCCCACCCCGAAATTCCCCCTCCGGGCCCCCCGAATGGACCATACACGGGCGCTCCGCGCAGCCCCCACTATATCCCGGAGCCAGGCGTGGTACGTGGTTCCCCCGGTTGGGGCTATTTCCCATCGAGTTAGTCGGGCTGGCTGCGCTCAAGCTGCGGACTCGTTGCGACCGATGCGGAACAGAGACCCCCAAGGCCGCGAGGTTGCGCGACCCATGAGTGACGACCACCAACAGCGAAGGCATCCCCGTCTCGAGCTGGCGCTCAGCGTCACGCTGTCCAGCATCGACCCCGAGTGCGATCCACGCAGCGGCCAGCCTTTCTTCCGCTCGGTGCAGGAAACCTGCGCGAATCTCTCGCGCGGGGGCGCCTTCGTGCGCACTTCGGAGGGCTTCGAGCCAGGTCGACGCCTGCTGCTCGAGTTCGACCTGCCCGATGGGCACCAGCTCGAGGCGCTCGGGCGCGTGGCTTGGACGAAACGCGACCTGGCGCGCGAAGAGGCACGCAGCGAGGAGGGCATCGGAATCGAGTTCATGGGGGGCGCGTCCCGTCAGTGGAGGGCGCTGGACACGCTTCTCGAGGAGCGCTTCATGGAAATCGGGCCCAAGGACGACTAGAGCGCGGATTCCGCCACGCGATGCTTGCCGATACTTTCGCCCAACCTGTATCCTTATGCTGGGATGAAGCCGCATGGCACCTACAAGCTCCGACACGGCGCGCGTCGGCGCAGCTTTCCCGTGCCTACGCTGCCCATGCCCCGTGACCTGAGCCACCGCGCGGAGGCCCTGGTGGCGAGCGTTCAGCGTGCCGATGCACAGGCGCAGCGGGTCCTCGACTCCCTTCGAGACGAAATCCTGCAGGCGGGCGACGCCTGCGAGCTGCGGATCCGACGCATCTTCCGGGAGCCCCGCGAGGTCTTCCGCCTGGAGCTCGCGCGACCCGAGTACGGCTACCTGCGTACCACGCTACTCGAGCGAGATGCCCTGGAGGAACTCCTGGAGGCTGACGGCGTCCAGGAGATCGTCGATCGAGCCATACCGGCTTGATGGGCCCCAGCCACGCGGTAGCGGCTGGCACTCCAGGCTGGGGCGCTCCGCCTGCAGTGCGAACTGACGGCCCGCCTCTGGTACCCGGGGCAGGATTCGAACCTGCACGGCTCTTGGCCAGGCGATTTTAAGTCGCCCGCGTCTACCGGTTTCGCCACCCGGGCATCGAGGCGCCCTTACTATACTCCCACTGCGCAGGAAACGAGGAGGCTCTCTGGATGTTCCACGGCAAGAAGATCGTCGTGGTGATGCCCGCGTACAACGCGGCACGGACGCTGGAGCGGACGGTCCGAGAAATCCCCATGGACCTGGTGGACGACGTGGTGGTGACCGATGATGCCAGCAGCGACGAGACCGTCGACGTCGCGCACCGGCTTGGGCTACGGACGCTCGTCCACGACCGCAACCGGGGCTACGGGGCCAACCAGAAGACCTGCTACACCGAGGCGTTGCGCCTGGGCGCCGACGTCACCGTGATGCTCCACCCGGATTACCAGTACACCCCAAAGCTGCTGCCGGCGATGATCAGCATGCTGAGCGATGGGCCCTTCGACGCGGTACTGGGCTCACGGGTGCTGGGGGGACGTGCCCTGCGGGGAGGCATGCCCCGCTACAAGTACGTGGCAAACCGTGGACTCACGGCACTGCAGAACCTTCTCTGCGACGCCAAGCTCTCCGAGTACCACACCGGCTACCGGGCCTTCAACCGCCGGGTGCTGGAGAGCCTCCCGCTGCTCGAGAACTCGGACGACTTCGTGTTCGACAACCAGATGCTCGCCCAGGCCCTGGTCGCGGGCTTCGAGATCGGAGAGCTGAGCTGCCCCGCCGCCTACTTCGAGGAGGCCTCTTCGATCAACTTCCGCCGCTCCGTCCGCTACGGGCTGGGGGTGCTGGCCACCTCCGTCCAGGCCTTCGTTCACCGCAAGGGGCTGGCCCGCATCAAGCTCTTCGATCTCGGCGGGCGCCGGCTCGATCCCGGAGGGGCCCCCGAGGCCCCGGCTCACGGCCGCGCGCTTGCCCCACGCTGAGGGTCCGCGCGCTAACGAACGCGGACCCCGAGGCCGTCGCTGGGGCCCATGCGATCGATGAACCCATCCAGGGGAGCGGGTTCCGGGACCTCGGATTCCGCGTCGCGGGCCTGGGACCAGAAGCGCTCCCAAGACGGCCAGAAGTCGTGGAACCCCCCCTCGTAGGGATCACGGTCGGGCCATCGCATCTTGCGATCGCCCAGCGGTGGGGCATTGAGATCCGTCGCGTACCAGTAGAGGGGGAGCCGCCGCCGGAACATCCAGCGCCCGGAGATGCGCTCGTAGTGATCGAAGTAGAGCATCGTCATGATCACCCAGTCCCCGCCGGTCTCGTGTTCGTTGCGGCTGTAGAGCACGCCGCGGGCGTGATCCGGATCGTCGAACTCGATGATGTGATTGCCCGCGATGTGGGCGGTGCCCGTGAACTGGACGCGCAGGGTTTCGTCGAACCAGCCCTTGAGGGCACGTCGGCCGCTCTGCCCACGACCCACCTTTACGTCCTCGGGAAACAGTCCACACAGCGCATCGAGATCCCGCATGTCCAGCGCCAGGCAGTACTTCGCCACCAGCTGGCGGATCTCGTCCGTCGAGGCCAGGCGATCCAGGCGAGCTTCTACGTCCACCGCCAACCTCCTGCGGCGCATGGCCCGCCGGGGAAATGCGGGCCCGTGGGGGAGGCGGCGGTCGGAATCGAACCGACGATGAGGGTTTTGCAGACCCTTGCCTTACCACTTGGCCACGCCGCCGGAACTGCGCGATCCAGCGGTTTTGATGTACCAGTACCCGGGCCCGGCGTCAATCGAAACGGGGCCGGCATCAGGGCGGTCGCCCCTGGAGGCCGCCGCACCAGCGCCCTCCACGGATCACAGTTCGGGCAGCGGACACAGGGCTCCGGCGACGCGCAGGCGGAGGCCGGCGGGAGTCTCCTCCACCGCCAGCAGTAGCTCTGCCTGGGCGGAGTGAGCGAAGCGAGCCTCCAGGCCGTGGGGCGCCTGGTCCGCTTTGACGCGACACAGCAGTGCAGCATCGATCGTCGAGGGCCGCAGGGTCTCCACGGCGAGAGGCTCGCAACTGCCGTCCGACAGCCGCATCTCCCCGGTGGCAGGGTCGTAGCTGCGCACGAAGAAGGCCGCCTCCTCGACTTCGATCTGTCCGCGGAAACGCCCGATCTGCACCACACACACCGCTTCGTCGGGCAGATAGCGGACGCTCCGGTCGAAAACGGCGCGCAGGCGTGCGTTGCGGATCGGCTGACCCTCGTGGCTCCAACGCCCGTCGTGGTGGAGGACCAGCCCGAAGGGCCGCAGCGGCGGAGGACCCGGGGCGGGCAGCGCTCACTCCTCGGGAACGGACAGCGCCTCCACGGAACCGTCGAGGCCGATCTCGAAGGCCCCCACGAGGTCGTAGCGGTGCCAAAGCAGCAGGCGCTGAAGCCCACCGCCGTCCTTGCTGAGGTAGATCCACTTCTCGTTCCAGCGCACCCCGTGCTCCAGATGGCTGCGCGGATCGTTGACGCTGCCCAGTTGGTCGTTCGGGGCGCCGAAGATCTCCCAGGCACGCCCGCGGTCGATACTCACCGGTCGCACTCTCCGCCGACCATGTTGATGAAATCGAAGGTGGGGATCAGGTCCGCGAGCAGCGCCCCCTCCAGCATCTTCGCCATGGGGGGCAAATTGATGAAGCTGGGCGGACGGCAGCGCACCTTGACGGGCACCGCGGACCCATCGGAGACGAGGTAGAATCCCAGCTCGCCGTTCGCGGACTCGACTGCCGTGTAGGCTTCACCCGCCGGCACGCGCGGCCCCTCGGTGACCGACTTGAACTGCTGGATGAGCTCTTCCATCCGGTTGAAGACGCCCTCCTTGGCGGGCCAGCGAATCCGGGGATCCGTCACGTTCACCGGCCCGGGGCCGAGTTGTTCCAGCTTCACGAGACACTGCTCGATGATGCGCAGGCTCTGGTGCATCTCCTCGACACAGACGAGGTAACGGTCGTAGTTGTCGCCCACCTCTCCGATGGGCACGTCGAAATCGATTTCGTCGTAGACCAGGTAGGGCTCGTCCTTGCGCATGTCGAGCGGCACACCCGTCGATCGCAGCATGGGCCCGGTCACCGCGTAACGCAGGCAGGTCTCGCGGTCGATCACCCCGGTATCCTTCAGGCGGTCGATGAAGATGCGGTTGCCGGTGACCATGGAGTCGAAATCCGCCAGCAACTCCCGCGTCCGAGCGATGTAGCCGCGACAGCTGGCCGGAAAATCCTCGGGCATCTCGTGCTTTACACCGCCGATGCGGACGTAGTTCGAAGTGACCCGGGCGCCGCAGAGCATCTCGAGGTGGTCCCAGGTGAGTTCGCGGGCCTCGATGCCGTAGAGGAAAGGGGTCATGGCGGCCAGCTCGAGACAGGCCGCTCCGCAGCGGGTGAGGTGATCGGCCACGCGGGAGATCTCCGAGGCCATCACGCGCAGCCACTGGCAGCGCTCGGGGGTTTCGATGCCCAGCAGCTTCTCTACCGCAAGGCAGAAGGCCACGTTCGCCAGCACCGCCGAGTTGTAGTTGAGACGGTCCGTGTAGGGAACGGCCTGGTACCAGGTGCCCGCCTCGCACTCCTTCTCGAAGCCCCGGTGCAGGTATCCCACCTGGATGTCCAGGTTGACGATGTTCTCGCCATCGAGCTCGATGAGGAACTTGACGGTTCCGTGGGTCGCCGGGTGCGAGGGACCCATGTTGAGCACCTGGTGCTCGGTGTGCAGGTCGCGACCAAAATCGTCCTCTGAATCGAAGCCGGGCTTCGGGAAGTAGGCGCCGCTCATGGTTAGTTGCCCGGCCCCACCAGGGGCTGCCGGCGCTCCTTCGGGTAGTCCTTGCGCAGGGGATGCCCCTCGAACTCGTCGTAGAGGAGGATGCGGCGCAGATCCGGGTGACCCTCGAAGCGGATGCCATAGAGATCCCAGACCTCGCGCTCCATCCAGTCCGCGGAGGCGTAGAGGGCGACCGCGCTGGCCAGGCTGGGACTCTCCTCCGAGAGCTGCACCTTGAGGCGCAACCGGTGGTTCTGGCTCACGGAGTAGAGGTGGTAGACGACCTCGAAACGCGGGGTACGCGGCAGGTAGTCGACAGCACAGAGATCCGTGAGCATCTCGAAATCGAGCTGAGAATCGTCCCGAGCGAAGCGCAGCACCTCGAGAAGGTGGGCGCGCGAGACCAGGGCGGTGGCGTCTCCGTGCTGTGCGTGGGTCTCCTGCAACGCCTGGGGGAGTTCGTCGATGAGTCGCCTCAGGAGCGGGGAGGCGTGGTCTTCCATCACTCACCAGCCTCCGCGGGTTCCGAAGCGCGCCGGTACTCGCCACGCAGGAAGTCCAGGCGGCGCTTCAGAAGCGCCTCGGGGACCAGCAGATCCTGCTTCCGGAAGTACATGTCGTCACGCCGGTAGGCGGCGATCTCGACCTCACGGCTCATCACGATGGCCTCCTCGGGGCAGGCCTCCTCGCAGAGGCCGCAGAACATGCAGCGCGACATGTCGATGTCGAAGACCTCCGGATGCCGCTCGATCCGCGCTGTTTCGGTCTCCCCGGGGACGATCGTGATGCAATCAGTGGGGCAGGCAAATTCGCAGAGTCCGCAGGCCACGCAACGGGGTTCGCCGCTCTCGAGTGCTACCAGCACCGGCATGCCCCGGAAGGCATCCGCGTAGTCGACGCGCTCCTCCGGATACTGAACTACGAAATCGGTGCGCCTCTTGCCGGTCACGAAGCCGCGCAGGTTCCGGAAGAAGTGCCGGCTCGTCACCCGCAGGCCCTTCGCGATGGCGGGCACATACAGGCGCTCCAGGAAACCCAGCTTCTCCTCACGGCGCACCTTGATCACGCTGCCCGGCACGACGCGCACTATAGCGTGGAACATGCAGCACGACAGAGAAGACGCGCGTTCTCGCTACCCGCTCATCCGTAACGCGAGAGGAAGCTCGCGCGCACCGCTTCCCGGGCACGCGCCGGGAGGTCCGCGGGGACGTCGGCCCCGAGTTCCCGCTCCACCGAGGTCATCTCCACCCCCTCTAGGCCGCAGGGGACGATGGCCTCGAAGGCCTCGAGCTGCACGTCCACGTTGAGCGCAAAACCGTGCCAGGTCACCCAACCCCTCACGCCCACGCCAATGGAGGCCAGCTTGCGGGGGAAGCTCCCGGGACGGGCTTCGCCCGCGCCCACGAAGACGCCCGTGTAACCCGGCAGGGTACGGGCTGGAACACCGAGGCTGGCCAGCGCCGCGACGAGCAACTCCTCGAGGCTTCGCAGGTAGGCGTGCAGGTCGCGTTCTCCGCGCGCCGAGAGATCGAGGATCAGGTAACCCACGAGTTGCCCAGGGCCGTGGTAGGTGACATCGCCGCCACGGCGCGCCTCGAAGATCTCGAAACCGCGTGCACGCAGCGCCTCGGAAGAATCTCGCAGCTGCCCCTTCCGGCTCCCGCGTCCCAGGGTGACCACCGGTGGATGCTCTAGGAGGAAGAGCGTGTCCGGGCGCTCCCCCCGGCGCCGGGCCGCCAGCGCCGCCTCCTGCAACGCGAGGGCCTCCGCGTAGGGGACACGGCCCAGATCCTCGACGAGCAGCTTGGCCCCGGACGCCGTCACCTACAGGTCGAACTCCGCTTCTTCCAGAAGTTCTCGGATGCGGTAGAGGAAAGCGTTGGCGGGTGATCCGTCCACCACCCGGTGATCGTAGGAAAGGGCCAGGTGCATGATGGATCTCACCACGATGGCGTCCTCGCCCGCCAGCTCTCGCACCACCGGCCGCTTGACGATTTCTCCCATCCGGAGGATGGCGACCTGGGGCTGGTTGATGATCGCGAAGCCGTAGAGATTGCCGTGGCGGCCCGGGTTCGAGACCGTGAAGGTGCCGCCTTTGAGTTCGTCGGGGGAGAGCTTCTTGGTGCGGGCGCGCGCGGCCAGGTCCTCCACCGCGGAAGCGAGCCCGGCCAACGACAGCCGGTCGGCATCGCGTACCACCGGCACCACCAGGCCCTTCTCGGTCTCTACCGCGATGCCCACGTGCAGGGCCTTCTTCTCCACGATCGCGTCCTCGAGCATGGAGGCGTTGAGCCGCGGGTGCTCGCGGAGCGCGCGGACGGTGGCGTGCAGGATGAAGGGCAGATAGCTGAGCGCGAAACCCTGGGTGCGCTCGAAGTCCCGTTTCTGGGCGTCGCGCACCTGCGCGACCCCGGACATGTCGACCTCCGCCACCGTGCCCACGTGGGGACTGGTCTGTTTCGAGAACACCATGTGCTCCGCGACCAGCCGGCGCAACGGCGTGAGCGGGACGAGGCGGTCGCCGGGCTGCAGGGAGTATTGGAAGGTGAGGGTGCGCGGCGGAGTCGACGCCGCGACCGGACGCGGGGGCTCGGAATTCCGGGCGGCCTCGCGGTCGACATCAGCACGCACTACGCGTTGTCGGGCCCCACTGCCCTCCACCGCGGCAAGATCCACGCCCTGCAGGGCGGCCGCGCGCCGGGCCAGGGGCGTGGCCCTCGGCTCCGCATCCGAGGCGGGCTCCACGACGGGCGTGGCGGCAGCCGGATCGGCGCGCGACGGCGAGGCCGCCGCACGCTCGCCGCCCTCGGCGATGCGCAGCAGGGGAGTGCCCACTGCCACGGTGTCTCCCTCGGCGACCAGCAGGGTCTCCACAACCCCCGCCACGGGCGAGGGGAGTTCGGCATCCACCTTGTCGGTGGTCACCTCCACGAGGGGCTGGTCGACCTCGACGCGGTCACCGGGCTTCACGAGCCAGACGGCCACGGTGCCCTCGAGAACGCTCTCGCCCAGAGCGGGAAGCTCGACCTCGACGGACACCGGCGCCTCCTCAGGCCCTGGGCTTCTCGACCACGGGCAGCTCGAGCTCGTGGATCTCCCGGTGGCGGCCGTCGGCGGGAACCTTCTCGTGCTGCACGCGGGCCTGCAGCTTGATGAGCCCGTCGATGACTGCCTCGGGGCGCGGCGGACAGCCCGGAACGTAGATGTCGACGGGAATGATCGTGTCGATCCCCTGCACCACCGCGTAGTTGTTGTAGGGCCCCCCCGAGCAGGTGCAGGCGCCGAAGGCCACCACCCACTTGGGCTCCGCCATCTGGTCGTANACCTTCTTCAGCACCGGGGCCTGGCGATGCGTGATGGTGCCCACCACCATCAGCAGGTCCGACTGCCGGGGCGAAAAACGCGGNAGCGCGCAGCCGAATCGGTCGATGTCATAGCGGGGACCCGCCACGGACATGAACTCCATCCCGCAGCAAGCGGTCACGAAGGGGTACAGGAACATCGAGTACTTGCGTCCCCAGTTCATGACGGCATCCGCGGTGGTGGTCAGGAAGGAATCTCCCCCCTGCCGCAGGAACTCGATGGCCCGCTCGGTGTGAACGCGGTTTGCCTCTTCTCGGGAGATGGGGCTCTGAATGACCTTGCGCATGGATCCTCTCGCCCGTCGAGGCGACTCCGAGGCCGGCTACAGCGCGAATAATCATAGCGCGTCTGGTACCCTCAGCCGTGCCCCCGCAACCGCCGTGGAGCGCAGGACCAACGCCGTGACCCGAGAAGATCCGACACGTGCGCTGCTCGCCTGGGGGATCCACGCGCTGACCGCCAGCGGCGCCGTGATCGGGCTGGCGGCCCTGCTCGCCTGCACTCGCGGAGACTTCCGGGCGGCCGCCCTGTGGATGTTGCTGGCCCTCTGCGTCGACTCCGTGGACGGCACATTGGCGCGGGCGCTGGACGTGGGGCGGCACGCGCCGCGGGTGGACGGGCGCCGCCTCGACGACATCGTCGACTACCTGAACTACGTAATGGTGCCCGTGGTCTTCCTGATGATGCTGGGGAGCCTGCCGCACTGGAGCATTGCGGCCGCCCCCCTGCTGGCCAGCGCCTACGGTTTCTCCCAGCGGGAGGCAAAGACCCAGGACGCCTTCTTCCTGGGCTGGCCTTCCTACTGGAACGTGCTCGCCCTCTACGTGTGGCTGCTGGATCTCTCGCCGGCGACCAGCAGCATGCTGGTGATCTTCTTCTCCATCGGGGTCTTCGTGCCCCTCAAGTACATCTACCCGAGCCAGATGCCCGTCCTTCGCGGTGCCAGCATGGCCGGGGCGCTGCTCTGGATCGCCGTCACCAGCGCCGCCGTCGCCTGGCCGGACTGGGCGCAGCCCCTCCACCTGGCCGAACTCTCCCTCGCCTATCCCCTCTACTACATGGGCGCCTCCGCCTGGCTGGGCGACTGGCTTGGAGCGTGGGGGCGCGCGTGACACCCGGGGTCACCGGGGTCCTGCTCGTCAACCTGGGCACTCCCGACGCGCCGCGCCCCCGGGAGGTGCGCCGCTACCTGCGCGAGTTTCTGGGCGACCCCCGCGTGCTCGACATGCCCGCCGTGCTGCGCTGGCTGCTGCTCGAGGGGGTGATCCTCCCCTTCCGGCCGCGCCGCACGGCGCGCGCCTACTCGCTCATCTGGAGCGACCGGGGCTCGCCGCTACTGGTCCATGGCCTGGCGCTCCGCGANGCGCTCCGCGAACACCTGGGCCCGGCTCACGCGGTCGAGATCGGGATGCGCTATGGGCAACCGGGCATCGCGAAAGCGGTGGACGCGTTGCTGGCGGCGGGCGCAAGCCAGCTGCAGGTGCTGCCGCTCTTCCCCCAGTACTCACAGGCCGCCACCGGCTCGGCGCTCGCCCGCGTACGCGAAGTGGTGGCGGCGCGCGCGCCCGAGCTGCCTGTGTGGATTCGAGAGAGTTTCTACGACGACCCCGGCTTCGTGGCCGCCTGGCAGGCCGTTGCCGCTCCGGTCCTCGAGGCCTTCGAAGCCGACCACGTACTGATGAGTTTCCACGGCGTACCCGAGCGGCAGATCCGCAGCGGCGACGACCAAGGGCACTGTCTGACTCGCGAGGACTGTTGCGCGTCCAGCGAGGCCGCTCGCCGGGGCTGTTATCGCGCCCAGTGCTTCGCGAGCGCGGAAGCGCTGCGGGTTGCGCTCGGACTCACGCCCGAGCGCAGCTCGCTGGGCTTTCAGTCGCGCCTCGGTCCCGCTGCCTGGATCCGCCCACACACCGATCGCCTGCTACCGGAACTTCGGGCGGCGGGGGTGCGACGACTCGCGGTACTGTGCCCGGCCTTCAGCGCGGACAACCTGGAAACGCTGGAGGAGATCGGCATCCGCGCTGCCGCGAGCTGGCGGCAGCTGGGCGGTGAGGACTTCCTGCTCGTGCCCTGTCTCAACGCGCATCCCGCGTGGGTGGCCGCGGTGGCGGGCATGTTGCAGGACCCCGAGATCGATGAGCCGAGCCAGCCCTAGACGTCGAGGAGCTGTCGGGCAGCGGCGAGCCCGGACGCGAAGCTGTCGGCAACCCCCACGCCCGCCAGGTAGCTGCCCGCTAGCGCCAGTCCGTTCACATCTCGCAGGCAGGTGCGCAGCTCGCGGATGCGGGCCGGATGGTCTCGGCCGGGCTGGGGGATGCCCCGGGGCCAGCGGGCGACGGCGAGGCGCTTGGGCTCCCCGCCCAGCCCGATCACGCGGTCCAGCGCCTGCAGCGCCCGCTCGAAGAGTTCCTCGTCCGTCGCCTGCGGGGCGGCGGGCCAACGCGTGCCGCCCAGCATGCACTGCAGGAGTTCCCGGCCCTGGGGTGCTCGATCGGGAAACTGGCGGCTCATGTACAGGCAGCCGAGGATCGGCAGATCCTCGCCGCGAGGCACCAGAAAGCCGAAACCCTCGATGGGAACGCGGACCGCGGCGCGCTCCGCGCCCAACGCGACGCTCACCACCGGCGCGTACGGGATCGCGTCCAGGATCTCCGCAGCCCGCGGATTCGCGGCGGCCAACAGTCGTCCCGCCTCCAGGGCGGGGGCCGCCAACACGACCCGGGGTGCGTGCAACTCCGTGCTGCCGCCCGCGGATTCGACCGCCACCCGCCAGCCGTCGCCGTCTCGCGACAGGGCGACCACCCGGGTACCCAGCGCCGGGGGCTCATGGAGGAGGTCCGCGAGGCTGCGCGCAAAGGGCCCGAGGCCCGCGCTGCCCGAGAAGGTGCCCGGAAGACCGCGGGCTCCACCCCGGTGGAGGGCGCCGCGCAGCATCCCCCCCGTGATGGACCCGGACCGCAACTCGTGTTCCACCAGCGCTGGGAAGACCGCGGCCGCGCCGAGTTCCGCCTCGTCCCCCGCGTAGATGCCGGTGAGAAAGGGGCCCACCAGCGCCTCCACGACCTCGGCGCCCAGCCTGCGGGCAACGAACTCCGCGACGCTCTCCTGCTCGGGCTGCCCGCGCCCCACGAAGGGTTCGGCGAGCATGCGCAGCTTGCCGGAAAGGGAGAGCAGGCGACTTGCCGCGAAGCCCGCGACGGAGCCGGGCACTGCAAGCAGCCGCCCATCCCGCCAGACGTAGCGGAGCCGGCTTTCCGGGGCGGCCGGCCGCAGCAACTCGAGCAGTGCGCGCGCCGCAAGGAACGCCCGGATCGGCGGCTTGATCTGCAGGGTATTGGGGCCGCGCTCCAGCACGAAACCCGCCACGTGATCGGTGCGGATCACGCCGCCGGGCCGGTCGGAGGGATCCACCACCACCACCTCACAGCCCTCGGCCTGCAGTTCCAGTGCCGCTGCCAGCCCTGCGACACCCGCTCCCACCACCAGCGCGTCCACTCGAGCCGCACTGAGCGGCAGACGCGCGGCGGAGGCTGCGACCGCCGGCATCCCCTACGCGACGGCCAGCGAGCGCGCGGCGTCCGTGAAGGCGCGCACACCCTCTACGGGAGTCTCGGGCAGACAGCCGTGTCCCAGGTTCAGGATGTGGCCCCGGGCGGGGCGCGCCGCCCGGGCGATTTCTTCCACGCTGCGCCGAATCTGCTCGGGGCCCGCCGCCAACGCGCAGGGGTCGAGGTTCCCCTGCACACTGAGCCGGGAACCCGCCCGCCGGGCCGCCTCGCCCATGTCCACCCGCCAGTCCAGAGAAATCACGTCGCTGCCCGCGTCCAACATGTCGTCGAGCACATGGGCGCCGCCGTTCACGTAGAGGATGAGGGGTGCAGCGGAACGGTCGATGCGCTCAGCGATCTCCCGGTGGCTGGGGACGATCCAGTCTCGGTACTCCTCGGGCCCCAGAATGCCCGCCCAGGTATCGAAGAGTTGCACGGCCTGGGCCCCGGCCTCGATCTGGGCGTTCAGGTAGTCGACTACCAGGTCCGCCAGGCGCGCCAGCAACTCGCGCAGCACGTCGGGCTCTCGGTACATCATGGCCTTGAGGATGGGGAAGAGCCGCGAGCCGCCCCCCTCCACCATGTAGGCGGCCAGGGTGAATGGAGCTCCCGCAAAACCCAGCAGCGGGATCTCGCGCTCGGTCAGCGCCGCGCGCAGGCGGCGGATGATCTCGAACACGTAGGGGACGCTCTGCCGTGGGTCGGTCGCCTGCAGCGCCTCCACCTGGGCGCGCGTGCGGATCGGCGTCGCCAAAGTGGGGCCGGGCGCGAAGTCGACCTCCACCCCCATAGCGGGCACCGGTACGAAGATGTCGGAGAAGAGGATCACCGCCTCGCTTCCCACCAGGTCGATGGGCTGCAGGGAGACCTCCACGGCGCGCTCCACGTCGCTGCACATCTCGAGGAAGCTGGTGCCTTCGCGCACGCGCCGGTACTCGGGGAGGTAGCGACCGGCTTGGCGCATCAGCCACACCGGCGGACGATCCACGGGCTCGCCCCGGCAGCTGCGCAGCAGGCGCTCGGTGGCCGTCAGCTCAGCCAACGACTCGGTTCCCGCCCGGGCGCGTGACGCTCTCGCAATCTCTCATGGCCCGACCTCCCCAGCGCGCGATGTCGCGCCTCCACCGCGGGCCAGCATAGCCGGGGCGGGGTCTCGCGCTAACCTCCGCCGCCATGCAGATCCTCCTCGCGAACCCGCGCGGCTTCTGCGCAGGCGTGGACCGCGCCATCGAGATCGTGGAGTTGGCGCTCGCGCGCTACGGGCCGCCCATCTACGTGCGCCACGAGATCGTCCACAATCGGCACGTGGTGGAGGATCTTCGCGCCCGGGGGGCCGTCTTCATCGAGGATCCCGAAGAAGCGCCCGAAGGCTCACTGCTGATCTTCAGCGCCCACGGTGTCTCTCCCGAGATCCGCGAGCGCGCGCGGGCGCAGGAACTCCGCGTGATCGACGCCACCTGCCCGCTCGTCACCAAGGTACACCGCGAGACCTTGCGCATCGCGAAGCGGGAAGACGAAATCGTGCTGGTGGGCCACGCCGGCCACGTGGAGGTCGAGGGCACCATGGGACACGCGCCCGCGCGAGTGCACCTGGTGGAGAACGTGGAAGACGTGGCGCGCTTGCAGGTGCGGGATCCCGAGCGCCTGGGCTGCGTGACCCAGACCACGCTGTCGGTGGACGACACCCGTGACATCCGCGCGGCGCTGCAACGGCGCTTTCCGAAGATCACCCTGCCACGCAAGGATGACATCTGTTACGCGACGCAGAACCGCCAGAATGCCGTCAAGCAACTCGCGGAGCGCGCGCAACTCGTACTGGTGGTGGGCGCACCCACCTCTTCGAACAGCCAACGCCTGGTCGAGGTCGCAGAGCGCTGCGGGTCCCGCGCCCAGCTCGTCGAGGAAGCCAGCCAAGTCGACCCCACCTGGCTCCAGGGCATCGAGTGCGTGGGAATCACCGCCGGTGCCTCGGCGCCCGAGGCGCTGGTGGACGGCGTCGTGGAGCACCTGAAGGCCCTGGCAGAGGGCGCGGAGCTGGTGGAGTTCGCCCCGGTCGACGAGGGCATGGTCTTCCAGCTGCCCTCGGAGCTGCGCTGAGACGCCGCCTCAGCCCGCGGTCTCCACCTCGAAGACCAGCCGGTCATCGGCCACGTCCACCCGCACCCGGCCGCCACGGGCCAGCTTGCCGAAGAGCATGTCGTCCACCAGGCGGTCCTGGAGTTCCGTACGGATCACCCGGGCCAGCGGCCTCGCCCCGAAGTCCGGGTCGTAGCCCTTCCGCGCCAGCCATTCCCGGGCCTCGGGGCTCAAGTCGACGCGCACGTTGCGCTCGCGCAGCTGCGCGTCCACCTCGTCGACGAACTTGTCCACCACCCGGCCCATCACCTCGGGGGCCAGGGCGTTGAAGTGGACGACCTCGTCCAGTCGGTTGCGGAACTCGGGACTGAAGAGGCGCTCGATCTCCTTGGAGCCATCCCCCGCGCGGCCAGAGCCGAAACCGATGCCCTGGCTCTGCATCTCCCGCGCGCCGGCGTTGGAGGTCATGATCAGGGTGACGTGGCGGAAGTCGGCCTCGCGTCCCTGGTTGTCGGTGAGGGTGGCGTGATCCATCACCTGCAGCAGGATGTCGAAGAGGTCGGTGTGGGCCTTCTCGATCTCGTCGAGCAGCAGCACCGTGTAGGGCTCCTTGCGGATCTTCTCCACCAGCTGCCCGCCCTGGTCGTAGCCCACGTAACCGGGCGGAGCGCCGATGAGTCGCGACACCGCGTGCTTCTCCATGTATTCGCTCATGTCGAAGCGCGCGAAGGGCACGCCCATCAGGCGCGCCAGCTGCTTGCTGAGTTCGGTCTTGCCCACCCCCGTGGGCCCCGTGAAGAGGAAACTGCCGATGGGGCGGTCGACCCCGCCGAGCCCCGCACGACCTCGCTTGACGGCGCGTACCACGGTGGCCACGGCCGCGTCCTGCCCGAAGACCACGGCGTGGAGATCCTCCTCCAGGGTTTCGAGACGCTTGCGCTCGGAGACGGAAGCCCGCACGGCGGGAATGTTCGCCATGCGCGCCACTACCTGCTCGACGTCGCGCACTCCCACCTTCTTGCGCGGGCGCCGGCTGGGCCGCAGCCGCACCGCTGCGCCGGTCTCGTCGAGAACGTCGATGGCCTTGTCGGGCAGGAAGCGGTCGGTGATGTGGCGCCTCGAGAGATCCACGCAGGCGCGCAGCGCTCCGGCCGTGTAGCGCACCCCGTGGTGTTCCTCGTAGCGCGGCGCCAGGCCCTGGAGGATGCGCACGCTCTCCTCGGGGCTGGGCTCCTTGACGTCGACGCGCTGGAAGCGCCGCGAGAGCGCGCGGTCGCGCTCGAAGTGGCGATACTCCTGGTAGGTGGTGGAGCCCATGCAGCGCAGCTCACCGTTGGCGAGTAGCGGCTTCAGCATGTTCGAGGCGTCCACCGTGGAGCCCTGGGCGGAGCCCGCGCCGAGGATGGTGTGGATTTCGTCGATGAAGAGGATGGGGTTCTCCTGTTCTTCGAGAGCCGCCACCAGGGCCTTGAAGCGCGCCTCGAAATCGCCNCGATAGCGGGTGCCCGCCAGCAACGAACCGATGTCCAACGCATAGAGCTTCGAGGCCGCGAGATCCTCGGTCACGCGCCCCTCGTGGATGCGCAGCGCCAGCCCCTCGGCGAGGGCGGTCTTTCCCACGCCCGTCTCGCCCACGAAGATGGGGTTGTTCTTGCGGCGCCGCGCCAGGATGTGGAGGATGCGATCCAACTCCGGGCCGCGGCCCACCAGCGGGTCCAGCCGATCCTCGGCAGCGCGAGCCGTGAGATCCGTCGCGAAGGCCGCCAGCGGATCCTCGGGAATGCCCTCGTTCTCCCCGCCGAGGCCTGCGGGGGCTCCCTGACCCGCCGGAACGCCACCCGCCGGATCGGAGAGCTTCGAAATGCCGTGGGAGACGTACTGCAGGACGTCCAGGCGCGTCACGTCCTGGCCGCGCAGGAGCGTCACCGCATAGGACTCGGGCTCCTGGAAGATGGCCGCCAGCACGTCGCCGGCGTCCACCTCCTCCTTTTCGGCTCCCTGACAGTGGGAGACCGCGTTCTCGAGCATGCGGTGGAAGGCCAGGGTCTGGAGCGTGTCGAAGGGCTCATCGCCCGGCACCTGCTCCAGGTCTTCGTCGAAATAGCGCTGCAGGGCGGCCTTCAGATTCGTCAGCTCGGCGCCGCTGTGACGCAGGATCTCGGCGCCGCGCGTGTCGTGGAGCATGGCGTAGAGCACGTGCTCCACGGTGACGTAGGAGTGGCGACGTACCGCCGCCTCGCGCAGCGCCGCCTGCAACATCACCTGCAGCTCCCGGCTCATGCTCGTCATTCTTTCTCCGCTCCGGCACGCAGCGGATAGCCGCGCTGCTCCGCGGCCTTGTGGACTGCCACGACCTTGGTCTCCGCGATGTCGAGCGTGTAGACCCCCGCCACTCCCAGGCCGCTGTTGTGGATGGCGAGCATGATGGCGGTGGCCTCGGAGGGGCCCTTTGCGAAGATCTTCTCGAGCAGTATCACCACGAACTCCATGGGCGTGTAGTCGTCGTTGTAGAGCAATACCTTGAATCGCGCTGGCCGCTGGACCTTGCCGCGCACGCGGGTGGCGAGTTCACCCTCGCGGCGCGGATCGTCGCGCGCCGGATCCAGCGGCCCACCTCCGCCGGGACCTGAAGGGGCATTCGGCATGTACGGAGGATAGCAAGCCCCGGCGAGCCGCTAGACTGATCGGGTGGCGCGCACGCTGGAGTTGATCGAGGGCGTCTCTGAGATTTCCGCCGAGCAGTGGAACCCGCTGGTCGGAGAGGGATCCCCCTTCCTGGAGTGGGAGTGGCTGGCGTCGCTGGAAGAGTCGGGATGCGTGAGCCCGGAGCACGGCTGGCAGGCGAAACCGCTTGTGGTGCGCGATGAAGACACCATCGTTGCCGCCTGCCCCCTGTACCTGAAGAGCAACAGCGAGGGGGAGTTCGTCTTCGACTGGGGGTGGGCGGACGCCGCAGAGCGCGCCGGCATCCGCTACTACCCCAAGCTGATGGTGGGCGTGCCCTTCACCCCCGTCAGCGGGGGCCGCTTCCTCACGGGCGCGGCGCAGGGAGAGGGGCGCCAGGCCCTGGTGGGCCTGCTGGCGGGCGCCCTGCGGGAAATCTGCCGGGACAACGACTTCTCCAGCGTCCACGTGAACTTCTGCTTGGAGGAGGAAACCCGGGCGCTACACGACGAGCCCTACCACCTGCGCGTGGGCCTGCAGTATCACTGGCGCAACGCCGGCTATGAGAGCTTCGACGACTACCTGGGCCAGCTGCGCAGCAAGCGCCGCAACCAGGTGCGCCGAGAGCGGCGACGGGTGGCCGAGCAGGGCGTTCGGGTCGAAGTGCTGGCGGGCGACGAGATCTCGGACGATCTCTTCGAACCCATGTTCCGCTGCTACCTGGCCACCGTCACGGAGCACTTCTACGGCCGCCAGTACCTCAATTTCGAGTTCTTCGAGCTGCTGCGCGAGCGCTACCGCCAGCGCCTCTGCTTCGCGGTGGCCCGCCAGGGCGACACGATCGTCGGGGGCACCGTGAACGTGCTGAAGGGGGACACCCTCTACGGCCGCTACTGGGGGAGCTTGCAGCACATCCCCTTCGTGCACTTCGACTGCTGCTACTACGCGGCCATCGACTTCTGCATCCGCCGGGGCCTGGCTCGCTTCGAGCCCGGTGCCGGCGGCGACTACAAGTTCATGCGCGGCTTCGACGCCCAGCCCACCTACAGCCTCCATCACCTCGCGCACCCGGGGCTCGACCAGGCCGTGGAGCGCTTCCTCGAAACCGAGCGCCAGCAAGCCCACCGCACCATCGAGCACCTCCACGATCACAGCGCCCTGAAGCCGCCCGGCTGAGGGGCAAGCGCGCGCGCAGAGGCAGCCGTAGCGCTCAGTCGGCGACGGGCTCCCGCATCGTGACGAACTCCTCGGCGGCGGTGGGGTGGATGCCGATGGTCGCGTCGAACTGGGCCTTGGTGGCACCGCACTGCAGCGCCACGGCGAGGCCCTGCACGATCTCTCCCGCGTGGGCGCCCAGCATGTGCACGCCTACCACACGCTGGCTCGCGCGCTCCACCAGCAGCTTCATGAGCGTCTTCTGCTCCCGCCCCGTCAGCGTGTGGCGCAGCTCGCGAAAGCTCGAGCGGTAGACGTCGATCTCCGGGTAGCGCTGGCGTGCCTGGGCCTCCGTGAGCCCCACGCTCCCGATCTCCGGCTGGCTGAAGACCGCGGAGGGGACATTGTCGTGCACCGGTGCCGTGGGCGTGCCGCCGAAGAGCGTGGCTGCCAGGCACATGCCCTCGTGGATCGCCACGGGGGTCAGGTTCAGCCGGTCGGTGACATCGCCGATGGCCCAGATGTCCTCCACCGACGTCCTCGAGTAAGCGTCCACCGGGATGGAGCCGTTCTCGCGCACTTCGACGCCCACGCTCTCGAGGCCCAGATCCGCGGTAAGGGGTGCGCGCCCAGTGGCGTAGAGGACGGCGTCCGCGCAAACCCGCTCGCCGTCTTCCAACTCTGCGACCAAGCTGCCGTCGTCGCTCCGCTCGATGCGCGCGGGGTTGGCGTCGAAGCGCAGGTCGACTCCGCTGGCCCGCATCTCCGTCGCCAGCCCTGTCCGCACGTCGTCGTCGAAACCGCGCAGGAAGAGCGGCCCACGGTAGAGCTGCACGACCTCGGCGCCGAGCCCCGCGAAGATGCCCGCGAACTCCACCGCGATGTAGCCACCCCCCACCACGACCACGCGCCGGGGTAGCGACTCCAGGTGGAAGGCCTCGTTGGAGGTGATCGTGTGCTCGATCCCGGAGATTTCGGGCCGCCGCGGCCAGCCCCCCACCGCCAGCAAGATGTGGCGGGCGCTGTAGCGCTGGCCCGCCACCTCCACGTTGTGGGGTCCCACGATACGCGCGCGCCCCTCGATGCGCGTGACGCCCGCGGCGTCCAGCAGCCCGGCGTAGACGCCGTTCAGCCGGGCGATCTCCTGGTCCTTGTTGGCCACGAGAGTGGGCCAGTCATGGCTGCGTGCGCCCAGCCGCCAGCCGTAGGCGCCGGCGTCCTCGAAATCGCCCCCGAAGGCCGAGGCGTAGACCAGCAGCTTCTTGGGGATGCAGCCCACGTTCACGCAGGTGCCGCCGAGATCCCGCTCCTCGGCCACGGCCACGCGCGCCCCGTGGCTCGCACTCATCCGGCTGGCCCGCACGCCCCCCGAGCCCGCGCCGATGGTGAAGAGGTCGAAGTCGTAGCTCGCCATGCGGCGATGCTACCGAAGGGGCGACGCGACTGGCCTCAAGCGGGCGCGCACTCGCCGAGGCAGCGCCGGATGCGCCGGTCGACTGCAGCGCGGCCCAGGATCGCCAGGGTCTCGCCCAGCGGTGGGCTGGCGCTGCCCCCCGTCGCCGCCACGCGCAGGGGCTGGGCGATCTTCCCCATGCCGACGCTGCGCGCTTCCGCCAGCTCGCGTACGGCCGCCTCGATGGCGTCGGGCTCGAAGGGCTCCACGGCCGCGAGCACTTCCGAGGCCGCGGTGAGCAGCACGTGACCCGCGGGCTCTCCCTTGTGGAGGAACTTCGCCACGGCCTTGGGGTCGAACGCGTAGCCGTCATCGGGCAGCCACGCGAAGGCGCCGGGACCGGCGCTGGCCGTAGGGTCCGCCAGGGTGCGCGAGCGCGTGCGGATCATCGCCGCGAAACGGCGCCGCCAGCTCTCTTCCCGCTCGAGGGCTTGGGGGGCGTAACGGGTCAGCCATTCGCTCCAGCGCTCGTAGAAGTCCGCGTCGGAGAGGCCGGCGATGCTCTCCTGGTCGAAGGCGCCCAGTTTTTCGAGGTCGAAGCTGGCGGCCGAACGCCCCACCCGCTCGGCGGAAAAACGCTCGGCAAGGAAGTCGCGATCGAAGCGCTCGAGATCTCGGTCCTCGGCGTCCTTCTCGCCCGGGCTCCAGCCCAGCAGCGCCAGGTAGTTGCAGACCACCTCCGGGAGATAGCCAGCCCTGCGAAAGTCCTCGACCTCGATGCAGGGCAGCTCCAATTCGAGGAGCGCCGCCAGCTCCGCGAGGAGGGCGGGTTCGAGCTGGCTGCGCTTGTCGCCCAGCCAACCCTCCAGTGCCTCGGCGCCCACGCAGGCCGCGAAACGCTCGCGCGCGCCCTCCCCCGCCTCCGCGATGGCCGCCTTCACGGCGGCTCGCGCCGCCTTGTCCTTGTCGCGCTTCGAGAGCTTCGAACCGTCGGGGTTGGCGATCACCGGCAGGTGCACGTAGACGGGCTGCGGGAAACCCAGCGCGCGCTGCAAGGCCACGTGGCGCGGCGTGTTGTTGAGGTGCTCCTGGCCGCGCAGCACGTGGGTCACCCCCATGGCGGCGTCATCTGCCACCACCGCCAGGTGGTAGGTGGGAAAGCCGTCGCGCTTTCGGATCACGAAGTCGTCCAGGTGCTCCTCGCCAAATTCGACGTTCCCCAATACCGCGTCCACCACGCCCACCGGCGCCTGCGGCATGCGGAAGCGCACCACGTGCTCCTCCGCGGCCATGCGCGCCAACGCGGCCTCGCGATCCCAGCCCGCTGCCCGGCGGTAGCGGAAACCGCGCTTCTCCTTGCGTGCAGCCGCGCGCAGGAGCTCGAGTTCCTCACCGGTCTCGAAGGCGGGGTAGGCGAGATCCTCGGCGATCAATCGCTCCACGCAGACGTCGTAGTGCGGGAGGCGCAGAGCCTGCCGGAAGGGCCCCACGGAGCGTGGATCCCCGCCGCGACCCTCGAACTCCGGCCCCTCGTCCCAGTCGATACCCAGCCAGGCCAGGTCCTCGAGGATGCCCCGGGCGGCATGTTCCGAAGAGCGCGCCCGGTCGGTGTCCTCGATGCGCAGCAGGAAGCGTCCCCTCCCCTGGGCGAGCGCCCAGTTGAAGAGCGCCGTCCGCGCGCCCCCGATGTGGAGATGGCCGGTGGGCGACGGAGCGAAGCGGGTGACGATCGTCTCCCCCATGCCGGGCCAGCGTAGCCCGCCGCGGCGAGCTGCGGGCCTCTGGGTCCCGCAGCCCCAAGCAACCCCAGGGGGCGCCGGGAGGGCGCGCTAGACGGGGGTCTCCGTGATGTCGGCGTCGAGATCCAACCCGTAGTAGCGCGCAGGATTCTCGAGCAGCATCTGGCGCCAGCACGACTCGGGTGCTCCCTCGAAGGCATCATCGAGGAAGTTCCGCGTGTTCGGGTAGGAGCCCACCGAGTGCGGGAAGTCGGAGCCGAACATCAGGCGGTCGAAGGGCAGATGGTCGCGCATGGAGATGGCCCGGGGGTCGCGGATGATCCCGAACCAACAGTGGTCGAGGATGTACTCGCTGGGCAGGCGCGCGAGCTTGCGATCGAAGGGCCCCCGGAAGATCTCGTAGTTGTCATCCAGCACGAAGAGCGCCCAGGGGAGCCAACTCGCGTTGGTCTCCGCAAAGTAGAACTCGATCTCGGGGAAGCGGTCGAATACGCCGGCCACGATCAGCTGACTCATGGTGAAAACCGGCGGGATGCCGCTGATGCGCTGGGCGAGAGTCGCCGCGAAGGGATCCCCGGAGGTGCCGATGCCCACGAAGTCGAGGGTGGGCGACATCTGTCCGAAGCCGAAGTGCGGTGAGAGCTTGATGCCGAGTTCCAGGCTGCGCTTCCAGAAGGCATCATCCTCGGGGGCCGCGAAGCCGCTGCCGTTGGGGAACTGGTGGAAGGAGATCGTCCGCAAGCCCTCTGCGGCCACGAACTCGAGTTCCGCGAGCGCATCGTCGATCCCCGTGACGGGAATCACGGCGTTCCCGATCAGTCGATCCGGAGCCACTGCGCAATAATCTCGCGCCAGGAAGGTGTTGTAGGCGCGGATCAGCGCCGCGTAGGCCACCTTGTCGGAGATCGAGTCGATCAAGCGCGAGGCAAAGATGGGGGGGAAGAGGACCTCGGCATCGATGCCGTCCTTGTCCTGTTCGCGGAGTCGTTGCGCCCCGTCTCCAGCGCCCTCCGCGGGGCTTCCATCCTCCTTGAAATAGCTACCACCCTTGATCTTGATCGGGCCCGGACCCGTGATGTTCTGCCCGTTGGGAACGAGCCGTTGGCCCTCGATGAGCCAGGCTTCTCCCCCCTCGCGCAGGTGGACGAGCTGGGGGGCGTAGGGGCGGAACTCCTCGGGGAGATAGCGGATCCAGGACTCCGGGGGCGTCTCGACGTGTCCATCACCGGAAATGATCTGGTATTTGCGTCCCATCGTGGTCTCCTTCTCGCTGGCTCCAACACCTAGATTGCGCCGCGTCGCGCGCCCTTGTCAAGCGTCACGGGGAATTGGTGTATGTATTCCGCTCCCCGGCGGAATGGCGGGGGTTTCCGAAGGGAAGACAGGGGGAAGCAACATGTCGGTCGAACACATCAACCCGGAGGGGCTGTTCTCGCTCCCGGCCTTCAGCCAGGTGGTCACCGCGGACACCGGTGGGCGAATCGCCTGCATCGCGGGCCAGGGCGCCTTCGACGCCGACTTCAATCTCGTGGGCCCCGGCGACCTCCACGCGCAGACCCTCCAGGCCTTCCGAAACCTTCACACGGCAATCGAGGCGCTGGGGGGCGGGGTCGAGGACATCCTCAGTACGAACATCTACATCGTCGGGATCGATGCCCAGGCGGTGGAGACCTTCAGCCAGGCCATGGGAGAGGCCCTGGACGGCGGGGCCTTTCCTCCGAATGCCGCGACGATGATCGGCGTCCAGGGACTCGCCATGGAGGGGATGCTGGTGGAAATCAGCGCGGTGGCAGTGCTCGACTGACCGGGGGGGCCGCCTGCCTGCCCGACTTCTCGCCTCTCATCAAGCCGGGCGCGTACCGGCGGCTTCGGACTCGAAACTCCGCGCCTCGAGACGGCCACACGCGAAGTGGCGGTAGCCACCCTGGAAGAGATCCCGGCAACGGGTCGAGTGCGCGAGTGCGCGCGGACTCGAGGTGCGTCGCGCCTCCTGGCGGAAGCTCCCGTCCTCGAAGAGCCGGTAGTGCGCGAAGCCACCCGGGTAGTCCTTGCTGCAGTGGACCTCGATCCAGGGTACGCGGCCCGAGCCCGGATAGCGGCGCACCACGTTGCGGTGGGTGTGGCCGATCAGGACGCCGCGGACCTGCGGGTACCCGCCCACGACGTCGATCATGCGCATCGAGTGCTCAGGACGAATCCCGATGGTGTTGGGGAAGCGGTCCGCGTGCTCAGGAGGCACGGGGTGGTGGTGCATCAGGAGCAACGTCGGCGCGTCTGATTGCCCGAGCGTCCCGTCGAGCCAAGCCAGGCGATCGTCGCCAAAGACACCGTGGTGCTCGCCGGGCTCCATGGTCTCGAGCAGCAGCAGCCGCCAGCCGCCGAGGTCGACGATTCGGGGTGCGGGGGGCTGCCCGAGCAGCGCGTAACCATCGACCTCGAGGCCCTCGTTGAGCCCGTAGTAGTCGTGGTTCCCCAGGAAGGCGTGGTGGGGCATCGAGAAGCCCGAGAAGGCCCGGGCAGCCGACTCGAACTGCTCGGGCAGGCCGCGGTCCGCGATGTCGCCCTTGATGATCGAGCAGTCGACGCCGGTCCCGTTGATGTCGGCGATCGCGTCCTCGTTCATGAAGCGCCAGTAGGGGACGTCGGTGTCCTCGGCGCAGACTGCCCCCCAGCCCGGCCGATCCTCGCCTCGCTCGCCGTCGGGCTCGAGAAAACCACCGAAGCTCGGCTCGCCGAAGTGCAGGTCGTTGAGCGTCGCGAAGCTCGCGACCTGCCTCCCGCGCGGTGCGGACAGCGTGCGCGCTGTACCGGGAAAGAAGGCGTCGGGCTCGGGCGCCGGTGCGCCCGGGGCCTGGATTTCGATCGCGTACTCGGTATTGGGCTCGAGCCCGTCGACGCGCAGCAGCCTCGTGCCTGCCGGCCCCTCGGACCGAACGCGCAGCTCTCCGTTCAAGCGCACGCTGGCAGTGGAGTCCACCGGGCCCGACGCATCATCGACGGAGAAGGCGAGGGTCAGGCTCGACTCCGTGACGCCCACGAGTTCGGGAGAGGCAATACACAGAGGCATGGATCCAGACTAGGCGGGCGCCGCGAAAAAGTCATCTGGCTGGACGCGTGTCGCCCCTCGCGCGGAGATCGCGGGCCAGCCTGACCCTTTCCACGCATCGGAGACGGGGTGTGACGGAATTCACAGCGCCCCGCTGCGATACCGGCCAGCCTCCGGGTACTCGAGCGAAGGAGGATTCCATGCAGATGCGTCAACAACGACTGTCACTAGCCCTGGTTCTGCTCGTCACAGCGACCGCCACGCGGACGTGGTCGGACAGCTTCACACTGGATGCAAACTCATGGACTCGCTCCCAAATCGGCGCCCAGACCTCGGACGTGCTGATCGATAGCCCGCCCGGGACTCCCGGCCTGCCGACCCTCGGCATCCACCACACCGCACTGGGCTTATCTCCCGACGACCAGATCGACGCCCTCTCGGACGGCCTCGACGACACCGGCTCGGATGGCACTGCGCGCGATCAACTCTTCTCCGTCCAGCCCGAATCCCAGGGACTCGCGGGAAGCGGGGTCGAGGCCGAGTACGCGCAGGACACCCCGCCCGGTTTGAGTCCCGGCCACGCCTCGGACCTCTTTCACTGGGACCAGACCCTCGCGGTCCCGAACAACAGCTTGGCTCCTGCCCCGCGCGGCTGGCGCGCGGGAACCCGCGATGGCGATGAGGCGAATGTGTGGCTCGCCAACAATCCGGTCTCGCCCGATAACGTGAGCGCCGTCGATAGAGCCACGCTCGTCGATGACACCGCGCCCTCGGATGCGCCGGGATTCGAGGTCTACTTCTCCCTCGCGCCGGGTTCCCCGAAGCTCCACGAACTCACAGCCTGTCCGGACGACGTGCTCGCGGTCGGCGGGGTCTTTGGGGGTCAGACGGTCGTCTTCGTAGAGGGTCACCAACTGGGGCTTCCTCCCTCGACGTATCCTGACTGCTTGTGCGACATCGACGCGCTGAGCCTCGAGGTCCACAACGACATGGCTGCCTCCGGGCAGCTTCCCGAAGTCGTCGTTGCGCGCTTCTCGCTCGCCCCCCTGCAGCAATTCCACCCGGAGACCTGCCTGCTGGGCAACTCGTCGGGCGGAGATCTGCTGATGTACGACGGCTTTCTCAGCACCACCCACCGGGCCGAGGACGCACTCGCACTCGACATCGACGACGACGTCGATGCCCTCGAGAGCTTCGATCCCGACGTGGACGAGGCCGTCTCCCCCGGGACGGGGAACGGCGGCGATCCCGCCGACCCAACTGCCGTTCCCGAACCCGCGCGTTGGGTGCTGCTGCTGGGCGGCATCGGATTCCTGGGAGTCCTCGCACAGCTGCAGTCACGGCGCCGGCTGGAACCCAGCTAGCTCCCGGGCCAGCGCTACCCTCCAGCCTGCGACAGGCGAGATCGGGAGGGCCGCGCAGGTGATCTTTGGGATACTCCTCTTCGACGAGGTCGAGGAACTGGATTTCGCGGGTCCCTGGGAGGTCTTCGGCAGCCTGGCCAAGATGGGCAAAGACGTCGAGGTGCTGGGCATCGCGGAAAGCGCGCAGCCGCTGCGCTGCGCGAATGGACTGCGGGTGCTTCCGGACCACAGCTTCGCAAGCGCGCCCGCACTCGACGTCGTCCTGGTACCCGGCGGCATGGGAACCCGGCGCGAAATCGAAAACCCCGCGCTCCTGGACTGGCTGCGCGATGCCGGCAAGGACTGCAGCTGGGTGACGAGTGTCTGCACGGGATCCCTGCTCCTGCACGCTGCAGGCTTTACCTCCGGCCGTCGCATCACGACCCACTGGGGCTTCGTGGATGACCTGCGCGAACGTGCGAAGGACGCCACGGTGCTGGACGACGCGCGCTTCGTCGCCGATGGCAACCTGGTCACCGCAGCCGGCGTCTCGGCCGGCATCGACATGGCCCTGTGGCTGGTCGGTCAGATCTGGGACGTCGAGCTGGCCCGCACCGCGCAGCGCTACATGCAGTACGAGCCCGACCCGCCCTACGCGCACGGCCACTAGCGCGCCTCAGCACCGCGTCTTCGGCACAAGCCTCGACACCTTCCGACTGGAGAGACGCGAGCGGCCCGCTGCGCTCACGCGCAGCGGGCACCCCAGCTTCGACACCCCCTACCCGACAGGGGCCCGAAGCATCGAATCACGACGGTCGCAACTCAGTCACCGCAGGAGCCGGTGCGAACGGCGCGGACAGCGTTATCGTGCGGCTTGCGAGCGATGTCGACACCGCCACCCCGGCCCACCAGCTGGAAGGCCACCCATGCTTCACCACGGTGGTTGGGCAGCGTGGTTCTCGACCAGTATTTCGAGGTGGACGTGGGGCCCCCCGCGCCCTCGACGCCTCCCGCATCGCGAAACTCGGGATCGATGCAGGTTCCGCCGCGCGGGCAAACCCTCGACTGGCCTTCGGCCGCGTCCATGCCCACCAGGATCGTCTGCAACTCCGTGATCTCCGGCATCCGCCAGTCACAGTGATTCGCGAAGCACGCAGACCCGTCGAAACTCCCATTCAGACGCGCCAGAAAGTTCACGAAGGCGCCTCCATCCGGGGCAGAGATGCCGGGATGCGCCCATTGGTACCGGTTGTTGACATCGTGTACGTCCGGGCACGAAGTATCGTTGCAAGGCACGCTGCGGCTGCGCGTCCCCGTCTTCTTCTCCCAGACCAGCCCCGTCTGGTTGTCCGCCACCGTCACCCCGTCGCCGCACGCTTCGAATCGGGAAACGGGAGCCTGCGTCGTCGCATCGACCGCCCGACTGGGCCCTTCTACCGCCGCACCCCTGGACTTGCCGAAGCGCCGGCCTCCTCGACCCACCGTCCGCCGGAGACGCCGCGAGTTTCCGTTCTTCACACACACGTAGGGCGTGCTTGCGAAACGCTGGCGCGGCGATAGAACTGCGCCCCGCGCAGCACCCGGATCGAAGACCGCGATCTCGATGTACTTCGTTCCGTTCGCGGACACAGCCGTCCCCAGGCTTCCGATGACCTCCGTCCCTTCTCCCAGGTACGCGGAGAAATCGCCGTTGGCATCCAAAACGACACCGTCGTGCATCTCGCTATAAACCACACGCTCGCCCTTTACGGGAGCGAGAGATCGATACACGCTGAACTGAAGGTCGAAGGGACCCTGTAGCGCCGCACCGGTGCGGTCCGTGAGTCGGCCCTCGTATGAAAGCGGAGCCTGAGCCTGCGCCCACGATGCCATGAGCAGTGAAGAGAATATGAGCAAGACGGTCTTGGGGAAATTCAGCATGAGATGTTCTCCAATCAGCGGTTTCTTCCAGGGCTTCGGCTAACGATGTCTGCGGCGGTCCTGCAGTCCCCACAACAGGGCCACTCCCGCAGCCAGCGAGGGCAGCGTCCCCGCTTCGGGTGCAAGCCGCAGCGCCAGGTCCTGCATCACGGCGCCGTTCAGGTGAATCGCTCCCGAGGCAGACTGGGAGTGAGTAGCGACCCCGACTCCCGGCACGCGGAGCCCCCGCGCCTCTGCGGGGTTGTCCAGGGCGATCGCCTTTCCCGGTACCACCGCCCCATCTCTGAGCCGGAAATCTCCGCCCGCCGCGTTGCCCAGCGGTATCTCGCTGGCGGCCACGGAAAGCGGAGGCCCGGCGCTGTCCGCCGCGGGCGCGGCGCCCGCAAGCAAGGCGCTGATCGCAGCAGTTCTCAGTAATGTGTAGGCTAATCGCCCCATCCGTGCGTCTCCAATCGGTGGATCCGAATTTGGTCAAATTATACCAAATTGAGCCGCCCTCGATCAATGAAATAGTTCGAGAATTCGTCCAGCGGCAAATTGCGACGTAAGTCTCGGTTCTTGTACGAGTTTCTTGGACCGGCAGCTGCATCGATACAGGTTTTCACCTAACGCGAGCCTTTGATTCCTCCGCGTCCGG
>JABSQX010000298.1 GCA_013215615.1 Myxococcales bacterium | reverse complement strand
CGCCCCAGTACCCCGTCCTCGTCGCCGAGCCTCCAAGGCTTCTCCCAGGGCATAGGTATTACAGCCTGCGTTCTAGCTCCAAGTCAGCGTATGAGCATTGAACGAAACCCCCGCAGCGGGCGCGAGCACACAGCGGCGAGAAGTCCGGCTCCCGGCTCTATCCGGCTCCAATTTCCTGAGCCGCTCGACGGACGCTGAGAGTGGCGTAACGCAGAAGGCACCCGGACGGCGGGTCGCCTCCGACGGGGTCCTCCGGGAGATTTGGAAAGTAGAGGGATCCGTGAAGCCGGCCTCCGCGTGACGGTCGCCAACGTGTCGCCTACAGTGATTCGCACCCCGACCCGGTCCCGCACTGGGTCCAGGTGGCCGACTACGAGCGCCACGAGCCGGAGAAGACCCTCCTTCACGAGGTCGTCCGCGAGCAGCTGGAAGGCTTCCTCGCGAGCTCACACCACCGAGATCAGGCCCCTCCCCGCTTCGTCGAGCAGGAGCTTCGCTCATTCCTTCGCTGCGGCGTTCTGGCGCACGGCTTCCTCCGTCTCCACTGCGACGACTGCGGCCACGACCGCCTGGTTGCCTTCTCGTGCAAGCGCCGCGGCTTCTGCCCTTCCTGCGGCGGACGTCGAATGGCAGACACCGCCGCGCATCTAGTCGATCGAGTCCTGCCCGAGGTCCCGGTTCGGCAGTGGGTGCTCACGCTGCCCTATCCCCTCCGCTATCGCTGCGCCTACGACGCGAAGCTCACGAGCGCCGTGCTTCGCGCCTTCCTCCAAGCCCTGTTCGCGGAGCTTCGAAGGCGGGTGCAACGGCAGTGGGGAGTCCGGGCCGAGCAGTGCGGCGCGGTTACTTTCATCCAACGCTTCGGCTCGGCGCTCAACTTGAATATTCACTTCCACACCCTCGCGCTGGACGGCGTCTACACCTACACGCCTGGGCAAGGCCAGGCACCGCGCTTTCTGCCGCTGCCCCCACCGAGCGCACACGAGGTGGCGCGGGTGCTGGCGGGCACCGCTCGCCGGATCCAGCGGCTGCTCGAAGCGCGGGCCGAGGACGACGCGGATGCACTCGCGCGCGACGAGCCCCTCATGGCGCTCCTGGCCGCCGCCTCTCTGCGAACCCGCATTGCCACGGGAGCGCACCGCGGCGAACCGTGGCGCAGGCTGGGCGATCGGGTCGAGCCGAGCGAAGACGAGAGGCCCGATGCGGACCCGGAGGCGTCGGCGCGCGTGCCACAGCACGGGGGCATGAGCTTGCATGCAGACGTGGCCGTGCCGGCACGAGATCGCCGACGCCTCGAGCGGCTCTGCCACTACGTCGCCCGCCCGCCGCTCGCCAACGATCGACTCGAAGAACGCCCCGATGGAACCCTTGCGCTGCGCCTGAAGACTCGCTGGCGGGATGGCACGACGCACATCCTGATGGAGCGAAGCGAGCTCATCGAACGTCTGGTGCCCCTTATCCCTCCGCCCCGTGCCCACCAGGTGCGGTATCACGGGATCCTCGCGCCCGGCGCGAGCCTGCGGGATCGAATCGTGCCGGACGAGACCGTCGAAGCACAATCCGCCGACGGCACAAGGGGAGGGGTCGGCCCGTCCGTCGCGCCGACCGCGGAAGAACCGAGGTGCCCAGCGAAGGCTCCCGACCTGCCGAACGGACCCTCTGGCCGCGGCGCAGGTCTGGAGAATCCACCGGATGGAGGGGAGCCGACCGGCTCCCAGCAGGAACCTCCCTCCCTCTCCGACCCTCGCGACAGAAGCCGGCGGCT
>JABSQX010000297.1 GCA_013215615.1 Myxococcales bacterium | reverse complement strand
TGGTCGGCCAACCGGGTTCTCGACGAAGCGCTCGTGGGTGGGATGACCATCGTCGGCATCGATTTCCGCGACGGGATTCTCTTCGTGCCCGAAGTCCTGCTGGCCGCCAACGCCATGAAGGCGGGCATGGCGATCCTGAAGCCCATCCTTTCGGAGACGGGAGCCAAGCCGGTTGGAACGATGGTGATCGGCACCGTGAAGGGCGACATCCACGATATCGGAAAGAATCTCGTCGGCATGATGATGGAGGGCGCGGGCTTCGAAGTCTTCGACCTCGGGGTCAACACGGACTTCGAACAGTTCCACGCGGCCATCAAGGAGCACGAGCCGGACATCGTGGGCATGTCGGCGCTGCTCACCACGACCATGCCCTACATGAAGGTGGTGATCGAGGAGCTCGTAAAGGCGGGCATCCGCGATCAACTCATCGTGTTGGTGGGGGGAGCGCCGCTCAATGATGAGTTCGCGGAGAGTATCGGTGCCGACGCCTACTGCCGCGATGCCGCCACCGCCGTCGAGACGGCGAGGAAGCTCGTGGAAGAGCGCCGCGTCGCGGTTTGACGTGCCGGGCGCGGGCGACGGAAGGTCGTTGTTGCTGATCGCCTGCGGGGCATTGCTCCGCGAGCTCAAGACCCTCGTGCGCCTGAACGGCTGGGATCACGTCACGCTCCGCTGCCTTCCCGCGGAACTCCATAACCGCCCCGAGCAGATCCCCGGTGCGGTGCGTGCCCTGATCGAAGAGTCCGGTGAGGACTTCGACGAGATCCTCGTCGGCTACGGGGACTGTGGGACGGGTGGGCGCCTGGACGCGCTACTGGCGGAGGTTGGCGCGCGCCGGCTCCCGGGTGCGCATTGCTACGCGTTCTTCGCGGGCGAGGAGCGCTTCGAGGCGCTTCACGAAGAGGAGCCCGGCAGCTTCTACCTGACCGACTTCCTGGTGCGCCACTTCGATCGCCTGGTCTTCCGCGGTCTGGGCCTGGACCGTCACCCGGAGTTGCTCCCCACCTATTTCGGGAACTACCGGCGCGTCGTGTACCTCGCGCAGACGCGATCACCGGCGCTGGATGCGCAGGCGCGGGCCTGCGCGCGCCTGCTGGGGCTCGACTTCGAGTTGCGCGCAACGGGCCTCGCACCCTTTAAGACGGCGCTAGCGATCGGCGCGGGCCGCGCGGCTTCGACGGAGGGGCGGGAGCTGCCGTGGAGCGCTTGATCACCATTTTCTGGCGAGACATTCCCGCCCAGGTGATCGGGAGAAGGGGGCGCAAGAGTGCCGTCAAGAAGGCGCTCGCTCCCCGCTTCGAGCGCGCCATCGACCGTTCCGCCATGCGCGCCGGCCGCGGCTCGAGCGACAAATACCTGGAGGACTGGCGGCGCGAGAGCCGGCCCTGCGGTCCCGACCTCGAGCAGGCCGTGGAAGAGGAGGTGGCGCGGCTCGAGGGTTTGTTTCCGCCCGACATCCTCAAGCGGGTGATCCGGGCGGGCGGCATCCTCGAGCGCGAAGACGGTTAGCCTCAAGGGATGGCAGACGAGCGCCCGGATGCCCTGGTTGTCTTTACGCCGTCCGGCAGGCGGGGGCGCTTTCCGGTGGGTACCGCGCTGCTCGCCGCCGCGCGCGAACTCGGCGTGGACCTGGACTCCGTGTGCGGGGGGCGCGGGATCTGCGGCCGCTGCAAGATCTTGCATCAGCAGGGGGAGTTTGCGGCCTACGGCCTCCGATCCGAGGCTTCGCACCTGAGCCCCTTCTCCGAGCCCGAGCAGCGCTATGCGCGGCGGGT
>JABSQX010000296.1 GCA_013215615.1 Myxococcales bacterium | reverse complement strand
GCCTCCAACTCTGGGACGTGGAACTCAACCCCGAACTCGCCGCGGACAGCTTTCGCGTGGAAGCGGCGGGAAGCGCGGAGCCGTCGCGGGGGCAGGGGGGATGAGGGTTCGGGCGCTGCTCGCCGCGCCGCTGCTGGCGCTGCTGGTTTCGGGCTGCACGAACAACCCCTATCCGGCAGCCGATAGCGAGCACAAGGTTCTCTACAAGAGCTACCGCGATGCACCGAGGACTCTGGACCCGGCCGTGGCCTACACGACCAACGCGCACGCCATCACGGGGGAGATCTACGAGACCCTGCTCGAATACCACTACCTGAAGCGGCCCTACGAGTTGATCCCCAGCCTGGCGCGCGCGCTCCCGGAATTGCGCGATCTGGGTGACGGCTTCATCACCTACCGCTTCCTCTTGCGCGAGGGCCTGCTCTACCAGGACGACCCCTGTTTCGAACTCGACGGCGCGGGGCGGCGTACGCGAGAGGTGGTCATGGCCGACGTCGCCTTCGAGTTGATGCGCATGGCCGACCCGGCGACGAACAGCCCGATCGTGGAGCCCATGTCGAACATCCGTGGATTCCGGGCGTTCTCGCAGCGGTTGACGGAGCTTCGCGAGAATGATCCGGAACTCGCCACGCGGCCGCTGCCCGAGCAATACGCTGCGGCGGGGCCGATGTCCGGGCTTCGGGTGTCGGGGCGCTACGAACTCGAGCTCGAAGTGTCGAGCGACTATCCCCAGATCCTCTACTGGTTCGCGATGCCCTTCACCGCGCCTGTGCCCTGGGAAGCCGTGGCCTGGTACGACGGAGAGGACGGGCGGCCCTTCTTCACCGATCACCCGGTGGGCAGCGGTCCCTACCGCCTCAGTGAGTACGACAAGCACGCGCGCATCGTGCTCACGGCGAACCCCAACTGGTACGGGGTGCGAAATCCAGAGTGGCTTGCGCCCGGCGCCGTCTACCCCGGCGAGGGAGAGGAGGGAGATCGGCTGGCCGGGCGCCTGGACCCGGAGCGGGTGGGGCGGCCACTCCCCTTCATCGAGCGCGTCGTCTTTGCGCGGGAGAAGGAGTCCATCCCCTACTTCAACAAGTTCTTGCAGGGCTACTACGACGCCTCCGGTGTGATCAAGGAGAGCTTCGACAAGGTGATCCACGAGGGGGGCCTCTCCGAGGAGATGGTTGCCGCGGGCATCTCGCTGGAAAAAAGCGTCGAACCATCGGTCTTCTACCTCGGCTTCAACATGGACGATCCGGTGGTGGGGCGAGCGGCGGGAGAGCGAGGCCGCAAGCTCCGGCAGGCGATGAGCCTGGTGGTGGATACCGAGGAATACACGCGGATCTTCAGTAACGGTCGCGGCGTGCCCGCCCAGTCCCCGATTCCGCCGGGCCTCTTCGGCTTCGATCCGGGCTATCGCAACCGCTACCGGCAAGTCGATCTCGAACGGGCCAAGGAGCTGCTGCGCGAAGCGGGTTATCCCGACGGCATCGATCCCGCAACCGGCGTTCCCCTGGAACTGACCTTCGATACCTCGGATACGTCGGCCCAGGGTGGGCTTCGCTTCAAGTTCTTCACGAAGGCCTGGCGGAAACTCGGTATCGACGTGAAGATCGAGGCCACCAACTACAACCAGTTCCAGGAGAAGGTGCGCAACGGCTCCTATCAACTCTTCATCTGGGGCTGGGTCGCCGACTACCCGGATCCCGAGAACTTCCTCTTCTTGCTGTGGTCGGAGATGGCCCGATCGAAGAACGGAGGACCCAACACCTCGAACTTCCAGAATTCGCGCTACGACGGC
>JABSQX010000295.1 GCA_013215615.1 Myxococcales bacterium | reverse complement strand
CCGACCACTGCCACCAGCAGGTACACGATCAAGGTATGCAGGGGCACGAGAGCGCCAGGGGAACCGGCAGCGTCTTCTGCGGGACCGCCCGAGGCCCAACGGGAAAGCGCTGCAATCGCGGTATCCTTGGCGCCAATGAAGGAAAGGCGCCGAAACCAGTCCAGCGACGTGTCGCCGAACTTCGGCGCACGCGGTTCAGCGTTGGCGACTGGCGCGATGCTGGGCAGCGCGGTCGTGCTGTACCTGCTGGTGGGTTGGCTGGAGGGATTCGGGGTTTCACTGGAGAGGCCACCGGGTAATTGGCTCGTGGACATCGACCGACAAGCGGCCTTGGACGCCGTGGGAAACGCCGCCGAGGTCATCTCAGGGCTACTCGCCATGGCCCTCACGGTGGTCGCCATCGTCGTGGAACTCGCGGCGACGCGATACACGCACCGTATCACGGATCTCTTCATCCGGGCACCCATCAACGCCGTGGTCATGAGCTTCTTCGTACTCACCGCGGTGCTGTGCTTGTGGATCGCCGCGACCTTCGGGGGCCAGCCACCACACGCTGGTCCGCTACCCCACGCCGCATTGTGGTTGCCGCTAATCATGGTCACAGGCTGCTTGCTGATCCTGCTCCCTTATTTCGCCTTCGTCTTCGCCTTCGTCTCTCCGCTGAACGTGATCAAGCGGCTGCGCGGCCAGGCACGACTCTGCATCGTCCACTCCCTGAAGCAAGGAGCCGACGACCGGGGCACGGTGCTACAAATCATCGAGGAACTCTCGGATCTCGCACGCGGAGCGCTGGAGCAGAATGACCGGGCCATCTCGATGGCAGCCATCGATGCCCTCGCGGATCTGCTGCGCGACCTGCACGAGACGCGCGACAGTCTGCCGGACAGCTGGTTCCGCGTGGAAGGCGAAGTCTCCCAGGATCCGGACTTCGTGTCGATGGATCCTCGTACCCGGGAGAGCCTGGGCCGCGTGGGCGGCTGGCTGGAGATCAAGGTCCTCCGCCAGTTCCTCGACTTCTTTCGCGGCAGTCTCGGGCGCACGCGGGACGTGGGGGGCTTCGTCGCGCTGGAGACCCGGACACTCGCACTGGAGACCGCCGGCAGCGAAGGCGGCGGCATCGACCTCTACCAGAAGTTTTTCAACAGCTACCTGCGGGCGGCCATCAATGGCTCCGACCTGCGCATCGCGTACCACGTCCTCGCGCAGTACCGGCGCCTCGCCGAGCAGCTGCTCGAAGATGGGCGAGGGGAGCAGACCAGGGAGATCGCCGAGTACATGCGCTACTACGGCCAGCTCGGGGACGAGCGGGGGATGAGCTTCCTGCTGGAGACCGTGGCCTACGACATCTCGCTGCTCGTGGAGCACGCCGCCCAGCTCGACGGCCCGGCGCTCGACGGCCTGCTGCAGATCTTCCTCGAGGTCGACCGTCCCGAGGAGCCTCTGCCCGGAGAGGAAGACCACCTGCTGGGCGTTCGCCGCGTGCAGGTACAACTCGCCACGTTCTTCCTCGCCCGGGACGACGAGCCTCGTGCCCGGCTCATCTACCAGGACATGGCGGGGGACCGGCGGGAGCGCCTGCACGTCATCTATGACGAACTGAGCCGCGAGGAGCGGCCCTCCTACTGGGAGTTCACCGACCGGGGCGTGAACTTCGCCTACCTGCCCCCCGAGCGGAGGGCCCAACTCGCCACCTTCTTCAGCTGGTTCGGGGGCGATCTGGAAAGTCGCGATTAGCGGGACGTCGTACCGCGAAAATCCCTACGGCAGGTCTCCATCATGGGATTCGTTCGCCCTACGGATCGAAAGGTGCGCCGC
>JABSQX010000294.1 GCA_013215615.1 Myxococcales bacterium | reverse complement strand
GATGGCGTCCCACCATCACGCTCACCCCGGCATCCAGCGCGGCGGACGGCACCTCCCCGAGTAGCCAGCGCTCCGCGGCTTCGGGGTCCCGGTCGAGCCAAACCCGGAAGGCGTTGGAGACACTGGCCTCGCGCTTGAGGCCCGCCGGCAGCGCCGCCAGCCAATGCATGGCCGCCCGTGGATCCTGCAACGCCCAGCTGCGCGCCACTGCGCGCAGTACGCCGTCCGCGTAGGGACGATCCAGGTACGCACTCACCCAGCGCGCAGTTCCCGCGGGATCGATGGACGCCATCCGGCTGGTGGCCTTCAGGAAGACCGCCGCCTTGTAGCGGGGGAAGGCCGCGGGAGCGGCCTCCGCCCAGGCTTCCACTGCCTCGGGCCCGCGCGTGGAGAGCTCCCAGGCCAGCATGCTCAGGTAGCGCAGGCGACGCGGACCCTCCGGGAGCGAGGTCAGGTACTCACCGACTCCTCGCGAATCGCCGGCACGCACCCATCCGGCCACCAGGCGCCCCTGCATGAAGTCGTGCAGATCGTCGTCCTCGACGCGCTGCAGCGCCGCGCGCGCTGCCACCGGCTCGCGGAACGCCCAGGCGTAGATCGCCGCCCCGCTCAGGTTGCGACGGTAGGGCGCGGGCTGTGAGAGCGCATAATCGAGGGCGCCCGCTGCGTCGAAGCGCGACCAGGCCAGCATGAAGAGGCGCAACTCATCGGTGGCCACCCAGGGCAGCTGGGGCTCCAGGGCGGCCAGAGCTTCCGGGAGGTTCTCGGGGCTGAGCCCCTGCAAGAAGACACTCTGCGCCCAGGTGCGCTCCAGCCAGTCTTCCTCCTCGAGGGAGTCGCGAAACACGGAGACGTCGGGAGCTCCGCGAGGAGCAGCAGGAACCAGTGCACGCCCGATCGCGAGGCCCGCCAGCAACGCCAGGATCGCGACGAGAAGGCTGCGGGGATGCATCGCGATGGGCGCCTCCGTGCCCGCGGAACCTCGCGCCTTCGGGTCTCCGGGGGTCGCCCGCTTATCATCGCACATGCGGTCGTGATAACATTGGGAGGGGCTTTCCCAACGTGCCCGAGGGAGGCCGAGCGTGGTCGCTGGCACGCCCGATAGCGGCTTCCGCGCGGCGAAGCGCGGTGGGCTTTCCACCTCCGACCTGCTGCTCGGAGCGGGGGGAGCCTACCTGCTCAGCGTCCCGCTGTTGTGGCTGCTGGCGGGATCCTCGGGGGCGAGCGCCTGGCCAATGGCCCTGGTCTGGGGTCTCTCGGTGCTCGTCAACGCCCCCCACTACGGGGCCACCCTGCTGCGCGTCTACGGCCAACGCGCGGAGCGCCGCAAGTACGCGCTGTTCGCGGTCTGGGCCACGGGACTGTTGCTGGGGCTCTTCTGGCTCGGCGTCCACGACGCCTGGGTGGGCTCGGCGTTGGTGACCGCTTACTTCAGCTGGAGCCCCTGGCACTTTGCGGCCCAGAACTTCGGGATCGCGCTGCTCTTCCTGCGGCGCCAGGGTGTAGCGGTGACGCCCGCCACCCGGCGGCTGCTGCAGGCCTCCTTCGCGCTTTCCGTCCTGCTCACCCTGCTGGCGCTGAACGCAGAGAGTTCGAACAGCCTTCCCGCACCCACGCGCGGCGGCCAGGTCCCCAACATCGACCTGCTGCGCATCGGCATCCCCAGCGACATCGCCGCGGCGTCGATATTGGCGAGCCTCCTCGCCTACCTGCTCTGCCTGGCAGGGGCGGGCTGGCGCTTGTACCGGGAGGCGCCCCCCCAGTGCCTGCTACCGGTGGGGGCGCTGGTGCTCTGCCAGGCCTTCTGGTTCACGCTGCCCTCGCTCGCCCTGCTGGG
>JABSQX010000293.1 GCA_013215615.1 Myxococcales bacterium | reverse complement strand
GCGCGCCCTTCTCCCGCGCAGCGGCCGGTCTATCCGATGTCCCCCCGGCGGGGTAGCCTCAGGCCACGCTTCGACGCGCGGTAGCAGCGCGAGGGGAGCAGAGGAGCGCGCATGCAGGCGGCCATCATCAGCGGGCGCGAAAAGCTGGAACTCAGGGATTTTCCGGATCCGGAGCCCGCCCGCGAGGGCGTGGTGGTGGAGGTCCGCTACTGCGGGATCTGCGGCACCGACGTGCACGCCTACGCGGGGGGGCACCCGTATCCCCCGGAACTCTGCGGACACGAGTGGGCGGGTCGCGTGAGCAAGGTGGGCGCCGAGGTGGAAGCGCTGCGTGAAGGAGATCGGGTGTCGGTGGGCGTGCTGCCCCCTTGCGGCGAATGCCGCGAGTGCCGCGCCGGTCATCCTGCCTGGTGCCAGCGGGCGATGAGCGGACAGGGGGGCGGCGATCCCTGTGGTTCCCCGCACGGGGGCTTTGCGTCGAGCATCGCGGCGAGCGCCGCGCGGGTGGTAGCGGTGCCCGATGCGCTCTCCGACGAGGCCGCCGCCCAGGTGGAGCCCGCCACCGTCACCTACCACGGGGTGCGACGCAGTGGCCTGCGCCTGGGCGATCTCGCGGTGGTGCAGGGCGCCGGTCCCATCGGGCTGCTCACCCTGCAGTGGGCGCTGGCCGCTGGCGCGCGGGAGGTGGTGGTCGTGGAGCCCTCTCCCGAGCGGCGGACGCTGGCCGCGGAGTTGGGGGCTTCCCTGGCGTGCGAACCGGGAGAGGAGGCCCACCAGGCCGTGCGCGAGCGCAACGGGGGCCTCGGAGCCGACTGCGTGTTCGAGTGCGTGGGGCGTCCCGAGACGATCCAGAGCGCCGCCGATTTCGCGCGCCGCGGCGCGTCGCTGGCGCTGATCGGCCTCTCCCACCAGGATGCCTCGATCCACCCCACCTCCTGGCTCGTCAAGGAACTCTCCGTGACCGGCTGCATCGCCTACGAGCGCGCCGAGTTCGCGCGCTGCATGGAGATCATGGCCGATGGGCGCGTCGACGCGGAACCCCTGCATACCCGAAGCGTAGGCTTGGGGGAACTCGACGCGGTCTTCGCCGAACTTGCCGGCGGCAGCGTGCGGGAGAGCAAGGTGCTCGTCGATCCGCGGGGTCTGAGCTAGACCCTCGCGTTCGATGATCGGCTCAGCAGATGTTCGGAGGCGTGGGGAAGGGGTTTCGTCCAGCTGGGCGTGCCTGGTCTCGTCTTTCGTTTGCCTGGGCTCGCCGCTGCTTGCCGCCCAGCCGGAACTCCCCGACGTGTCGGCACACCGGAGCGAGGCCGCGCACCGCGACGTGGCGGCGCCCACCGACTACGAGGAGATCGTGGTGAGCGCAAGTCCCCATCCTCGCCAGCGATTCGACGTCATCCAGGGCACGGTGGTGCTCGCCAACGAAGAACTCGATGCGGCCCTGCGCCCGACCTTGGGGGATACCCTCGCGGAGTTGCCGGGTATCACCTCCAGTTCGTTTGGACCCGGTGCGAGCCGCCCGGTGATCCGCGGGCTGGACGGGCCCCGCGTCCGCGTCCTGCAGGATGGCATCGGCATCCAAGACGCCTCGGTGAGCAGCCCCGATCACGCGGTGGCAATGGAGCCCCTGTTGAGTGACCGCATCGAGGTCGTGCGGGGTGCCGCCACACTGCGCTACGGGAGTTCGGCGATCGGCGGCGTGGTCAACGTGGACGATGGGCGCATTCCGCGAGAGCTGAACGAAGAGGCGCTTCACGCAGAGCTGCGCGCGCTCTACGGAAGCGCTTCCCAGGACAGATCCGCGTCGCTGGGGATCGGCAGCAGCCTGGGCCCGCTCGCCCTGCGCGCGGCGGGTTTCCTGCGAGGCAGCGA
>JABSQX010000292.1 GCA_013215615.1 Myxococcales bacterium | reverse complement strand
GTCGTCGTCCCGTCGCCCGCAGCGTCCGAGGTCTTCGAAGCCACCTCCTTCACCATCTGCGCGCCCATGTTCTCGAACTTGTCCTCGAGCTCGATCTCCTTCGCCACCGTGACCCCGTCCTTCGTCACCGTCGGCGAACCGAAACTCTTGTCGATCACCACGTTGCGACCCTTCGGGCCCAACGTCACCCGAACCGCGTTCGCGAGCTGATCCACGCCCGAAAGCAACTTCGTGCGCGCGTCCTGGTCGAATCGTATCTCTTTGGCCATTGCGTCGATCCCCCTATTCCATCACGCCGAGGACGTCGTCCTCGCGAATGATCAGGCACTCATCGCCCTCGATGGTCACCTCGGTCCCCGAGTACTTGCTGAACAGCACCCGGTCGCCCTTCTTCACGTCCAGCGGCGTCAGCTTGCCGTCGTCACCGACCTTGCCCTTGCCCACCGCCATCACCTTGCCCTCCGAGGGCTTCTCCTTCGCTGTGTCGGGAATGATGATCCCGCCCTTCGTCGTCTCCTCCTCGTCGATCCGCTTGACGAGAAGACGGTCCTGAAGCGGACGAATCTTCATGAGGTCCTCCATGGCCGACGGGCATTCCCCCTCGGCCGATTGGCTCTGGAGCGCCATGGGCCACCGGGCCGACTCTGGCCGGGGGGGGCGCTCCGGGATTTGGCGCTCTGATCAATGGAGTGCCAACAGGCCGGACTCTATGCCCGAGGCTCCCCCCGCGCAAGCCCGCAGCGCCCGGAGCGAAGCGTACAGCCAGCGCCTGGGTCGGCCGATCCTGGGTGGGAGGGGGATCCCGATGCGAGCGGAGAGCGCGCGGACGACGGCCAGGACGGGTCACGCCGCGTTGTCGAAGCGCATCGAGGCCGTGCAGCGCTGGCTGTGCGCGATCTATCGCCTGGAATTGCCACTCGAGGCCAGCCGCTTCCTGATGGACGCGGAGTGCGCGCGGGCCCTGCTACCCCGTGGGGGGCCGCGTTCCGGGGTGCTGCTCTGCGAGGAAGGGGAGGAGCTGTGGCTCGGCCTCTACCTCGACCCGCGCGACCACCAGGACACGGGCACGCTGGTCGAGGAGACCAGCCACCTGCTCTGCCTCGCCTGGCACGCGCTCCAGGAACGCCGCGTCTCGAAGCTCTGCCTGGAACTGCAGGCCGAGGTGGACCGCTACGCGCTGGCGCGCGCGACGGGGGGTGATCCCCTCGATCACTTCGAGCGCTTTCGCTGGCTCCCGAACGCCGATCCCGCGGCCCGCGAGCGTTACCGCACCTCCCACCGCGCCGCCTACCGGTATTGCCGAGGGCTCTCGCGCCGCTTCCCTCGGCGCGCGGACATGCCGGGCCTGCTCGCGGAGCTACGGGCCTTCTACCGGGTGGGCACGCACCGCAAGCTCCACGTCGCCCTGGATTGACTTTCGCCTGAATTTCGTGACCTTCTGGGGTATGGCGCTCACCCGCAGGCAGCGCGAGGTGCTGGACTTCATCCGCTCCTTCGTCGCCGCCCACCAGTACTCCCCCAGCCTGGAGGAGATCGCCGGGCACTTCGGCCTCTCCTCGGTGGCCACCGTCCACAAGCACGTCCAGCACTTGGTCGACAAGGGGCATCTCCGCAAGGCCTGGAACCGCGCCCGCTCGGTGGAGCCCATCGAGAGCGGCGAGGAGCGCGCTGCGCTGCTGCCCCTGCTCGGCTACGTGGCGGCGGGACAGCCCATCGAGGCGGTGGAGACCGACGAGACGCTGGAGGTCCCGCGCTCCCTGCTGCCGCGGAGTGGCAACTGTTTCGCGCTCCGCGTGAGGGGCGATTCCATGGTCGAGGACCAGATCGCCGATGGCGACTTCGTGATCGTGGAGAGCCGCCCAGACGCCACCGACGGGGAAGCGGTAGTGGCCCTGCTGCGCGGCGA
>JABSQX010000291.1 GCA_013215615.1 Myxococcales bacterium | reverse complement strand
CCTGGGTCCCCCCCGGCGCTAGCGGGGCAGCGGGTTCGTCGCGTCATCGCGGTGCTGCGCTGCTCGGCCGGCGAGGGATAGAATGCGCACCATGACGCGAAGACGTGCGCGCCGCGTCGCGATCCTGGTGGCGGCGCTCTGGGGAACCGGCTGCCAGCCGTCGACCGAGGCGCTCGCCCCCGAAGCTCCGGGCGACAAGGCGGCACCGGGCGGTGACGTTGATTCCGGTGGCTGGGAACTCGTCTGGTCCGATGAGTTCGAATCGCCGGCGGGCACTTCGCCGGATGCCTCCCGGTGGGGTTTCGACATCGGTGGAACGGGCTGGGGCAACGCGGAGCACCAGTACTACACGGACCGCGTGGAGAACGTCGCAACGGACGGCGAAGGTCACCTCGTCATCACTGCGCGCGAGGAAACCGTGCCCGGATCTTCGTGCTGGAACGGCCCCTGCCGCTACAGCTCGGCCCGCTTGAAGACGCAGGGTCGCTTCGAGCCGCAGTACGGCCGCATCGAGATGCGGGCGCAGCTCCCCTTCGGCCAGGGGATCTGGCCGGCTTTCTGGATGCTGGGAGCGAACCTCGGTTCCGTCGGTTGGCCGGCTTCCGGCGAGATCGACATCATGGAGAACATCGGCCGCGAACCGTCGCAGGTTCACGGAACCCTCCATGGACCGGGCTATTCGGGGGGAGAGGGAGTTGGCGCGGGCTACAGCCTGCCCGCCGGCCAGCGCTTCGCGGACGACTTCCACACCTTCGCGATCGAATGGGCGCCCGACTCGATTCGCTGGTTCGTGGACGGAAAACCCTACCAGACCCTGACACCCGCCAACCTGCCGGCGGGCGCACCCTGGGTCTTCGATCGGCCTTTTTCCCTGCTCCTGAACCTGGCGGTGGGCGGTCAATGGCCGGGAGTTCCGGACCCGACGACCACGTTCCCCCAGCGCATGCGCGTCGACTACGTGCGGGTCTACGAGCGGGGAGAAGCGTCGGGTGCGGCCCTCGAGACGGAAGACGATGCCACCCCGTTCTTCGGGCCGCGCGAGATCGTGGTGCTCGAGGAGCTGGCGCCCCTGATGACGAACGTCTTCGGGCGCAAGACGCTCAGCCTGAACGGCGACTGGGCCTACATCGTCGACCAGCTCCGGATCGGCGACGTGAGTCCCCTCTTGCGCGGCGGGGTGGGGGAGGACGAGGTCGCGCGGCCGGGCGAGCTGCTCGAGTACGCCTTCGATCCGGCTCGGACACTGCGGGTGCCGGGTGACTGGAACAGCCAGGACCCGAGTCTCTTCTGGTACCGGGGCGTCGTCTGGTACCGGACCGAGTTCGACTACCGGCTGCCGGAGGGAAAGCGCGCCTACCTCTACTTCGGTGGCGGGAACTTCGCGAAGGACGTCTACCTGAACGGCAAGCTGATCGCCCGGCACCGCGGCGGATTCACGCCCTTCAACAGCGACGTGACCGAGTACCTCGAGCCGGGGCGCAACCGGCTGGTGGTCAAGGTCGACAGCTTGAGCGAGCCGACCGACGTGCCCACCGAGTACAACGACTGGCTCAACTACGGGGGGCTGACTCGCGAGGTGCTGCTGGTCGAGGTTCCGCGCACCTTCGTCCGGGAGTACAGCGTCCAGCTGAGCCGCGAGCGGGACGCCATCGAGGGCTGGGTCCAGCTGGACGGGCCGGATGCGGGGCAGGGCGGGACGCTGCGGATCGAGGGGCTCGGCATCGAAGAGCGGCTCGAGACCGGCGACGACGGCCGCGCGAATTTTCACGTTCTGGCCCGGCCCGAGCTGTGGGCGCCGGGCTCGCCGACCCGCTACGCCGTGAGCATCGAGAGCGGAGAAGACCGCGTCGGCGAGCCGATCGGGTTCCGCAGCATCGAAACCCGCGGCGAGGACATCCTGCTCAACGGGGAGCCCGTCTTCCTGCGCGGCATCTCCAC
>JABSQX010000290.1 GCA_013215615.1 Myxococcales bacterium | reverse complement strand
GCTGGCCGGCGACGATTCGATCGCGGAAGCTGGCGCAGGGTGCCAGCACCCCGTGATAGCGAACCTGGTGGGCTCGGGGAGGCGGCAAATAGGAAGTTCAAGCTGCGTTTTCGCGCTGTCCGATCCGTAGATCTTCTGTCCACCAGGAACCGGTGACCCAATACAGGAATCGGCGGACTCCCGACTGTCGAATGCGCAGAGGTGCTTCTTTCGGAAGTGATCGAGCACTGCGTGAGCGGCGGAGAGAACCGTCTCCCGCGACTGGTCATCGTCGTCTTCTGGTCGGAGGCGGACTTCACCACGTTTGTCGAAGTCGCGCGCAGGATGGGCCTTTCGGAAGTCCCCGGATAGGTACCATTCAGACGGCGGCGCCGACTACCGCGATTTCAGCTTCCAATACAGCGCGGCAAGTCTGCCCAGCCGGGAAATCAGAACACCACCCCGAGATCTGCATTCGGCCCTCCCAGCAGCGACAAGCCGCATCTGGCGAACCGCTTTCTTCTTTCTCCCCGAAGCCATGTAGAGATCACCGAACCCCCCACGCCTGATCAGGCGCCGCGGGCAACGGACGCGTTCAACCGAGGCCCGGATGCTTTCCCCGAGCCCCGCCGGACACGCCGACCTTCTCGCTGAATCGCCTTCTGGAAGCTGACACGGCAGAGGATGGGAGCGTATCCTGCTCCGCAAGGAGGACGCTGGAATGCCGAAGCTGCCGTCAGAGCGGGGGAGCGCGCCCGTGGGTGTGAAGACGTTGGAGGTGCGCGACGACGCACGGGCGGGTCGCACGCTGCCCGTGGAGGTCTGGTACCCGGCTGACGAGGCCCACCGCGGCCAGGACCTCGACGAGGCGAGCCTCGACCGCTTCGAGGTCGCAGCCGGTCTGCCCGAGATGAGTCAGAAGGCCGTCCGCGGCGCCCGACCCGCAGAGGGAAGCTTCCCACTCGTGATCTTCTCCCACGGCGCGACGAGCCATCGGCGCTCGTCGTCGGAACTCGTCACTCACCTGGCCAGTCACGGCTACGTGGTCGCCTCGGCGGATCACGTGGGCAACACCGTGGGCGACCTCTTCCACGATCTCAAGAGCGGCCGCGACAGTGGTGAGACTCGCATGACGGACCTCATGGACTCGGCCACCCACCGGCCGCGGGATGCCGCGCTCGTTCTGGACACGCTGATCGGGGGCGCGGACGCAGAGATCGCCCCCCTCGTCGACGCGGACCGGGTGGGCGTCTGCGGTGTGTCCTTCGGGGGTTGGACGAGCCTGGCCCTCAACTCCATCGACTCCCGGCCACGGGCGATCTTTCCCATCGTGCCCGCCTGGGGCCCCGGGCCCCTCAAGACCGAACAACTCTCCGCCCTGGTGCGCCTGGACGACTGGGGGCGAGACGTGCCCACCTTCGTCCTGGCCGCCGAACGCGACGCGCTGATCCTGCTGCCCGCGCTCCGCGACCTGCACGCCAAGCTCCCCGCTCCCAAGCGGCTGGCCGTGCTTCGCAACGCCGGACACGTCCACTTCGTGGACGGCGCCGAGCGGCGCCACGAAGAGCTGAGAACCATGTGGTCCAGCGGCCTACTTCCCGTCGAAGACCCGGACATCGACTTCGCGGCGGTCGCCGAGGCCGCGCGCCCCTTCTCGGAGTTGTGTCCCGCCGAGCACGGCGCCGAGGTAGTGAAGGCGCTGTGCCTGGCGCACATGGACGCCCACCTCAAGGAGGACGCGCAGGCCGCCGCCTGGCTCGCGGGCGACCTGGCCGCGGAGTTCGCGGCACGGGGCATCGACCTGGAAGCCGTCTAGGCCGCACGGCGCTGCGGCGCCGGGTCTGCTTCGAATCCTCCACGGACCGGCGGCGACTTCGCTCGGTTCGGTACGCCGGTAGACCGCTTGCCGCAAGGTGTAGCGTTCGCCGCCGGCGCGATGCCGATGTCGCTGCCCGCATTCGTTCCCGCCTCC
>JABSQX010000289.1 GCA_013215615.1 Myxococcales bacterium | reverse complement strand
ACTCAAGGATACCACGAGACAGGTGACCACCGAGGCTCGCTCCGTCGTGAAACGCGCTCGTCTACAGCAGCTTCCAGCCTCCGCCCAGCGCCTCCGATGGCACCGTGGGCTTCGAGTCGTCTTTGGGCTGCTGCTCGCGGCCTGCGCTGCGGAGCCCGAAGACGGCGTCAGCCCGGCCGCTTCGAGCGAGACGGCGACTGCTGCGACGATCCGCGTCGCCAGTCTCTCGCCGCTTGCGAGCCGATTCGCGCTGGCGATTGGTGCCGGGGACCGGATCGTCGGCGTCGACGAGGTCTCGGCGCGTCTCCCCGGCTTGCAGGGACTGCCCGTGGTGGACTTGCAGGCGGCGCTGCGTCTCGAGCCCGACCTGCTGCTGGTGGGAGAAGTGCCCGCTGGAGACACGGGCTTCGATCCAGCGCGGGTGCCGGTATCCACGGAGTTCATCGAGTTCGCGCCCCACGACCTCGAGGATGTCATCGAGTTGTGTCGCGAGGTGGGGGGGCGCCTGGTGGGCAGCGCGCGCGCCAATCGCTTCGAGATGGAACTCTCGCGGCCCCTGGCGCGTATCGGTGGCGCCTCCTTCGGGGAGCTGCGACCGCGCGTGGTGGCGGTGGTGGGCTTCGACCCGCTGGAACTCGCCGGCGGGCACAGCTTCGAGACGGACCTGATCGAGATCGCCGGCGGCAGCAGTGTGACGCATGGGAGCGACGAGCCGCGGCTCGCCTTCGCTAGCAATCGCTGGGCCGAGCTTTCGCCGGACCTCATCTGGGTGGTGAGTTCTGCGGAGCTCGGCGAGGAGGAACGCAGCGCCGCCCTCGATGCACTCCCCCCTGCGACGAGGGTGGTCTTCTTTCCCTTCGAGCCCGAGTTCTTCTGGCTCGACGAGCCCACGGAAACGGCGCGTCGCTTTCGGGAGCTGATCATCGAGACGGCTCGCGCCCGGGCTCCTTAACGCTGAGAAGGGGATTCCCGCGAGGCGCGCCGGTGTCCCCCACTACCGGTGTTGCCGCGGGCGAGGCTGCTACCTACGTTCGCGCCAGCGCTCGCTGCTGCGGCGCGCTCGGAGGAAGGCCCCATGACACTTCCGAAGAAGAGCCTCGCCATGGTGCAGACGGCGCCGCGGGTCCTCGAGCCCATGGACGTACCGCTGCCCGAGATCGACGACGACTCCGGGCTGTTGCGCGTCGAGGCCTGCGGGATCTGCGGCAGCGATTACGAGCAGTTCGAGGGGGTCCTGAAGACCCCCATGCCCGTGATCCCCGGCCACGAGCCGCTGGGCGTGGTGGCCGCCATCGGCGATCGCGCGGCGAAGCGCTGGGGGGTCGACGTGGGCGACCGGGTGGCGGTGGAGACCATGCTCTCCTGCCGGCACTGTGGCCCCTGCCTGGGCGGCTCCTATCACCTCTGCGACTCGCGGCGCATCTACTCCTACATCCCCCTCTCGGACGCGCCCGGACTCTGGGGCTCCTACGCGCAGTACATGTACCTCGATCCCCACTGCGTGGTGCACCGCGTCGATGCCACCCTCGATGCGTCCACGGCGGTAATCTTCAATCCTCTCGGCGCCGGTTTCCGCTGGGCGGTGGAGATTCCCCGGACCGGCCCTGGGGACACGGTGCTGATCCTGGGCCCCGGGCAGCGCGGCCTCGCGAGCGTACTGGCCTGCCGTGAGGCGGGGGCCTCGAAGATCATCGTGACCGGCCTCGAGGCCGACGCCCGCAAGCTCGAGCTCGCCCGGGAGTTCGGCGCCCACGCCTGCATCGACGTCGAGAACGAGGACGCGCGCGCGCGGGTTCGGGAACTCACCGACGGTCGCGGCGCCGACGTGGTGGTGGACGTCTCCTCCTACTCGGTGGAGCCCGTCGCGGACTCCATCGACTACGTGCGCATGGGGGGCATCGTGGTGCTGGCGGGTGTCAAGGGTTTCAAGGAGATCCCGCGCTTCATCTCCGACAAGGT
>JABSQX010000029.1:42268-49140 GCA_013215615.1 Myxococcales bacterium | reverse complement strand
CAGCACCAACGGTATCAAAGCGCGCTTACCCCGCTGCAGATCGACCCCGACGGGACGGATGAGTGCGGAAGGATCCGAAGGCCGACTGGCACCCTCCAACCGAAGGAACCGACGGCGGTGGGATTCGAAGGGCCTCGGGGAGATCGAAGCCGAATCGTCCCTTTCGCCCCGATAGGAAATCCAGTAACACAAACGCCTGCAGTCGAGACCGCAACGCGGAGGCCGACCCGTCGACGGCCTTGGACGGCGGCAACTCCAAGTGGAAGCTCGACTCGACACCTGCGGACATCGCGGCAGACAGGGGCGAGCCGCGCTCGGAGGAAAAGTACCATGAAGACTGCGATTCAAATCGGTGGGCCGGCCTCGGGGGGCAGGGACGAGTTCGAGGCGATGGTCGATTTTACGGTGGAGGCCGAGAAACTCGGGGTCGACCAGGCATGGAGCGCCGAGGCTTGGGGCATGGACGCCGTGTCTTCGCTCGCCTACCTCGCAGCCCGTACCGATCGCATTCAACTCGGCACCGGGATCATGCAGGTCTGCGCACGGACGCCGGCGAACACTGCCATGACTGCCATGAGCATGCAGACGGTCTCGCAGGGCCGCTTCCTGCTCGGGCTGGGGAACTCCGGACCTCAAGTCGTCGAAGGACTGCACGGCCAATCCTTCGAGCGGCCGATCACGCGTATGCGCGAGACGATCGAGGTCGTGCGCATGGCCTGCCGCGGCGACAAGCTCGTGATCGATGGAAAGCAGATCGTGCTGCCGCGGCCCGGCGGCGAGGGCAAGGCGTTGCGCCTCGCGCAACCGCCCACCGATGTCCCCATCTACCTGGCTACGCTCACGCCGCGTGGGCTCGCGCTCACGGGTGCCGTCGCGGACGGCTGGCTGGGCACCAGCTTCACGCCCGATGCCGCCGAAGCTCACCTCCACTACCTGCGCGAGGGAGCGGAGCAGGCGGGGCGAAAGCTCGAGGACCTGCGGCTATCGGTATCGGCATCCGTTGGATTCACGAACGACCCCGAACCCTTGATCGCGCAGCAGAAACCCATCATGGCCTTCATCCTCTCGGCCATGGGATCGCCGACCGTGAACTTCTACAACGATGCCTTCGCGCGCGGGGGCTTCGAAGAGCCTTGCCACGAAGTCCGACGCCTCTGGCTCGAAGGAGACCGCCCTGCCGCTGCCGCGGCCGTGCCCGATGAGATGATCCGGGCCACCTCCATGATTGGTGACGAGGACCATGTGCGTGAACGGATCGGGCGCTATCGATCCTGCGGCATCACCGAACTCACGCTGAATCCCCTCGGACGCAGTTCTTCGGAACGCCTCGACACACTCGGCCGGGCTGTCAGCCTGATCGCGGAGGCCACCGGCTGAGCCGGCCCTCCCGGCGGAATCCGCCCGCTTCAGCCTCGCCACAGCTACCCGTCTAGCAACCTGCCACCGGGTAGAAGCGTATCCGGGGCTGCAGCTAGCAGCGGCGATAGAGGCGTGGGCGCTTGCGCACCGGGTCGAGCAGGTTCAGGTCCCCGGCTTCGAGTTCATATCCTCGGGGGTACGGGGGGCGCGCTTCCAGGCCGAGGGCTTCCAGCACACGCGGCTGCTGGTAGTAGTTCGCGTAGGTGTGGAAGAGGAGCCCTGGCAGGAAGCCCGGTTCGCGCACACCGACCTGCTCGAGGAGTGCGTGTTTTTCGTCCTCGGCCAGCGCTGCAAAATCAGCCACCTGGCGATTCTCCAGCTCTTCGCGAAGCACGGCGAGTCCCTGGACCAGGACGGGTGTGAGTTCCGGCACCTTCTGCAAAAGGATCTCGCCCAGGCCGATCTCTCCGGCACCGGGATGCGCTCCGCCTTCTCCGGGAGGGATGATGGCGTCCAGCACGCCGGCGAAAAGCCGCATCTGCGTTTCCGAGATTTCGCTGCTTGCCGTGTCCGCTGCCATGGGTGCCTTCAATCGAAGAGGCTGTCGAGTCGCTGCTTGATCTGGTCCGCGATGAAGAGCGCGAGGGCCTGGATGGTGTTGGTGGGGTTGACCGCGCCCGCGGTCACGAAGATGCTGCCGTCGATGATGAAGAGATTGCGCACGTCGTGGCTTCGGCCCCACTCGTTGACCACGGAGCGGCTGGGATCGCTTCCCATGCGCGCGGTGCCCATCAGGTGCCAGCCCGCAAAGGGAAGCGGCGCCTGGGCGCTGGTCTCCCGAGCGCCGGCCGCCTCGAGCACCTCCCTACCCCGGGCCACGCCGTGCTCGAGCATGCGTTCGCTGTTCTCGCTGAGCCGGTAGTGGATCTTCGGAGCGGGAATTCCGTTCGAATCGGTCAGTTCCGGGTCGAGGCTGACCCGGTTTTGGGGCTCGGGGAGATCTTCGCAGATCACCACCATGCCCGTGGTTCGATTGAACAGGTCGGCGTAGGAACGGTGATGGTCGGGCCCCCAGGGAACGCTCCCACTCGACATCCCCGAGATCGCGGCGCCCACAGGCCCCATGCCCCGGGTGATCTCGAACGAGTAGCCGCGCACGAAATCGCGCCCGGGATCCGTCTCGTAGAACTCCTGGCTCATGATGCAGCAGCCCATGGGGCCCTTGTAGCCGTCGAGCGCTTCGTCGAATACGCCTTGGACCATCGCGTAGGGATGGAACATGAGATTGCGCCCAACGAGCCCGCTGCGGTTGGCGATGCCCTCCGGGAAGTGCGCCGTGCGCGAGTTGAGCAGCAGCCGCGGTGTGCCCACCCCGTTACAGGCGATGACGACCACCTCGGCTTTCTGCCGCCGCTCCACGCCCTCGGCATCGTAGTAGATCACGCCGTCCGCCATGTCGTTTTCGCCCACGGTGATTTCGCGAACGCGGCAATGGGTGCGCAGTTCCACCCCGCGCCGTACCGCCTCGGGCCAATAGGTGACGTCGGTGCTTCCCTTCGCCCCTTGCGCGCATCCCGTCAGGCAGGGGCCCAAATTGACGCAAGGCGCCCGCCCTGCGTGTTCGACGGTCGCGATGGCACTGTCGGAAGGCCACCAGTGCCAACCGAGACGGTTGAAGCCGCGCCCCAAGGTCTCGCCCAGTTTTCCCAGGGGCACCGGAGGCAGAGGCACTTGTTTCGGGGGATAAGCGGGATCACCCGCCAGCCCGGCCACTCCCATCATGCGCGCGTTCTCGTCGTAGTAGGGTTCGAGCGTCTCGTACTGGATCGGCCAGTCGTCACCCACCCCGTCGAGCGTGTGCGCGCGGAAGTCCGAGGGATGAAAGCGTGGAAAGTGCGCCGCGTACAGGATGGTGCTCCCTCCGACCGCGTTGAAGTTCGAGATGGCAATGGGGGATTCCGCGTCGTTGATGGGATAATCCTCGGGTCGGCCGCGCGCGTTGGGGCTCAGGCCGAAATCGCCGAATCCTCGTAGCTCCCAGTCCGCTCTCGAACTCGGGTATTCGGCGGGATTCATCCAACCGCCCTGTTCGAGGCAAACGATCTTCATGCGGGTTTCCGCGAGACTCCACGCGAAGGCGGCTCCGGCGGCTCCCGCTCCGACGATCACGACATCCGCGGTCTCCTCGGGCATCAGGCACCTGCCCGCTGACGGCCGTCATTCAGCGAATCGATGAGGATGCGATTGATCTCCTGGGCTCGTTTCGGGTGGAGGAAATGCCCCGCTTCCTCGACTCGCACCACCTCGATTCCACCCGGGAAATCCTCTTCCTTCATCGCGACGTCGTAGAGGCGCGTGTCCACGCAGCCGTCCAGGGCGCCCGTGAGGGCCAACGGCTGAAACTGGATCTTCCTTCGAACGAGTTCCAGGGTCTTCTTCGTGCCGGGAGTGGCGCCGCCAACCATGGCCCGGTAATAGCCCAGGGCCGCGCGCTTCACACCGGGCTGGGCGAGGGCCGAGAACTCGAGTCCGTTGCTGCGAAGGGTGAGGGTCTCGAAATCGTTCAACGAAGACTCCTCGACTCCATGGGCGACAAGACGGTCCGTCGCCCACATGGAAAGAATCGCGCCATTGTCGTGTAGCAATCGCAGCACCACGACCGCCACCGACTGCCTCGATCGCAGGCGCCACGCGATGCGGCACGAAGAAAAGAAGTCGCTTAGCCTGCGGATGACGCTTCACGCGCTCTGGGGCGCGCAGCGGTGCTTTCCGGGGGGTGACGGGTAGCAGATGGCGACTTCGAAGCTTCAGCCCGAGCGATGGCTCGGGGGCTTGGCGTCGCTGCTTCTGCTCACGGGCTTCTCGCCGAGTCACGCGCAGGGGGTTGCCTCCGGGGGAGCCGTCGAAGTCCGACAGCAGCAAGATGCCGCGGCCCCGAGCGATGCTGGACCGGATCTACGAGATTCCGATCTGGGAGAAGAAGTCAGGGCCGACGGATCTCGGCTCTTCGAGTTCCACCCGATCTGGGACGAGAGCGAGAAGCTAAAGCGGAAGCTCCACGCTCATGGCGTCACCTACAGCCTGGAGATGGCCTTCTATGACCAATATGCGAGCAGTGTCGCCGCCGGGCAACGAAATTTCGGAACCTACAGCTGGCGGCTTTCGGCGAGTTGGCGATTCCTCGATTCGGAGAAATTCGGCTCCCTTTTTCTCGATGCGAGCCTGCTGGGGAGCCCGGGGCTCAATTACGACCCCTCCGCCGAACTCATTACCCGCAACGTCGGCTCGATTTCCGAACTGAACGGGAACATCTATCCCGATGCCGCTGCGCTTGACGAAGTGCTCATCAAGTACGTGTCTCCTTCCACGCGCTATGGGGGCGCCGTGGGAAAGATCGACCTGGCAAACCGCTTCGACACGAACCGCGTCGCGAACGACGCGTTCCGCGAGTTCACTTCCTTCGCTCTCCAGAACAACCTGTCGATCCCCTGGCCGGTCTACGGGGGCATCGGGGCCTTTCTCCACGCGGACATCGGAGCGCGCGCTTACGTGATGGCGGCGACGGCCACCTCCGTGGTCGAGCAAGGCTTCGACTTCGGGCAACAGATCGACGATGGAAACTTGTACCAGCTCGCCGAGATCGGGTTGGAATTCGATCTGCCCTCCCTCGGAACCGGCCACTATCGACTGACGCCGTGGCATTCCCGGATACTCGACCGCAGGGGCTGGGGGGTCGGATTCAACTTCGACCAGGAACTCTTCCATCCCGACGTGATCGGATTCTTTCGCTTTGGAATCGGCGAACGTTCCGTCACCCCGGTTCAGACTTTCGTATCGGGAGGGGTCGGCTGGCTGCGTCCTTGGGGACGCCCCCACGACATGTTCGGCGTGGGGGTTGCCTGGTCGAATCCCTCGCGAAACCGGGGCTTCCGGAACGAGACGCTGGTAGAGATCTTCTACCGCCTGTCCATCCTGCCCTGGTTTCAGTTGAGTCCGGACCTGCAGGTCGTCTACCACCCGGCGAACGATCGCGGCCAGGAGACCGTGGTGGTTCCGGGCATTCGGCTCAACATGTCCTTTTGAACTCGCGCGCGGGGCGCCCTTGCGAGCCGTTCGCGACGAAGGTCTACGGCGTGGGTAGCATCCACCCTGCCGTCTCTACGATCAAGATCGGGATGCGAAATCCTTCTCTCTACGGGAGATCCCATGTCCAAGGCAATCCACATCGCCCTTTCGATCCTCGTCGCGCTCATCGGAGTCGGCGTCGCCTCCGCGACCGAAAAGGTCTCCGAACTCCTGACCCGCGGCGCCGAGATCGAGGCGGTACGGGTGCATCCCTCCATCTGGCTTGCGTCGGGAAACAGCAACGCCTACCTGGTGGAGACGAAGGACGGCGTCGTCCTCATCGATACGGGCATCGTCTCCCAAGCCGGCAAGACCCACGAAGCGCTCAGCGAGCGGGCAGGCAATCGCCCGCTCCGCACCCTGGTCTTCACGCATGCCCACGAAGATCACGTGAGCGGCGCAGCGCCCTGGCTCGCCGAGAGCCCGGTGATCATCGCCCACCGGGATTTCCCACTTCGTCAGCAGTACTTCGCGATGCTGGCGGAATACAAGGCTCGCCGCGCGGGAGTGCTGTGGGCAGGCGTCATGAGCGAAGCCGATGCCCAGATCCCCGTCCCGAGCATCACACCGAACGTCCTCGTCGATGACCTCCACGTCTTCGAGGTGGGCGGCCTGCGCTTCGAAGTCCATGCGACGCCAGGCGCGGAGGGCCCGGATGCCGTGTCCGTCTGGATCCCGGAGTGGAAGGTCCTCTTCGCCGGCGATGCACTTGGGCCCACCCGCGCGGCCTTTCCAAACCTGTTTACACTGAGGGGTGAGAACCTCCGCGAATCGATTCCGCTGCTGGACTCCATCGAGCGCATGCAGGCCCTCGGAGCCGAACTCCTGCTTCCCGGTCACTTCGAGCCCCTCGCGGGAGGGGCAGAGATCCAGTCCACCCTGCAGCGAACATCGGACGCGGTCCGCTACGTGCACGACGAGACGATCGCCGGAATGAACGCGGGCAAGGACGTGTGGACCCTGATGCGCGAAGTCACGCTCCCCCCGGAACTCGCCCTGAGCGAGGAGTACGGGCGGGTCGCGTGGGGGGTGCGGGCCATCTACGAACTGCACACCGGCTGGTTCCGCTACGAATCCACCACCGAACTCTTCGAGGTTCCAGCCCGGGCCGTCTACCCCGAACTCGCCCGGCTCGCGGGCGGAGCAGCCGCGGTGGCGGCCAGCGCCATCGCCCGGGTCGAAGCCGGCGACGCGCTCGAGGCCCTGCACCTCGCCGAAGTTGCACTGGCTGCAGACCCCGGCAGCCGACCGGCCCTGCAAGCCCAACTCGACGCGCTCGAGATTCTGGCACGGCAAGACGCGGGCGCGAATTTCCAGGTCGCGGGCTGGTTGCGGCACCGCATCGGCGCGGTGAAGGCCCGACTCGGCGCGATCGACTGATCCTCGAT
>JABSQX010000029.1:0-42168 GCA_013215615.1 Myxococcales bacterium | reverse complement strand
CCTCCGAAGAAGCGTGGGATGATCCGCGGCCCACTGGTCGCAAACGTCTCGCGCCGCTTCAACGCATCGAAGATCGCATCGCGCGAGTTCTCCTCGGCCCAGACACCCGCCAGTCCGCCGGGATTCCAGAAGGCTGGGCCGCGTTTGCGTTCACCGACCGAGAGCAGTTGCGTGGGGGTCGCTCCAAACTTGTAGGGAACGTCGTATTCCACCACACCGCCGGGCGTGGCCATGTGATTGTCGGTGCTGCCGATGAAACCGAAGGGATAGGGGTTCACCCCGATGCGGTCTTCTTCCCGAAGCCCTTCGAGCAGTGCGTATCGCACGAAATCCGTTCGCGACGTACAACCCCGGCCCGCCTGGGCCCCCCACTCCGCCTCTTCCCCGCAGTCCATGAGCTCTGGCTGCCCCATGTCGCGCGCCTTTTCGAAGCCGCAGAGCTCATCGGCCGCACCCACGACGCCGTACATTCCGTCCCGGCACTCGCTCTCGCCCTTGATCTGCATCATTTCGACGATGGGTTCGAGGCGGGCCCTCAGGGCCGCCTGCGCACGTTGCTCGGCGAGCGGCAGGTCCGCGTATTCGACCTTGAACATCTGTCCGTTGGAGAGATTCGGGTTGTGGGGAATCGCAATCGCTTCGCAGCCCGTGTCCGTGTCGTTGCACAGACGGGCAAGTTGGCGTCGAAGATCCATCTCGCGGGGAGTTTCGAGCGATGAGATCGGCAGCTCCGGGGAGAGTTCGTTGCGCAGGACGATGTTCCGGTGAACCTTCGTCGAATAGGGAGAGTGGCTGTATTCCCAGGCGTGGAAGGTCGTGAACGAACACGCCTCCGACCGATCGTAGAAGCTTTCCGCCGCCTCTTGATTCGCCCGCCATACGGCGCCGAGTTCGGCTCGACAGATCTCATCATCGTCGCCGCACACATCGTCACGTCGCCCGGCCAGGCCGAGCAGCCCCCCGATCCGGGCGCGGAAGCCCTTGAGTCGCAGCAGTCTCGCGAGCCAGGACTCGTCCTCGCCCCGAAAGATCTGACATCCCGTGCTCGCGTAGGTCGCCGAACCCGGCGTGGTGCAGAGCGAGACTTCCGCCATCCACTCGGCATGGTCGGTGACCGCGGCAAAATCCAGCGGCCGGTCGATCCGGGCGGATCGCATCCCCGTCTCGGGATCGCCGCTAGGGACCTCGATGCTGCCGCCCGTCGCATAGCGGTAGGCGTCCTCGGGAGTGGCGAGCGTGCCCATCGCGTTCGCATCCATCGAAACCGAAGTATGGACGTGCAGATCTCCGAAGAGCGCCTGCTTCTCGGCCAGGCGGTTCTCGCAGTCCGCGCGCGGGGCGATCCGTGCAGGCTTCGCGGCAGCGGGCGGTGGAGACCAGGGGTCGGAGGTGGGTTCGATTCCACAGCCTACCAGCGCACCCAGTAGTAGGAGCATCTGAAGTCGGTGCCGGATCACTGCGATGCGCCTCCGCTCGTAATTCACGAAGCCAGCCGACGTGCGGCGCGCAGCCTCGATTTTCGAGGGGCCCCGAGGATCTCAGCCCGAGCGCGCCGCGCGGAGTTCACGCAGCGTGGCCTGCGCTTCCCGCTCGTTCCGCATGGCCTGGGCCATGTCGCCGAGAGGACCCGCGGTGAGAACCCGCTTCACGACCGCCTGGGCGTCCGGGTCGCAAGCCGCCATCTCCGCCGCCATGGCGCGAGCCGTCTCCATCAACTCATCTCCCGGGACGACGCGGTTCACGAGGCCCATCTCCAAGGCCTCCGGAGCGCGGATGAGACGGGCCGTGAGCACCAACTCCCGCGCGTACGCCTCCCCGACGATCCGCGAGAGCAGGTAGGAGCTGCCCAGCCCGGGCAGGATGCCCAGCTTCGTGAAGGGCAAGCCCAGCTTCGCGTGCTCCGCGGCGATGCGCACGTCGCAGGGCAGCACCATCGTCACCCCCACGCCCACCGCGGCACCGTTGAGCGCGGCGATCACGGGCTTCGGGAAGACGAGCAGTTCCTGGGGAAAGCTGCGCAGGAAGGCCTCCTCGCCCAGCCGCGGAGCCGAGCCACTCTCCTGCCCCGCCTGCATGGCCTTGAGGGCATCGAGGTCGACCCCGGAGCAGAAGCCCCGGCCCGCGCCGGTGAGGATCACCACGCGCACTTCCGGATCCTCTCTGGCACGCGCGAATGCGTCTACCACGTCTTCGCCCATCTGCGGCACGTAGGCGTTGAGGCGCTCGGGGCGGTTGAGGGTGACGGTGGCCACGCCCGCCTCCACCGAGTAGAGGATGTTCTCGTAGCGGGTCGCGGAGGTGTCACTCATGGCGAGGATGCTCGCTCAGTCGCCATCGGGCGGCACCACGCCGTCGTAGTAGGGATAGGGCTGCTTGTGGAGGCCGACCGCTTGCAGCCGGTTCTTGAAGAACTTCGGCATCTGCTCCTGCAGCGCCTCCACCCCCCAGCCCTCGGGGCGAAACATGCCCGTCCCGTAGCTGGGCTGATCCATGATCACCACCCGGTCTCCCCCGGTGCCGAAGACCTGGCCGGTGATCCAGTTGCCCTCGTCGCTACAGAGGTAGGCGACGAAGGGCCCGTTGAGCGTCGGATCGAGGAACCAGCCCGCGGCCGGGGCCTTGCCGTCCACGCCCTTGGCGGACTCGGACATGCGCGTGGTGCCCGAGGGGCTGATGGCGTTCACGCGGATTCCGTAACGCGCCAGCTCGTTCGCCCAGGTGTAGGTCATGGACGCAATGGCCCCCTTGGCACCCCCGTAGTTGGTCTGCCCGAAGTTTCCCATGTGCGCGGCGGACACGGTATTTACGATGGAGCCGCCCGTGCCGGCCGCGCGCATGCGCCGGGCACTTTCTTGCGCGCACCAGAAGGTACCCCCGGCGTGAATGCGCAGGACGTCCTCCCACTCCTCGTCACTCATCTTCAGGAAGGAGCGGTCGCGCACGATGCCGGCGTTGTTGACCGCACAGTCGACGGCGCCGTACTCGTCCACGCATTGCTCGACGAGCTCCTGTGCGCCCTTGCGCGAACCGATATCCGCCTGGCTCGCCACCGCGCGCCCACCCGCTTCGCGGATTTCAGCCGCGACCTTCTCCGCTTCCTCGAGATCCACGTCGTTGACCACCACCCCTGCGCCCTGGGCACCCAGGTGCAGGCAGTGGCCGCGGCCGATCCCGCGTCCTCCGCCAGTCACGAACCCCGCCTTGCCGTCCAGAATCCCCATGCTGCGCTCCTCGTTCGGGCCTCAGCCCCGTTCGCCGATCTCCTCGGCCACCTGGAGGGCGTGTTCCTCCACGCCCCCGAAGACGTTCTCCAGCACCCAGGTGCGCTTCAAGTAGTAGTGGACGGGCATCTCCCAGGTATACCCCATGCCCCCATGCACCTGGACGCAGCTCCGGGAGTTCTTCATGGCCGCCTCGCCCGCCACGAGCTTGGCGGTGGAGACCGCTCGTCGGACACTTCCGACCTCGGGATCATCCAATGTGGCACCCGCGGCGTAGACCGCAGCGCGTGCCAGTTCCTGCCGAACGAACATGTCGGCGAGGATGTGCTTGATGGCCTGGAAGGAGCCGATGGGCCGATTGAACTGCTCGCGACCCTTCGCGTACTCGGTGGCCATCTCCTGGGTCTGCTCCGCGATGCCCAGCATCAGCGCCGAGGCGAGCGCCGCTCCTTCCACGCGCAACTGCGCGGCCTCGGCGGCATCCGCAATGCACTCTCCCTCGGGGAGGGACGCCACGTGGTGAACCGGCGTGAAGGGATCCAGCGGCGTCTCGATGGGCGCCCCCTCCAGGCTGCCGGGCGCCACCTTGTAGACACCCTCCTCTCGCAACACCACCAGCGCGTCGATGTGCGCCAGGTGCTCGACGAGCACGGGATCCTCGCCCCTGCCCAGCAGGTCCAGGCCGCCGACCACGCACTCGCCGCTGGCCGCGCCCTCCACCCGCCCCGCCAGCAGGTGACTCCAGACCAGGGGGCCGGGCGCCAGGCAGCGGCCCAGCTCCTCGAAGACCACCACCGCGTCCGCGCTGCCGAGGCCGACGCCTCCTTCGCTCTCCGGGAGCCGCAGCCCGAATACGCCCATCTCGGCCAGTTCGCCCCAGAGGTCGCGGTCGAAGGCCTCCTTCTCGAGTTCGCGCAGCTGATCGGCGGAGATCCGGCCGTCGCAGAAAGTGCGGACACCTTCTTTCAGGGCCTGCTGGTCTTCGCTGAGCTGGAAATCCACGTTGCCTTCTTCTCCCGAGCTCAGCGCGGTTCGCGCGGCAGCCCGAGGATGCGCTCGGAGATGATGTTTCGCTGGATCTGCGACGACCCCGCCGCGATCGTCATGGACAGGGACTGCAGGGCCTCGTAGACGAAAGACTGGCAGGGCAGCCCATCAACATCCTCCCGGGAGAGCGTGGCCCGGCCCAAGACGCGCATGCAGGTCTCGCCGATGCGCTGCTTGAGTTCGGTGAAGTAGAGCTTCACCCCGGAGGCCGAAACGCTGGGGACGCCGGTCCGGTCGGCCTCGGATACCGTGTACTTCACCATCGCCCAGACCGCCTCCACCTCGGCGGCCAGGTGCCCGACCTCGGCGCGCAGGCTGCGATCCTCCCAGGCCGCTGCGCCGTTGCGGGTAACGCGTTTCGCCACTGCCGCGAGTTCGCGCATGACCTCCTGGAACACCACCATGTCGGTCGCAAAAGCGGTGCCGCGCTCGAAGGCGAGGGTCACGTTGGTGACCCGCCAGCCGTCGTTCTCCGCGCCGACCAGGCAATCCACGGGGACGCGCACGTTCTCCAGGAAGACCTCGCTGAACTCGCCCTCCCCGGTGAGGGTGGGGAGGGGTCGGATCTCCATGCCCTCGAGGCCCATGGGGATACCGAGCCAGCTGATGCCGCGGTGCTTGCGGGCGTCCGGGTCCGTCCGCACCAGCAGCTCGCAGTAGTCGGCGACCTGGGCGAAGGAAGTCCAGATCTTGTGTCCATTGAGCACGTAGTGGTCGCCGTCGCGCTCCGCCCGCGTCTTCAGGGCGGCGAGGTCAGAGCCAGCGCCTGGCTCCGAGAAACCCTGGCACCAGACCTGCTCTCCGCGCAGGATCGGCCCGATGTGCCGCTCCTTCTGCACATCGGTGCCTTCGCTGATGAGCGTCGGGCCCCCGTGAAGAATGCCCACGAAGTTCACACCGATGTAAGGCGCACGGGCCCGGGCGCTCTCCTCGTAGTAGACGAGCTGCTCGGTGAGCGAGGCGTCGCGGCCCCCGTACTCCTTGGGCCAATTGATTCCCGCGTAGCCCGCGTCGTAGAGCTTGCGCTGCCAACCGGTGTCGTAGGCGCGGCGACCCGCCCAGTCGGCGGCATCCGGGGGCGACCCGTGGGCGGGCACCGCCTCCGCGAGCCACTCGCGCAGCTCCTTCCGGAAGGCCTCGTCCGAATCCGAGTAACGAAGGTCCAAGGGCGTCCTGCTGAAGGTGGAATTGGCGTCCGGGTCTCGAAGCCCGCCCTACCATAGACATCCCGTGAGGCGCTGCCAAGCTGCGCGCTACGCGCTTTCCGCTCTATCGCGCAACGCCTATGCTCGTCGCATGCGTTTCTCCATCCACCTTCCTACGGACCGCGTGTCACTCGGGGACGACTTCGTGAGCGGCGAGGGGGTCGCAACCGTCGCGCGAAGCGCCGAGGACGCCGGCTTCGACGCCTGTTACGTCACCGACCATCCCTTTCCCAGCGATCGCTGGCTCGCGGACGGCGGCCATCACGCCCTCGACCCTTGGGTCGCCCTCTCCTTCGCAGCAGCGGCGACGACACGACTACGCGTACAGACCCACATCGCCGTGCTCCCGTATCGCAACCCCTTCATCACCGCGAGCGCGGTGGCGAGCCTCGACGTCCTCTCCGGCGGGCGGCTGATCGTTGGGGTCGCAGCGGGTTACCTGCGCGGAGAGTTCCGCGCATTGGGCGCCGACTTCGAGGAGCGCAACGAGCGCAGCGACGAGGCTCTGGTGGCCATCAAGCGCGCCCTCACGGAAGAGGGCGTGGTCGCAGAGGGCCCGGGCTGGAAGGCACGCGGCAACACGCTGCTCCCGCATCCGGTCCAAAAGCCTCACCCACCTTTCTGGGTGGGGGGTAACAGCCGACGCGCGATCCGCCGAGCGGTCGATTTGGGCGACGGCTGGGTTCCCTTCCCGACCTCGGGCATCCGGCCCTCGGCGGTGCGCACTGCCTCCATGGAGAGCCTCGAGGATCTCGCAGCGCGCATCGGCTACCTGCGCGACTACGCGAAGCAGGTGGGGCGCACCGCCCCGCTCGACATCTGCTTCATGCCCTTCGGCTTCAGCATGCACGATCTGCAGAAGGTGGATGCCGCCCGCTTCGGCGCGGTCGTCGAGGAGATGGCGGGCATGGGGATCACCTGGCTGACAGTGGGCCTTCCGGGCCGCGGCCGCGACGAGTACTGCGAGAGCATCCGCCGCTTCGGCGAAGACGTGCTCGCAAAGCTGGCCTGAGCACCCGAGGAACTCAAGCCGGCAGAAGCCGCGCGTATTCGTCCATCAGCGGCAGCACCACCTCGCGGCTGTCCGTGGGCAGGCGCAGCACCACCTCGCTGACCCCGATGGACTCGTAGTAGGCGAGCTTCTCCGCGTCAGGCAACACCCCGAAGGGCACCACGTGCATCTCCCCGAAGTCGCGGCCGCGGGCCTCCGCGGCCTCGCGGAGGGCGACCATGGCTTGGCGGACCCCCGCTCCACCAATCGGGATCCAACCATCCGCGTACTCGGCGATGTGGTCGAAGAGCGTGGGGCCCGGCGCGCCACCCATCAGCACCCGCGGCCGGGGCTGCTGGACGGGCTTGGGCCACTGCCAGCTGGGCTCGAAGCGTACGAACTCGCCATCGAATGAGGCCACTTCCTGGGACCAGAGCGCCTGCATGGCCAGCATCGTCTCACGCACCCGCGCGCGCCGGCGTTTCACGTCGATACCGTGGTTCTCCATCTCCTCGTGATTCCACCCATAACCGATGCCCAACACCAGGCGGCCCTCGGCAATCCGGTCGAGCGTGGCCAGTTGCTTCGCGAAGGTGATCGGGTCGTGCTGCGCGACGAGGCCGATGCCCGTGCCGAGCAGGATCCTCTCCGTCACCTGGGCAGCGGCAGCCAGCACGATGTAGGGATCGGGGCTGCGCTTGTATTCCTCGGGAAGCACCTCATCTCCAGTCGGCGGCGCCGAACGCCGGCTCGTGGGAATGTGCGTGTGCTCGGGCACGAAGAAGGAGTGGAATCCACGCGCCTCCGCCTCGCGGGCGGCTTCCACGGGGTTCATGGACAGGTCGGTCGCATGCAGCGTGACGCCGATCTTCATGGGAGTCCTCGCGAGCGACCGCGGAAGCAAGCGCCCGGCAGCGAAAAGCCGTCCCGCGCAACCGCAACGGGTCGCGGTATCATATCACCTCGTGCACCTCCGACCTGCGGGCCGGAGCGCCCTGGAGGCCCGATGCCCGCCGCACGCAGTATTCTCGCGCCCCTCTTCGCCGGGCTCGTGGTTGCGTTTGGGGTCTTGTTGGTGCGCGGCCTCGGATGGCTCAACGCCCCTGAACTCGCTCTTCACGACGCCTACCTGCGTCGCGCCCAACGCGACGGGGAATCGCAGGTGGTGCTCGTGGAGATCACCGAGGGCGACATCCGCGCCCAGGGTCACTGGCCCATCAGCGACCGCCGCCTCGCGGAGGCCCTGCAGGCCCTCGCCGATGCCGGCGTCGCGGCCATTGGCCTCGACCTGTACCGCGACCTCCCCGTATCTCCCGGGGTGGAGTTCCTGGCGGGCGTTCTTCGCGAGGAAGAGCGAATCGTGGCGGTCATGAAGTTCGGCGACCCGACCGGAGAGGGCATCCCTGCACCCTCCGCGCTGGAAGGCAGCGGGCGCGTCGGCTTCAACGACCTGCTCCCGGACGCCCACGATGAAGCCATCCGCCGTTCCCTGCTCTTCCAGGGCGACGCGGAGGGCAATGTCGCCTCGTCACTAGCGGTGCTGGTGGCGCAGAAGGCCCTGGCCGCCGAGGGGATCCATCCCCGCCCCGACCCCGACCAGCCCCGGACGCTGCGCCTCGGCGCCCACACGCTGCCTCCTCTCGCAGCAGATCACGGTGGCTACCAGGGGATCGATGCCGCCGGCTACCAACAGATGATGGACTATGGGACGGAGGACTTCCCGACCTTCAGCCTTGGCGAACTGCTGGCGGGTGAAATCCCCGAGTCGCAGCTGCGGGACCGCGTGGCGATCCTGGGCTCCAACGCGAAGAGCCTGCCCGATGTCTTCCCCGTGCCCCTCGGTGGCCGGCTACCGGGCATCGCGATCCACGCCCACGCCGTAGACCAACTGCTGCGCACCGCGCGCGGGCAGTCGCGGCCGCAACGCGTGTGGAGCGAAACCCAGGAGTCGCTGCTGGTCGTGGCCGTCAGCCTGCTGGGGAGCCTGCTGGGAATGCGCACCATGGGGCGCCCGCTGCTGGGACCCTCCACCCTCGTGATCTCCGTCGCGGCGGGCATCGGCGTCTTGCTGCTGGCCGGCTACCAGGCCTTTGCGGCGGGATGGTGGATCCCCATGACTGCCCCCGCACTGGCCTGGCTGGGCTCCGCGGGTGTCCTCACCGCCTGGGTTTCCAGCCGGGAGAGCGCCCAGCGCAACCAACTGATGGGCATCTTCGCGCGCCACGTCTCACCGCGGCTGGCGGACGAGATCTGGGAGCATCGCAATGAGTTCCTCGCCGGCGGGCGACCGCGTCCGCAGCGCCTGGTGGCCAGCGTGCTGTTCGTCGATATGAAGGGCTATACGGCCCGCGCTGAGAGCATGGACCCCACCACGCTGATGAACTGGGTGAACGAGTTCATGGAGCGCATGGCCAACGAGGTCGCGCGCGCAGGCGGTGTGGTGGACGACTACTTCGGCGACGGCCTGAAGGCAAACTTTGGCGTGCCGGTGCCCCGTAGCCGCGACGAGGACATCGCCCAGGATGCACGCAACGCGGTGCATAGCGCCCTCGCCATGGCGCGGGCGCTCGAGGAACTGAACCGCAGTTACCGGGAGCGGCAACTCCCCGAGTGCGCGATGCGTATCGGAATCCACACCGGGCCCGTGGTGGCGGGCAGCCTGGGTAGCGAGAAGCGGCTCAAGTACACGGTGGTGGGCGACGTGGTGGTGGCCGCGCAACGCCTGGAGTCCACGGACGCGGTCGCCCACGACTTCACGAAATTCCCCACGCGAATCCTCGCCAGCGAAGCGACCTGTGGGTTGCTGGGGGACGATTTCAGCCTGGAGCCCCTGGGGCACATCCCCCTCAAGGGAAAGGAGCAGAGTCTGAACGTGCATCGCGTGCTGGGTCGGCGCAACTTGTGAAGTACTTCACAGCCTCGGACCGAGCGCGGACCGATACTCGAAGCATGGAGAGCAGGAGGAGAAACCAGTGATCCGGATCGCAAGACTCGCAGCCCCCGTCGTGTTCGTCCTGGCCCTGAGCGCTCCAGGCTTCTGCCAGGGGCTGGATCCCTCCCCGATGCGCCCGCTGCGGGTCGCGATGGGAGACATGGAGCGGGAAGACGCGCACGCCTCCGACCAGGAGAACAGCCAGCGCGCCGCGAACGTGAGAGCGGAGAACGAGGCGCCCATCGTGTGGACGCCGCCGGTCGATGGCTCTCCCCGCGTCCGCGTAGCGGGGGGCGTTCGAGGGGCCACCGCGCTCCCCACGCCCATGGCGCTGGTCCCCGAGCACGTGGCGCTCACGACGCGGCACGCCCCCTCCCTGTTCTGGCACATCGACGCCGGGGTCCCCGAAGGCACGCGNCTCTTCTTCACGCTGGTAGAAGAAGAGGAGGGCCTCCCTCTCGTCGAGGTCGAACTCGCTCCCCCCGCGAAGGCCGGCATCCAGCGCGTCCTGCTCGCCGACCACTCCATCGAGCTCGATTCGGAGATCACCTACCAGTGGTCCATCTCCTTGGTGCCGGACATTCAGCACCGTTCCGCCGACGTGGTCGCCACCGGCTACATCCAGCGGGTTGCCCAGCCGGAAGCCGGCTACCCGAGCGCGCAGGCTTACGCGGCCGCGGGGCTCTGGTACGACGCGCTCGAAACCCTCTCCGACGCGGTGGATGCGAGCCCCGAGGCCGACGGGCCGCGCGCCCAGCGCCGTTCCCTGCTCCGACAGGCCGGCTTGCGGCTGGGCGCCGACTAGACGCTCGAAATTGCGCCGACGGGGCCCGGATCCTATCTCTGGCGGGGTGGACCGATCAGCATCTTGAAAACGTCGTAGTCCTCGGGCACGGGGACGATGCCGACCCGGGCCGAATAGGCGTCGAAGGCCTGCTCCATGCTCGCCGCACGCTCGGGCAAGCGGCCGGACAGATCCTCCACCTCGCCCGGGTCACGCATCAGGTCGAAGAGCCTCCATTCGCCATCGCCGCGCGGTGGGCCGTTGCGCACCAGCTTGTAGTCGCCCTGGAAGAGCGCGGCCGTCGTCATCAACTCGTAGCCGACCGCCTCGTCCGCCGGGTGGATGCGATGCTCCGCACCTTGCAGCACCGCCCAGGCGCTGCGGCCGGTCGGCGCGTGGAGCTCGGAGCCGCCGTCCTCCCGCGCGCCCTCGGCCGGGTGCGCGATCGCCGCCGAATCGAGGAGCGTCGGGACGAGATCCGGGGCAAAAGCGAAGGCGTCGATCCGCTTCCCCCCCGCGAGTTCTGCTGGATACCTCATGATCAAGGGCACGCGCATGCCCCCCTCCCAGGACCGGCCCTTGTAGCCACGCAGGTGGATGGCACCGGTCTGCGCCCACTGGGGTCCATAGCTCGGGAAGGATCCGCGTCGGCCAATCGTCTCATCGCTCGTCTTCGGATAACGGGCCGAGTACCACGGCACGGCAAGCGGCGCCTGGTCGGGCTCGGAGGGGTCGGGTCCGTTGTCGGAGACGAAGACGACGAGCGTGTCACGCGAGCGGCCGCTGCGCTCGAGCTCATCGAGCACGCGGCCGATGTGCGTATCCATGTCATCGAGCATGGCCGCGTAGGCGGCCATCCGCAGGGCCTCGCTGCGGCGCTCCTCCGCGCCGACCTCGCTCCATGCGGGCACCTGCGGGTCGCGTTCGCGCATCGGGGTGCCCGCCGGAAGCAACTCGCTCTCGATCAGCTTCGAGTGGCGCAGACGCCGGACCTCGTCCCAGCCACCGTGGTAGCGATCCCGGTGACGCGCCAGTGCTTCGTCCGGCGCGTGGTGGGGCCAGTGGACGGCCTGAAAGGAGAGGACGGCGAGGAAGGGCGTGGTGCTCCTCGCAGCGGGGCCGTTCAGGAATCGAAGCAGCTCGTTGGTGTAGAGCGCGCTCGAGAAACCCTCCGGACGCTCGATGAGCATCCCGTCGCGAGAAAAGGGTTCGACCGGGGGCCGCACCGGGGCTGCACCCAACGCGCTCCAGTTGTCGCTACCGCCGGTCACAAGCGTCAGGGTGTGGTCGAACCCGCGGTCGTGAGCGAGCTGCCCGGGCTCTTCGCCCAGGTGCCATTTCCCGAAGAAGCCGGTGATGTAGCCGGCCTCCTGGAAGAGTTCTCCGAGCGTCCGCACGCGCTGGTTCAGGTGCCCCTCGTAGCCCGGTTTCCCCCGCTGGTTGGGCGGCATGAAGGTGATCATGTTGCCGAGCCCGGCCAGGTGGGTGTCGACCCCGGTCAGCAGCATTGCGCGGCTCGGCGAACAGGTGGCGGCGGTGTGGAAGTTCGTGAACAGCACGCCCTCGGCGGCGAGGCTGTCGATGTGGGGCGTGGGGATTTCGCTGCCGAGTGCGCCGATGTCCCCCCAGCCGAGATCGTCCGCAATGATCAGCAGTACGTTGGGCTGCGTGGGGGCCGTCTCGACCGTCGCCCAACCCTGCGTCGCCAGCGCGCTCGCAAAGACGAGCAGCAGCAGGGACGCAGCTCGAGCGAGTTCAGCCATCGAGACGAATGAGGATGGATCGAAGGACCCGAGCAATGAGCGCGCCCGAGCATACTCCCTCGCAGTCCGCGCACATCCTCATCCGACAGCCGCTCAGTCCAGCACGTCCGCGGCCACCAGTTCCTCGAGGTACGGGGTGTCCCACCAGGAGAGCTGCAGCTGCTTGGCTCGGCGAAAGAAGAGCTGGATGTCGTACTCGATGGTGAAGCCCACCCCACCCCAGACCTGCTCGCACTGCCGCGTGGTCTCGCGGTAGGTCTCGCAGCAGAAGAGCTTTGCCATGGGGGCCAATCGAACGATCGAGCGGCCCTGGGCGTGGTTCCAGGCCGCCTCGTAGACGAGCACGCGACCGCCCTCGATCGTGGTCGAGCAATCCGCGAGGTAGTGGGCGATGGCTTGGAAGGCGCCGAGGGGCTTGTCGAACTGCTTGCGGGTCTTCGCGTACTCGACGGTTTCCTCGAGCGCGCGCTCCGACCCGCCGATCGCCTGGGCGGCAAGCAACACGATGCCCTGGTGCATCACGTCATTCCAGGTCGCCCAGCCCGACCCCGCCGGACCGATGCGGTCCGCCGCCGACACGCGCACGTCCGAGAAATCGACCCGGTACTGGCAATCCGAGGACTGTGAGAGCTGCTGTTGGAGTTCCACGCCCTCGGCTCCCGGATCCACCAGGAAGAGATCCACGCCCGCCGGCGTACGGGCCAGCACGATCATGCGGGCCGCGGAACTCGCGAAGTGCACGTGGCGCTTGACGCCCGCGAGCAGAAAATCGTCGCCGTCGGCGCGCGCTTCGAGTTGCACGCCCACCGGTCCATAGCCACGATCCGGCTCCAACCAGGCCGGCGTCAGGATCGCATCCCCGCTGCCGATTCGAGGCAGCCACTCGCCCTGCTGGGCCTCGCTACCCGCCGCGAGCAGGACCCCCGCGCTCATCACGGCACTCACGAAATGCGGCGTGGGCGCCATCGCACGCCCGATTTCCTCGTAGATCAGCGCCGCCTCGAGCAGTGTCTGCCCTCCCCCGCCGTGGTCCTCCGGAATCAGGACCCCCAGCAGTCCCAGCTCGCCCATCTGTTTCCACAGCTCGTCCGGGTAACCCTTGGGATCGTCCTCGACCTCGCGAACCACCTCCACCGGGGAGTGCTCGGCGAGCATGCTTCGCGTCATGTCCTTGATGAGTTGCTGTTCTTCGCTGAGTTCGAGATCCATTGTCGATGTCCCTCTGACTTGTGATCGGCCGCAACGGCCGTGATTCCTTCGACGCCTGGGCCCCTTCAGGGCTGCCAGTCCTCGCCCCGCCGCTTCCACGGATTGTCGTCCTCTCCCTGGGGGATCGCCACGCTGGCCGTGCACTCGGTGGTGACCTCACCCCCTACCCGCAATTCCACGCGCACGTCCGCCCACGCGCATCCGCGCTCGTCGACGCGAACCTCGTCCACCTCGCCGTTGAAGACCATGGTGTCTCCGGGAAAGACCGAGTCCTTCATTTGAAACTTGATGCGCCCCAGCCGGCCCAGCGGACCCGTCCAGTCGGTGATGTAGCGCTCGAAGTAGGCGGCATTGTGGGGCGTGTTGACGAAGACGTGGCGGGTGCCGTTGCGCTCCACTGCGAAATCCTTGTCGTGGTGCATGGGCCGCCAGTCGCGGCTCGCGAGGGCGCCGAGAACCACGTTGGTGACCCCCACGTCGATGCTCAGGTCCGGAAGGCTCTGCCCCTTCTCCACCTCACCGATCGTCAGGTTCGCGCTCATCAGGAGTCCCTCCGGTAACCGAAGCCCGTGTAACTCTCCGTCCCCACGAGTTCTCCCTTCTGGTTTTCATAGACGACGTCCAGCACCCAGAAACGCCCGGTCCCCAGCTTGGTGGTCTTGAGTTCGCTCACCGAACGGATCACCTGGTAGGTGCTGAGCCGGTCGCCGATCCGCACGGGTTCTCCAAAGACGATGGTGTTGTCGGCGATGATCGCCTCCGGGAGAGCCAGGGAATCCTTCAAGTCGAAGTGGCACTGGAGGGGCTTGCCCTCCTCGGTGCGATCGGGCGTCCAGAAATGCGGCCGGAACCAGACCGAGATCATGCTCGGGGGCGCGATGAACCCCCCGGTGACCGCCTGCGCGACCTTTTCGTCCCAGAAGAGCGGATTGCCGTTCTCCGCCGACGCGCAGCTCGAAAAGATGTAGCCACGCTCCACGTCGAACTCGCTCTCGATGGGATAGCGCTTTTCTCCGATCCAACCCTGAACTTCGGCGGGCAGGTCCGACATCTCCTTCTCCTCTCAGGCGACGATGCCCTCGTCGCGCATTGCCTCGATCTCTTCCACTCCGATCCCGGCCTCGGCGAGCACATCTACGGTGTTCGTCTGGCTCCAGTCCGGCACCGGGACGGCCTCGGTGGGCCTCCGCATTCCCGCGAAAGCGGGGTTCACCTGCCGAAAACGGCCGTGCTCGGGGTGCAGGACTTCGCCGAAGATCCCACGCGCCTGGAACTGGGCGTCCTCGACGAGTTCCTCCATGCTGTAGACGGGCGCCACGCAGGTATTGGCCGGCGCGAGTTCCGCCACCCACTCATCCCGCGGTCGCTTCGCGATGGCCGCAGCGAAATCACGGCGGATCTCGTCCTGCACGGCGTCGTCGTACTCGCTCTCCAACCATTGCTCGCAACCCAGGGCTTTGCAGAGGTTGGCGTAGAAGTGACCCTCGATGACCCCCAGCGAGAGCCACTTTCCGTCACTGCACGCATAGGTGTCGTAGCACGCGTAGCGTCCTGTCAGAATATCGTGGCCGGGGCCCGGGGGGTCGCCGGTGGCGAGGTACTGGTCGATGTAGAGGGAGGTGAGCCACAGCACGCCCTCGGCGACACAGACATCGAGGTACTCGCCCTTTCCGGTCTGTGCGCGCCGCAGCAATGCGGCCATGATCGCCAGGGCTGCGTGCATGCCACCCGCGGCGCCATCCGCCACCGTGGCGCCCGGAATCGGCGGACCACCGTCCCCTCGCCGGTTGCTGGTGTGCAAGAAGCCCCCGACCGCCAGGTAGTTGAGGTCGTGGCCCGCTTGCTTCGCGGCGGGACCGTCCTGGCCGAAGCCGCTGGTCGAGCAGTAGACGAGGCGAGGGTTGATGGCCTCGAGGTCCTCGTAGGCGAGGCCCAGTTTCTTCATCGCGCCAGGCCGGAAGCTCTCGATCAATACGTCCGCGCGCTCGGCGAGTTTCAGGAGGGCCGCGCGGCCCCGCGGGTCCTTGAGGTCGATGCGAACCTGCTCGAGGCCCCGGTTCGCCGAATACATCCAGAAGCCGGGCTGGACCTGCAGGCCGAGCTTGCTGGGTGGAACTCCGACCTTGATGACCCGCGCCCCGTAGTCGGCCAGGATGCGCGCGCAGCGGGTCGCCGGCCCGACCGTGGAAAAGTCGAGCACCGTCGTGCCTTGCAGTGCTTCGGGGGGTTGGGGCATGGACCACCTGGACGACGGGGCTGCGCCCCATCTGCCCTGCGTTGCGCGGCGCCGCGCTAGAAGTTCTTCGGCAGGCCCAACTCGCGTCGGGCGATGATGTTCTTCTGGATCTCCGAGGAGCCGCCCCCCACCGTCTCGTTGACGGTGGCCCGGTAGGCGCCCTCGAAGCGGCCCTTGAGCGGTGCATCCTCCTGGCCCTCGCGGAGCTGCCCCGCCGCTCCGGTGATGTCGAGGGCGTCCCGGCAGACGCGCTGGGAGAGGGTCGTGGTAAAGAGCTTGTACTGGGAGGATTGGATGGTGGGCGGCTTCCCACCGCTCATGGCCGCGCACACGAAGCGCACACTCAGGCCCTTGGCGACGGCGGTGTCGGTCGCGATGTGGGCCACGAGGCGCCGCACGTTGGGGTCGTCTTTGAGGGGTTTGTCGTCACGCTTGGCGACCTTCACCCAATCCGTCAGCAACCGGGAACGTTCGCTGATGGGAGAGAGGGTGAACATCGTGAAGCGCTCGAGGTCGAGGGCTTCGGAGATGTACTGGAAGCCACGGCCCCGCTCGCCGACCAGGTAGTCGTCGGGTACGAAGACGTCCTCGAAGAAGACCTGGTTGGTGGTGTCCTTGCCGATGGTAGGCAGGCTCTGCACCTCGAGCCCCGGGTGGTCCATGGGGATCAAGAAGAGGCTCAAGCCATCGTGCTTGGGCTTGTCGGGGTCGGTACGCGCCCCCAGCCAGTACCAGTCCGCGAAGTGCGCGGAGGTCGTCCACATCTTCTGACCGTTGAGCTTCCAGCCCCCCTCGACCTTCTCCGCCTTGAGTTGCATGTTGGCGGCGTCCGACCCCGCCTGCGGCTCGCTGTAGCCCACCGCGAACTCCACCTCGGCGGTGAGGATCTTGGGCAGGAACTCCGCCTTCAGCGTATCGTTGCCGTGGCGGATCAGCGTCTTGCCGATGATCCCCACGCCCTTTCCGATCTGCGGAGCGGCATGCCGCGCGAGCGCCTCGTTGAGGATGAACTCGTAGACGCCCTCGATCTCCTGCCCGCCATACTCCTTGGGCCATGACATGCCCAGCCAGCCTTGGGCGGCCAACTTCTTCATGAAGTCCCGGCGCTCGGGAGTGTCGGCGAGCTGGGTGAAGTTCTCGCGGGTGGGATCCATCACCACCGGGTCGTGGTTCTCCACCAGCCACTGCTCGACCTCTTCCGCAAATTTCTGTTCTTCGGGCGAGAAATCGAAATCCACCGGAACCTCCTCGGCCACACGGCCTTCGTCGGACTCTCGCAAGATATACGATACGCAGCGTCTTGTAAATGCGTGGCGGCGGACGCCGCGGCAAGCAACGCTCCCCTGCCGCACGCGCCGAAGGAAGACCGCCAGTGGACGAAGTGCTGATCGAAGCGCGTCTCAACGAGTACACGCCCCGGGAGCCGAATCCCAACGTGCCCTTCAGCCCGGAGGAGATCGCCGAGGCGGCGGCCGCCTGCCGGGACGCCGGAGCATCGGTCGCGCACTTTCACGCACGCGATTCCGAGACCGGGGCGGCATCAACGGATCCCGCCGTCTACTGCGAGATCGGCCGCGCTCTACGCGCGTCCAGCGACATCGTAATGATGCCAACCCTGGGCGCCACGGTCTCGAGCGTGATCGAGGAGCGCTTCGCACACATCCACGCCATGGCAGCGAGTCCGGCGACGCGCGCCGAGCTGGTTCCCCTCGATCTCGCTTCGGCCAACATCAGCTTCTACGACAGCGAGAAGCGCTCTTTCGACCGCGAGGACTCCCTCTACGAGAACACCGTCGCGACGCTACGCGCCCTCTCGGAGGGAGTCCGCGCAGTGGGCGTGCGGCCCATCGGCGTGGCCTACAGCGTCCCATCGCTTCGCTTCGTCGAGCCGCTCCTGGATACGGGCGTTCTCGAGGAACCCTTGTACCTGCAGCTCCTGCTCACTGGCGAGGGCGTGCTCTCGGGACACCCCGTGACACCCCGCGGCCTCGCTGCTCTGCTGGATTTCATCCCCGCCGGAGTCGACCTGGAGTGGAACGTGCTCGCCTACGGGGCGAACCTCCTCGAGCTCGCCGACCTGGTGCTCGAGCGCGGCGGACACTTCGCGCTGGGTCTCGGCGACTATCCCTATCTCGAACTGGGCACGCCGACCAACGCGAACATCGTCGAGAAACTCGTGGCGATGGCCCGCGCCCACGGGCGCGAGCCTGCGACACCCGCGCTGGTGCGCGATCGCTTCGGCTTGATGGGCTAGGCGGGCAGCCGTGGCGATCGCAACGATCACCGCGAATCGTCACTCGCCGACGCCCCGCTCCTCGAAGACGTCATGCGCGATCTCCATGGCGTGCACGCAGGTGGGAAAGCCGGCGTAGATCGCGCATTGGAAGAGCGTCTCGCAGATCTCGCGGGGCGTCAGGCCGTTGTCGAGACCGAGTCCCATGTGTTCGCGAAGGGCGTCGCTGCGCTGCAGCGCCGTGAGCACCGCGATCGTCGCGAGGCTGCGGTACTTGACATCGAGCCCCGGCCGCCCCCAGGCCTGCCCCCCTGCGCTGAGCGCGAAGCGGGTCAGGTCTTCGCGAATGAAAGCCGGGGCACGAAAGCGCTCGATGATCTCGCTGCCGTCGTTGTCTGTGAGGGAGTTCGCCATGGCTTCTTCTCTCCTTTGCTTGGGTTCCGTGGTTGGCCCCGTGGCCGCCGGCTGCTGAGCAGCCCTCCAGCAGGGACCTGAGAGCACCCCATCACTCCGCGTGGTGCTGGAGAATCTCGACCTGGTAGCCGCAGCGGATCGGTCAATCGCCGACCACCTCGGACACATCGACAACGTACATCTGGCGTTCATCGCCACGATGGCTGGAGTCGATACATACGCGCCCGCCCGAGTGGTCCCAACGCGGATGCAGGTCACAGCGGAAACCCGTGTCGCAGGTCTCCCTCACCGAATAGAAGCGTCCGATCTCGGTCACCTCCCCGGCGTCGTGATCGTAGAGCAGGAGGTGGCGCCGGAACTCCGCGTCCTCGTAGGTGTCGGTCAGCATCCAGCGCGGATCCCCAGGGCGCCAGCTACAGTGTCCGTCGTCGGGCCAGCGCACGCCGGGCGCGAGCGTCGCGACGCTCCCTTCCGCGTCGTCGAGGAGAAGGTAGGTGTCGCCGGTGAGCCGCCCACGCTCGAGGGAGGCCGCATCGGTGATGGCCCGATAGAGGGGAAGCAAGGGACGCAGGAGCCAGCGGGAAGCCAGGCGGCTGCGACGCAGTCCGGCCAACGCCGAGGGCGGCCTTGCCCATGCGGAGATCTGCTTCGGCCCGCGCCAGCCGAAGTGCGACACGCTCCCCGAATCGAGTAGGCATCGGCGCTGTGTGCCGTCGGCATCCGCCGTGAAGAGCCGGGCATAGATTCCACCATCCGGCAGCCCCCAGCGATGCAGGAAACAGAAGCGCGAGCCGTCGCTGTTGTACATCGCGTGTTCGAGATAGTGCTTCGCCCCTGCCATCGACGCGATCGGCGCGAACTCCACCAGCTCCGCCGAGGGAACGACGAGTGCGACGTCGCCGGTCGCGAGGTCCATCCGGAAGAGACCGTCACCCTCCGGCAGCGGGCCATCCCAGCGTGGGTTGACGACGCCCTGATAGTCGTACCCCGGGTGCGTGAAGGCGAGCCGCTCGTAGTTCACGCAGATCGCGGAAAGGCCGTCCGGATTCACGGTGTAAACGGGAAAGGGAAGCGTGCGCGTATCACCGCTCACCAGATCGACAATGCGGGCGACGAAACGCTCGCCCTCCCGGTCGTTGAAGACGATGCGACTTTCGAAATCCGGCGGAAGCCACTGGAGTTGGGCGCCCTGCTGCCAGTTGTAGGCATGGGTGCTTCCGACTGCGTGATACACGTCCGCATCCATGTCCCAGTAGCCGACCTCAACCTCGTCAGTAGAAAGCGGCATCCGCTTCCACTCGAAGGCAGCGCGATGACTCAGCAATCGACGCCCGGACCGGCTCAGGGGAGACTTGTCGTAGTAGCCAAAGAAGTGATTTCCAGGGCCGTGGGTGGCAAAGACAACGGGACACTCGTGCCGCTTCATTACGCCTCACCCATGAGTTCATCGAGACGAACGATCAGCGACTCGACCCCGGTGCTGAAATCGTTGGCCCGCGCCACCTCGTGGGAGTGCCGTCCCATCGCGAGCCGGCGCTCGTCGTCCGCGAGCACATCCGCCACGAAGCCCGCCAGTGCATCCACATCTCCCGTGGGATAGACGAAGCCGTTCTGGCCCGGCGTGACGAGTTCAGAGCCGGTGCCTACACCCTGGGAACACACCACCGGGCACTTCAGGTAGAGCGCCTCGGAGAGCGCCTTGGGCGATGGATCGCCGTGCGACGATCCGAGCACGAAGACGTCCGAGGCAAGCATCGCCTCTGCGATCGCCCGCTGACCCAGAAAGCCGAAAAAGCTGACCCGCCCCTCGAGCCCCGCCGTCCGCACCTGGTCCTCGAGATCCCGCCGCAGCGGTCCGTCGCCTGCGATCGCCAGGTGGACGTCCATGCGATCCCGCAACGGCTCCGCGGACAGCGCGGCGATGCAGTCCCCGATGCGCTTGTTCTCCGTGAAGCGCCCTACGGCAAGCGCGACCTTCGCCTCTTCGGGAAATCCCCAACTCGCCAGTACATCCCTCCGCGACCGCGCCGACCCCGCGAAGATCTCGAGTTGGTCGTTGTCGACCGCGCAGGGCATGGAGAAGAGCCGGTCGACCGGGGCACCGCGCGAAATCTGGTAGCTCCGATTGTCCTCGGAGCTGCAGGCGATGGCGTCGCAACTGCGCAGGAAGGCCCGGTTGAGGGGGCGCTTCACCGCGTTCACCAGCGGGGAGTCATGGCGATCCCCTCCTTGCATGGATCCCTCGCCTCGGTAGACGACCTTGATCCCGCGGCGCCGCGCCGCGGGAAGCGCGATCCAGTTGCTGAGCGTGAGATAACCGTGCAGGATCACCGCGTCGTAGCGAGATGCGGTCAGGCGCGCCCTGATTCCCGGGTTGATGCGATGCACGATGGGTGTGAAGCGCAGTGACGAGAGGTTGCGGACGAACTCGTGTTCATAGCCATCGAGCAGCGGGACGTCCCACTTCATGGCAGCCTGCATCGTGGGATCTATTGCGCCATCGAGACCCACGCGGTCTAGGTAGATGACGCGCAGATCGATGCGGGGATGCCGGGCGAGCGTCCGCCAGAGGCCCGCCATGTACTGGATCGGGTGCGGGGCAACTACGGCAAGTGCGTACCGGGCCTTTCGCATGCTGACACCGGATGTTCGCCCCTGCGGCCGGGTTTTCAAGGGGCGGCCGGTTACCAGGACTCCCGGGGGGCGCTGCACGAAGCTGCGCTCATGGACGCCGATGGCCAGCCATTGCGTCGGCTCGAGGTCGGTCCAACACGCAAACCGGCCCGTGGCGAACGCGCAGCACGAAGCCATGCCTCCCGGTGAGCGCCGCGAGCATCGCGTCCACGGTCTCGATACCACCGTCGACTTCTACATCGTGGAGTTCCATCACGATCTGTTGGCAGCGCGCGAGCGCCTCGGCGTCGTTCGCGATATAGGCGAGCTCCGCGCCCTCGATGTCGGAGATGAGCACGTACTCGCCATACGCGTTCTCCGCCAGCAGCGCGCTCAAGCTCGAGGCGGGGACATCCACCCCTTCCGCCTCCGCCGAGGCGCCCACTGTCCTCCCGGCGGTGCTCCGGTCTCCCGCGACGAACCGGACGCGCTCGTACCCGTAGGCAACTGCGCGATTGAGGACCCGAACGTCCGTGTCGGGCGCGTTCGCCGCGACGTTGCGTTCGAGCAGCGGAATCAGCGCCGGGTTTGCCTCGACACAGACGAGGCGTCGCCCCGGCTCGAGCTTTCGCGCGACGGCGCAGGAAACGGAGCCGAGACTGCTCCCGAGCTCGATCGCGTCGAGATCGCTGCGCAGCGTACTTGCGACGAACCGAAGTTCGGCACTCTCGTAGATACCCCAGAAGATCTGCGCCACGGTCCTGTCGGCCACGGCGAGCGAATCGGTGGCCAGGCGGCCCCCGCCGAAGCGAAGCGAGGGGATGCGGTCGCGGAGCATCACGCGCAGCAGCCGCCCCACCCACGGATGGCAGAGCAGATCGGCGACGCGATCCTTGAGCCGGGTTGCCAACTTCAGCGCCTTCCCGGCGCGGTCGGCCACTCGGTGGCGTCGCGCGCCGCTCCTCGAAAAAGCAAGATCGACACCTCCACGCCTAGAAGCAGCGGGGGAGGCCGAGGCCTCTGCGGGCGATGATGTTCTTCTGGATTTCGCTGGTGCCGCCGCCGATGGTGTCCACCACCGTGTAGCGGTAGGAGCGCTCGAAGCGGCCTCCGACCGGCGCATCGGCCTCGCCGGGTTTCAACTGACCCGCGGCGCCCATCACGTCCAGCGCCCAGTTGGCCACCCGCTGACCCAACTCGTTCATGTAGAGCTTGTACTGAGAGGACTCGACGGTGGGCACGCGATCCTGCAGGGCTTCGCTGATGACGCGGCGTTGCAGCATCCGGGCGACCTCGAGCTGGGTGAGCGCCTGGGCGACACAGCGGCGCGCCGCGGGCTGCTCGCGCACGGGCAGGTCGTCGCAGCGGCTGCCCCTCACCCAGTCCACCAGGGCCGCGACCTTCTCCTCGAGCGGCCCCACCGGCATCATCGCGAAGCGCTCGAGATCCAGGGCCTCGCAGATGTACCGCCAGCCCTCGCCAACCTTTCCCACCACGAAATCGTCACTCACGAAGACATCGTCGAAGAAGACCTCGTTGGTGCGCTCGTCCCCGATCGTCCAGGTGGCGTGGATGCTGAGGCCCGGATGGTCCATCTCCACCAGGAAGAGCGTGATCCCCCCGTGCTTGTCGTGGGGGTCGGTGCGCGCACCCACCCAGTACCAGTCCGCGAAGTGCGCGGAGGTCGTCCAGATCTTGTGGCCGTCGAGCTTCCAGCCCCCCTCCACCTTCTGGGCCCGCAGCTGCATGGAGGCGGCGTCCGAGCCGGATTGGGGCTCGCTGTAGCCGATCGCGAACTCGATCTCCGCGCGGCTGATGCGCGGCAGGAAGTACTCCTTGAGGCTTGCGTTGCCGTGGCGGATGATCGTCTTGCCCACGATCCCCACCCCCTTCCCGGGTTGGGGGGCTCCGTGACGCGAGAGCGCCTCGGTGAGCACGAAGTCGTAGATCCCGGAACGCTCGCCGCCCCCGTATTCCCCGGGCCAGGACATCCCCAGCCAACCCCGCTCCGAGAGCTTTCGCATGAAGGCGCGCTTCGCGGGGCTGTCCACGGTCTGGGAGAGCTGCTCGGGATGCGGATCCATCACCTCGGGCGAAGCGTTCTCCCTCAGGAAGCGCTCCACCTCCTCTTCGAAGGCCTGCTCCTCCGGGGCCAGATCGAAGTTCACGCGTTCTCCCTTCGGCTACTGCTCGACCATACGCAGCGCGGCAGCGGTCGGCAAATCGCCCCGTGCACCCGCAGCGGGCCTTGGAATGCCCGGCAGCCACCCCCTATGCTGCGCGTACGCGACCCCGTTTCCGGGACAGCGCGGTGCCGAGCAGGCGGAAGGAGCGGCCCATGACAGCCCCTGGGGAGCAGGCGAGCGAGCGCGACCAGCTCGAAGCGGAGTGGCAGCGGGCTTTCGCCTGGGTCGAAGAGCGCCTGGGCGGCCGCATCACGCACTTCGAGCGGCAGCCGCGCTGGCGCCCCGCCTTCTACCTGGACGTGCAATGCGGGGACGAGACGCTGCCCGTCTACTTCCGCGGAGACCGCGGCAGCGCGGACCACGGCGTCTACCCCCTGGAGCACGAGTTCCGCATCCTCGAAGTCCTCGCCACCGAGGGCATCCCGGTCCCGAAGCTCTACGGCTTCTGCGAAGACCCCCGAGGCATCGTGATGGAGCGCTGCCCGGGCCGCGCAAACCTCGCCACGGCGGAGAGCAAGGAAGAAGAGCGGGCCGTCCTCGATGACTTCGTGGACATCCTGGCCCGCATGCACGCGCTCGACGTGTCGAAGTTCGAAGCCGTGGGCCTCGAACGCCCCAAGGACGCACACTCGCTGGGGCTGGGGGATTTCGGCCGCTGGGAACACGCCTACCGGAGCCACAAACTCCGGCCCGACCCCATGATCGAGTTCACGATCCAATGGGTGAAGGAGAACACGCCCACCGGAAGGCAGAAAGTGGCCTTCTTGCAGGGCGACACGGGGCAGTTCCTCTTCGAGAAGGGGCGCGTCACCACCCTCATCGACCTCGAACTCGCCTATCTCGGCGACCCCCTCGCGGACCTCGCCGGCCTCTTCACCCGGGATCTCTCGGAGCCCCTGGGCGACCTGCGCCACGCGCTGGCCCGCTACGGAGAGCAGAGCGGGGAGCCCGTGGACCCGCGGGTCGTGATGTACCACGGCGTTCGCTTCGGCATCTGCACACCCATGTCGATCGCGCACCTGGTCGCGAAGCCCACGCCGGAACTCGACCTCATCCAGTACCTGGCGTGGTACTGGGTGTACGGCCGCACGCCGCTCGAGTGGATCGCCCTGCTCACGGACGTCGCAGTCGACCCCTGGACACCCCCGGAGCCCAGACCCACCTGGCACAGCAGCGGTCACGACTTCCTCGCCGGCGCCATCGACGCGATTCCCGCCGAAGACACCTTTGCGCGCTACCAGAAGGACGTGGCGGCGCGCAGCGCCAGTTACCTGCGGCGAGCGGAGGACTGGGGGCCGGAACTCGCCGCAGAGGATCTCGCCGAGGCCGCCTCGATTCTCGGGAGCCAGCCCGCTGGCTGGCAGGAGGCCGACGCTGCGCTCGAGGAGCGGATCGCCCAGGGAAGCGGGGACCGCGGTCTTCACGAAGCGCTGCTCACCTTCTTCCACCGGCGCTGCCAGCGCAACGAGTGGTTGCTCGCACCCGTTCTCCGCGAACTCACCGACGTCCGCTTCCAGACCCCGGACCTGGGCTGAAGGAAACACGGGAGCCGCGTCGACTGGCGGGATCTAGGGGCACAGCGCGGAGAAGTCCGACTAGTCGTCCTTCCCCCCCAGTACCGCCTTCCCCTTGTCCTCCATGTCCACGTCCGCGCCCAGCCAGCGGTAGAGATCCGCGGCCAGGCCCACCGCATCGCGCCGCCCCATCTCTGCCGCCCGGTCGAGGTGGGCGAGCACCATGCGGACGCCTTCGCGCTTCATCTCCGCGATGCGCGCCGCAAGGTCCAGTGCGGCCTCCTGCAGTTCTTCCGAGGCATGCGCGGAGAGCGCGAAGCCGAGATCCACCGCTTCCTGGGCGTCGAGCTCACGGCCGGTGAGGATCAGCTCCTTGGCGCGCTGTACGCCCAGCAGTCGGACCCAGCGCGTGCTGGCCCCCCAGGCGCCAAGGCCGGTGCCCAGGTTCTTGAGGTGCCAATCGCTGATGCGCGCCGCCGCTCCCACCAGCCGGAAGTCGAAGGCCAGGGCAAGCTCGGCGGCGCCGGTGGTGCAGACGCCGTCAATCACCGCGATGGAGGGCTTCAACATCTCGTCGATGCGCTCGCTGAGCCGCAGGCCCTGCTCGATGCTCACGCCCTTGCCCTCCGCGAAGCTGCGCAGATCGACCCCCGCCCCGAAACACGGCCGCCCATCGGAGCGCGGCGCACCGGTCAGCAGCCAGACCCGCACCTCGTCGTCGGCATCGATACGCTCCACCGCATGCGTCAACTCGTCGAGCAGCGGCCCATGAAGCGCATTGAGCCGCTCCGGTCGTTGCAGGGTGACGCGCACCACGTGGGGGTGGACGTCTTCGTAGCCGATGAACTCGTAGGCCATGGGGTTCCTCAGGTGCGCCGTGCCGCGCGTTCGTCGCGCAGGAAGAAGAGCATCAGGAATGAGATCAGGAGCATCCCCGCGATGATCGCAAAGGCGATCTGGTAGCTGCCCGTCTCATCCTGGACGTAACCCGCAAAAATCGGCCCCACGGTACCCCCGACCGGGAAAGTAAGCATCAGTACGCCATACAGGGGCGCCAGGTAACGGATCCCGAAGCAGTGGCCGATCACCAGTGGCGTCACCACGTCCCGGGCCGCGTACGCAAAGCCCATCACTACGACGAAGCACCAGATCACGAGCGGCCCCGGGGGCAGCAGCAGCAGCCCGGCGCTGATCGCCAACATCGCGTAGTCGAGCTTCATGGCACCCGGGGGCGTGAGGCGGTCGGCAACCCAGCCGAAGACCAGCTTGCTGGCGGCGCCCATCAACACCAGGTTCGCCATGTGGGCCGTCGCCTCGCCGCGCGAGAGCCCGGAATCCATCAAGTAGAGGACGAAGTGCTGGAGGACCGTCACCAGCAACATCCAGAAGGACATCAGCGTAAACAACAGGATCCAGAAGGAGCGGGTGCGCAGCGCCTGGGAGACGTCGAGGTGGTCCTCTGCCTCCTCGAAGACCTCGGCGCTCCCTGTCTCCGAGGCGGCGCCGCGACTCTCCGGCAACTCGACCTCGTGACGCTCTTTGGCCAGGCGCGTGCTCGGCAGGATCAGCACCAGGGCCGCAAAGCCCAGTGCCATGAGCCCGGTCCGCCACCCCGCCGTCGCCGCGATGGCCGCAAAGAACCGTGTCGCGACCGCGCCGCCCAGGTTCGAGCCCGCGTAGGCGATCCCCAGGGCCACGGCGCGGGAGCGCTGGGTCCACTGGGCGACCACCGCGCCCACCGTGATGTCGCCCAGCATCCCGGTGGCGAGGCCCTGCACCATCCACAGCAGGGCGAACTGCCACCAGGATTCGAGGGTCGCGCTCAGCATGAAGCCCGCGGCCAGTATCACGGCGCCAAGGCTCAGCAAGGAGCGGATGCGCACGCGGATGGCGAGATAGCCCACCAGCGCACTCGACAGACCCACCGCCCAGATCTGCGGCGCCTGGGCGGAGGCCAGCAGCGCGCGGCTCCAGCCGAATTCCTCGAGGAGATAGGGGGAAAGCGGCCCCGCGAGAACGTACCCGTAGCCCAGCGCCGTCTGGCACATCGAGCAGGCCAGCACCACCTGCAGGGTGCGGCCGCGCAATTCCGGGGGATGGGAGGACATCGGAAAATCTCCGGGAGGTCGGCCGCTCGCCCGCCCCGCTCAGCCTCCCGGGGTCTGCTTGAAGCGGAAGCCAGCAAGATAGCCGCCGTCCACCAGGAAGTCGGTCCCCGTGCAGGAGGCGCTCTCGTCCGACGCCAGGAACAGGATCATGCGCGCGATGTCGTCGAGCTTGTCGGCGATCGAGCGCTCCATCTGGCTCGAGAGAATCCGCTGGCTGTACTTCGCCGCCAGCTCGGGGTCCACCCCCTCCGGCATGAAGGGGCTCAGCATGTCTCCGCTCCCGGCCTCGGGGCAGACCGCGTTCACGCGGATGCCGAACTTCCCGAGTTCCAGCGCCGCCACCCGGGTCATGCCGCGGAGCGCCCACTTGGTGCCCGCGTAGGCGACCAGCGCGTTCTTCGCACTCATCCCATCGATGGAGGAGACGTTCACGATGGAGCCGCGTCCCGCCTGCTTCATCAGCGGCGCCACGCTCTTCATACCCAGGAAGGGGCCGCGCTGATTGACCGCCACCACGCGCTCGAAGTCCTCGAGGCGCGTCTCGTCCAGGGCTTCCATGTGGAGCACGGCAGCGTTGTTGACCAGGACGTCCACGGCCCCCCAGCGCTGCTGCGTCTCCCCGACCGCGCGCTTCCAATCCGCCTCGCGGGTGACGTCGAGCGCCGCGAAGTGCGCTTCGGATCCGATCTCGGCCGCGACGGCGGCCCCCGCCTCCTCGAGCACGTCCGCGACCACCACCCGCGCGCCCTCGGCGGCCAGCAGGCGCACCGTGGCCGCACCGGTACCACGGGCGGCGCCCGTCACGATGGCGACTTTGTCCTGCATGCGTCCCATCAAACGTCCTCCCTCGGCCCTTCCCCAAGCGCTGCCTCGGACGACCAGCGCAGCCAGCCCTCGATTGCCTTTCCCTCACCGCGCTCATAGGCGGCGTCGCCCGGCAACAATACCTGCCAACCGTCGCTCATCTCCCTCAGCATCCGGACCTGCAGATCCGGGCCCTCCTGCTGGCGGCGGGCTGCCTCCAGGGCTTGCGGGCTGTCCTCGAAGCCAGCCAGCACGCGCAGCATTCCCTGGGTGGGTGGCAACAGTGCCAGTTCCCCCGACTCGAAGCGGGCCAGGGCGTCGGCGGGCCGCACCCATTCGCTGTGCACCGCCTCCCGCTGATCGGGCAGGGCCTGCTGTCCCAGCGGAGCGGCCGCGGCGAAGAAGCGCGTGTCGTAGCGCCGCGGCGGTCCGGCGGGCGTGATCCAGCGCGCCACGTAGAAGAGGGAATCCGTGGCAGGGAGCAACGCCTCCTCCTCGAGCACGGCCCCGAGGCGGCGGCGCCCCGCATCCACCTCCGCGCGGTGGGACGCGAAGCGCTGTGCTCGCTCCCCCTCGCTGAGATCCACGAGCACTCCATCGGCGCTGCGCGCCAGCAGCAACCCGGCCTCCTCGAAGGTCTCGCGGATGGCCGCCATCCAATAGGCGAGCCCGCCCTCCCGCACACCCAGCCGCAGATTGGCGAGACTTGCTTCGGCACCCGACGCGCCGCCGTCCTCCTCGTCCACGCCTCCGCCGGGGAAGACCGACATGCCCCCCACGAAGGCCGAGCCCGCCCGTCGGCGCAGCATCAGAACGTGCAGGTCTGGGCGATCGGCGAGCAGCATCACGGTCGCTGCGGGCCGGATCGGGACGTCGCTGGGAGCCGTTTCCTGGGCGTTCACCCGGGAGGGCTCTCGAAGCCCTCGAGAATCTCCGAGGCCTGGGCGACGATGCCCGCGATCAGTTCCTCGCAGCTGGGCAACTCGTCGATCAGCCCCGAGACCTGCCCTCCCGCCATCACACCGGACTCCACGTTGCCGTCCACCATGGAGGCCTTGAAGAGCATGGGCGCATTGGCGGCCATCACCATTTGGCTCCAAGTGAGACCGCCACTGCGTTTCATCGCCAGGCCTTCTCGAAGGTAATCGAGCCAAGACGAGCCCAGCAGGCTGCGGAAACGCAGCGCGTTCTGCCCTGCCCGGAGCAGACTGGTGAGCGCGGTGGTGCGCTCGAGCTTCTCGATGAAGGGAGTGCGCAGCACGCGGTTGGGCATGCCGTCGATCTGGGTGCTGACCACGGTACCGGTGACGGGGGTCGCGAGGTAGAGCTGCTTGACGGCGTCGGGGACCGGGGAATCCCGGGTCAGCAGGAAGCGCGTGCCCATCGCGATCCCCACCGCGCCATAAGAGAGCGCCGCCAACAGGCCGCGGCCGTCGAAGAAACCCCCCGCGCCAATCACCGGAATGTCCACGGCGTCCACCACCTGCGGGAGCAGTACGCTGGTCGCCACCGCGCCGGTGTGGCCTCCGGCCTCAGCGCCCTGGACGATCACCGCGTCCGCTCCCCAGGCCGCCACCTTTTCCGCGTGACGGGCGGCCCCGATACTGGGGATGCAGACCAGGCCCGCATCCTTGAGGGTCTTGAGGAGCTTCTCGTTGGGGGCGAGCGCGAAGGAGGCCACCCCCACGCCCTGCTTCATCATCAGGTCCGCGCGTTCGAAGACGTCGGGCGCGTCGGAACGTAGGTTCACCCCGAAGGGCTTCTGGGTGCGATCGCGCGTTTCCGCCAGCACCTCGCGAAGCTGCTCGAAATCCATGGTCGCCGACGCGATGATCCCCAGACCCCCCGCATTGGAGGTCGCCGAAGTCAGCTTGGCGCTGGCCACCCAGCCCATGCCCGTCTGCACGATCGGGTAGTCGACGCCCACCAGATCGCAAAAAGCCGTATGCAGCGCGGGATGCACCATCGATGGATCTCCTCGCTGATTCGGTGGGCCGGGCGCGACGTGCGGCCGACACCAGCGGCCTATACTACCGCCCCACCTCCGGAGGGTCATCCGCGTGGACCGACGCATCGCCTTCGTCACCGGCGCCAGTCGCGGCATCGGGGCCGCCACCTCGCTGGCCCTGGCCGAGCGGGGCTACGACATCGTCGTCACCGCCCGCACGCTGCGCGAAGGAGAGGGGCCCGAGCGCGGCGCGGACGGACGACCCATCGCCGGCAGTCTCGAGACCACCGCCGCCCGCATTCGCGAGCGCGGACGCGAAGCGCTGCCGCTGCCCCTGGACCTCCTCGACTCGGGCTCCATCGAGGCCGCGGTGGCGGACACCGAGAAGCGTTGGGGGCCCGTGGAACTGCTGATCAACAACGGCATCTACCAGGGCGCCGGCACCATGGCCCACGTACTCGATCTCGAGGTCGAGGAGTTCGAGCGCCTGTATCGTGGCAACGTCACGGCACCCGTCTTCCTCGCGCAGCGTGTCCTACCCGGCATGCTCGCAATGGGACGCGGTGGAATCGTCAACCTGGTCTCCGAGGCTGGCATGACGAATCCCGGCGCGCCTGCGGGCCGGGGCGGCTGGGGGTTCGCGTACGCCTCCTCGAAGGCCGCGCTGCAGCGGTTGGTGGGCGTGCTCGCCGCGGAGCACCCCGACTCCGGGCTGCGCTTCCTGAACGTGCAGCCGGGTTTCACCATCACCGAGAGCATGCGCGCCCGGGGCATTCGCGATCAGTTCCAGATGCGCGGGGCGCCGCCGGAGGTCTGCGCCGAGGTCATCGCCTGGCTGGTTACGGATCCCCGCGGAGCCGAGTGGCAGGGGCGCAGCGTGCACTCGCAGAAGCTCTGCGAGGAGTTGGGACTACTGCCGGACTGGCCGCCCCCCGCGCAGTGAGAGCGACGCGGATCTGAAATCCGCGCTCGGCGTCGCGATTAGACGTCGATCTGCAGCGTGGCCGTCGGACGTCTGCCGAGCAGGTCTGCGTAGAAATCGTTGCCCTTGTTGTCGGTGACGATGAAGGCCGGGAAGTCCTCGACCTCGATCCGCCGAATCGCCTCCATCCCCAGCTCCGGGTACTCCTGGACCTCGACCGAGCGAATGCTGTGGTCGGCCAGGCGCGCGGCAGGGCCGCCGATGGAGCCGAGGTAGAACCCCCCATGGCGCGCGCAGGCCTCCTGGACCTGCCGGGAGCGGTTGCCCTTGGCGAGCATCACCATGCTGCCGCCGTGGCTCTGGAAGAGATCCACGTAGGGATCCATGCGCCCCGCCGTGGTGGGCCCGAAGGAGCCGGAGGCACGCCCTTGCGGTGTCTTCGCGGGGCCCGCGTAATAGATCATGTGGTCCTTGAAGTACTGCGGGAGATCCTCCCCGGACTCCAGACGCTCCTTGAGCTTCGCATGGGCGATGTCCCGGGCCACGATGAGCGTCCCGCTGAGCGACAGCCGGGTCGCCACCGGGTAACCGCCGAGTTGCTCGAGGATCTGCGCCATGGGGCGGTTCAGATCCACCGCCACCACCTCGCCCTCGAGATCGTCGGGCTCGACTTCGGGCAGGAAGCGCGCAGGATTCCTCTCCAATTGCTCGAGGAAGACGCCGTCCGCGCCGATGCGCGCCAACGCCTGGCGGTCGGCCGAACACGAGACCCCGATCCCCACCGGGCAAGAGGCGCCGTGGCGCGACAGGCGAATCACGCGCACGTCGTGCGCGAAGTACTTACCCCCGAACTGGGCTCCGATCCCCGTCTCGTTGCAGAGGCGCTGCACCTCCGCCTCCATCACCGGATCGCGGAAAGCGCGCCCTGTCTCGTTCCCCGAGGTGGGGAGATCGTCGAGGAAGCGGGCGCTGGCGAGCTTCACGGTCTTCAGCGTGAACTCCGCCGAGGTGCCGCCGATCACGATGGCCAGGTGGTAGGGGGGACACGCGGAGGTCCCGATGGTGCGGATCTTTTCGCCCAGGAACTCCACCAGGGAGGCTGGATTGAGCAGGGCCTTGGTCTGCTGGTAGAGGAAGGTCTTGTTCGCCGAGCCCCCGCCCTTGGCGATGAAGAGCAGGTGGTACTCGTCTCCGGGTTCGGCGTAGATCTCCACTTGGGCGGGCAGGTTGGTGCCCGTGTTCTTTTCCGTGTAGAGATCGAGGGCAGCGAGCTGCGAGTAGCGGAGATTGCGTTGCTGGTAGGTGTCGTAGATGCCGTGGGAGAGATGCTCGGCATCGTTTACGCCGGTGAAGACGTTCTCGCCCTTGTAGCCGATGACGATTGCGGTGCCCGTATCCTGGCAGCCCGGCAACTCCCGACCTGCGGCGATGTTGGCGTTGGTGAGCAGCTCGAGGGCCACGAAGCGGTCGTTCGCCGAGGCCTCGGGATCGTCCAGGATCTTGCGCAGCTGGGCGAGATGTCCGGGGCGCAGCAGGTGACTGATGTCGTCGAGGGCCTCGGCGGCCAGCAGGCGCAGGGCCTCCGGAGCCACCTTCAGCAGGCGCCGACCGTCCACTTCGACACTCTCCACGTAGCGCGAGGCCTCGTCGAGTCTCCGGTAGGGGGTCTCGTCGTGGGCGTGCTCGAAGATCGGCTGGTAGACGAAGTCGCTCATCGCGCGGGCTCCCGGACCGTTCGGAACGAGCATATCCCATCGCCCGGAGCGGGGGCCCGCTTTGCGGGCACCCCGCACGCCTGGTATCGATGCCCTTCGACCCCCGCGCAGAAGGAGGAGCCCGTTGGCGCTGGACCTCTCGGAGCTCGTCGCAGTCTCCCACACGGCCATCGTCACCCAGGAGTGCCAGGAGGGAGTGATCGGCGCCAGGTCCTCCCTCCCGGACCTCGCCGCCGCCGGTGAGGCGGTGGGCATGGTGGGAAACGTGGCACGGCTGGTCGCCGCCGCGCGCAGCGCCGGCGCCCTGGTCGTCCACTGCATCGCGGAACGACGGACGGACGGTCGCGGAGCCAATCGCAACGCGCGCATCTTCCGCTACGCGGAGAAGGCCCCGGTTCAGCTACTGGTGGGCAGCGAGGCCACGCGCGTCGTGCCCGAGATAGGCTGTGAGGCGACCGACTTGGTGGTGTCTCGCTTGCACGGCCTCTCCCCCTTTCACGGCACCGAACTCGACTGGATCCTGCGCAACGAGGGCATTCGCACGCTGATCGCCGTGGGCGTCTCGGTCAACGTGGCCATCATCAACCTGAGCTTCGATGCCGTCAACAGCGGCTACCAGGTGGTGGTGCCGCGAGACGCCGTAGCCGGCTACCCCGCCGACTACGTGGAGCAGGTCTTCACCCATACCCTGGGGGCCGTCTGCACCCTCACCACCAGCAACGCCGTGATCGAAGCCTGGAACTAGGGGTCCGGGCCGCCCGGGAACAGCTACGCCTCCCGCCCGCAGCGGGCCTGCTACCTTCGAGGCGTGGAAGAGCGCGGCGCGAAGTTCCGGATCGGTCAAGTCGTGAGACACCGCTTCCACCCCTTCCGCGGTGTCGTCTTCGACGTGGATCCCACCTTCAGTAACTCGGAGGAGTGGTGGAACTCCATCCCGCCCGCACAGCGACCCCACAAGGACCAACCCTACTACCACCTGCTCGCCGAGAACTCCCAGAACACCTACGTCGCTTACGTGTCCGAACAGAACCTGCTCCGCGACGAGACCGGTGACCCGGTCCGGCACCCACAGGTGGAGGAGATCTTCGGCACGTTGCAGGGCGACCGCTACGAGCTTCGCGCACATCGCCAGCACTGAGCGCCCGTCGCGGAGGCGCTATGCTAACTCGCCGATCCGCGAGGAGATCCCATGCCCGGCATCGCATCCTACGGCGCCTACATCCCCCAGACGCGCCTGCCCCTGTCGCTGGCCTCCGGCCGGCCTGCCAAGGAAGGGGGTCCGGAACGCGCCGTCGCCAATTACGATGAGGACGCCGTCACCATGGCGGTCGCCGCCGCCGTGGACTGCATGGCGGGCTTCGAGCGTGCGAGCATCGACGCGCTGCTCTTCGCCTCCACCTCCTATCCGCTTCGCGAAAAGCAGGGCGCCGCGCTGATCGCCAAGGCCCTGGACCTGCGCCGCGATGTGGCCACCAGCGACCACGCGGGTTCGCTGCGCGCGGGCACCGCCGCCCTGGCCAGCGGCCTCCACGCGGTAGCGGCGGGTGAGGCCAGAAACGCCCTGGTGGTGGTCGGCGACAGCCGGCTCGGCCCGCCGCGCAGCGCGCTGGAAGCGCGCCTGGGCGATGGCGCCGTGGCCTTCCTGATCAGCGAGCGGGATGTCATCGCGAGTTTCGCGACTTCGCACAGCATCGCGGACGAGTTGCAGGACCAGTGGCGAAGCGAGGGGGAGACCTTCACCCACAGCTGGGAGGACCGCTTCGTCGTCCAGGAGGGCTACACGCCGAACCTGTGTGCCGCGGTGGTCGGTCTGCTCGAGAAAGCGGGGATCCAGGCCTCGGATGTCTCGCGAGCCGCGCTCTACGCCCACGACGCGCGCAGCCTCGGAGCTGTCGCCCGGCAACTGGGCCTCGCGAGCGAACAGCTACAGGACCCCCTGCTCGGGAAGCTCGGCAACACCGGCAGCGCCTACGCGCTGATGCTCCTCGCCCACGCTCTCGAAAGCGCCAAGCCGGGCGAGCGCCTGCTCACTGCCAGTTACGGCGACGGCGCTCATGCCCTGCTCTTCCAGGTCGAGGACCCCATCGAAAAGCTCGAGCCGCGTCGCGCCATCAGCTGGCACCTGGCGCGGCGCCGCGCGCTCACGAGCTACGACGCCTACCTGAAGGCCCGCGATCTCGACGCCCGCGAGTGGGAGGGCGAGGGAGACCTGGGCCTCTCGGCCACCATCCGCTTCCGCGAACGCGATGCGGACATCGCGATGCTGGGCGGACGCTGCCAGGGCTGCGCGCAGATCCACTTCCCGGAGCCCCGCGTCTGCTACAAGTGCTTCCGCAAGGACGCCTGGGAGCCGGTGCGCCTGTCGGACAAGAGCGGCACGCTGCTCGCCTACACCTTCGACTACTTCTTTCCGGCGTCTGAGCCCCCCACCATCATGATCATGACGGAGGTGGAGGGTTGCCGCGTGCACGTCCAGCTCGCCAACGCCCGGCCCGAAGAAGTGCGCCTCGACATGCCCGTCGAGTACGTCTTCCGCATCATCCACCGGGCCGGTGGCAAGCCCAACTATTTCTGGAAGGCGAGCCCGCTCTCTCGCTGATCCCCAAGGAGAACCCATGGCGAAATCCATCCGAGACAAGGTCGCCGTCGTCGGCGTCGGCGCCTGCAAGTTCGGTGAAAACTGGCAGAAGTCCCGGGAGGACATGATCGTCGAGGCCTCCTACGAGGCCTACGAGGATGCCGGCATCGAAGATCCCCAGCGGCAGATCGAGGCCGTTTTCGCGGGAGCCGTCTACCCGCGGGAGGGCACCGGGGAGATCGCCGAGGCCCTGAAGCTCTTCGGGCGCCCGATCAGCATCGTTTCCGACTACTGCCAGACCGGCACCGACGCCTTCCGCTTCGGGGTCTTCGCGGTGGCCAGCGGCATGTACGACACGGTGCTCGTAGTGGGCTTCGACAAGCCCAAGGACCGCGGCGTCTCCGGCCCTACCGTGAGGTTCGACAAGGTGCGCGGCCTGCCCGCCACCCCTGCGGGCTGGTTCTCGCTCTGCGCGGCACGCTACTTCGAGACCTTCGGGGCCGGCCGCGAGGACCTCGCGCGCATCGCGGTCAAGAACCATCACAACGGCACGCTCGCCCCGAAGTCCATGTTGAAGCGCGAGATCACGGTGGACGACGTCCTCAACGCGCGCATCATCTCCTGGCCCTTCGGGCTCTACGACTGCGCGGCCCAGTCCGATGGAGCCGCCGCCGCCATCCTCACCCGCGCCGACATCGCGAAGAACTACCGGCAAGACCCGGTGCTCGTGAAGGCGGTCACCATCGCGGTCGCCGAGCACCCGCAGCGGGACCCCGACTTCGACTTCCTGGCCTGGAAGCCCACGCTCTACGCGGCGAAGGACGCCTACGCGCAGGCGGGAATCGACGAGCCCTTCCGCGAATTGGACGTCGTCCAGCTCCACGACTGCTTCACGCTCACCGAGATGCTCACCTACGAGGATCTGGGACTGTGCAAGAAGGGCGAGGCCAAGGACTACGTGGCCAGCGGCACCTTCGCACTGACGGGCGAGCTGCCCGTCAACACCGACGGCGGCCTCAAGACCTTTGGCCACCCCACCGGCGCCACCGGGGTCCGCATGATCTACGAGAACACCCTGCAGTTGCAGGGCCGCGCCGGCGAGCGCCAGGTGAAGGGCGCGAACCTGGCGCTCTCCCACAACATCGGGGGCCCCCCCACCACCTGCGGGATCGCGATTCTCGGAAACCCCTGAGGCCATCGTGTCGATCTGGAAGCCCGGTCCCCGTCCCGACTGGGTGCGCGAACTCAACTCCATCGCCGACCCCGCCTGGATCTCCCTGGCGGACGACGAACTCGTGGACGAGGCCCGCCGCAAGACCGGGCTCTCCGACTTCGGGCCGGACAGTTGGCGCGAGGGCTACCGGCACTTCCTCGCCTCGGCGCGCGACGAGGCCCAGCTCAACGTGCTGGGGCGGCTGATCCTGCGCAACGACGTGGTGACCTGGCTCGTCAACCGCCTCGAGATCGAGGAGACCTACCGGCGACACCCGGAGATCGAAGAGGTGCCGCTTCGCGAGCCGGTCTTCATCACCGGCCTGCCCCGCAGCGGAACCTCCATCCTCCACGAGGTAATGGGACAGGATCCCGGCGCCCGGGTGCCGCTCGCCTGGGAGGCCCTGCACCCCTGCCCACCTCCCGAAACCGCCAGCTACCAGAGCGACCCGCGCATCGAGCGCGCCCAGGAGGAAGAGCGCCTGTGGGTCGAGATCGTCCCCGAGTACGACCGCATGCACGAGTTGGGCGCCCAGATCCCGGTGGAGTGCGTGCGTGTGATGGCCCACGAATTCTGCTGCGACGAGCTGGCGGGCCGGCAGATCGTGCCCGGCTACGCGGCCTGGCTCGCGAACGCGGACCTCACGGCCAGCTACCGCTACTACCGCCGCATCCTGAAACTGCTCTGCTGGAAAGCGCCCGGCGAGCGCTGGGTCCTCAAGGCGCCCTCTCACCTGGGCCAACTCGAGGCCCTCTTCCGCGTCTTCCCCGACGCCCGGGTGGTGCAGACCCACCGCGACCCCCTCAAGGTGATGGCCTCGGTGGCGAGCATCCTCTACTCCACCGCCTACGTGCGCTCCGACGCCGTGGATCCCGAGCAGATTCTCGCGTGGTTCACGGGCGAGACCTGCGCGACGCTCCTGGCAACCGCCGAAAGCGTGCGGGAGAGCGGGAAGATACCGCCGGGCCAGATCTTCGACGTCCGCTACGCGGATTTCGTCGCCCGGCCGATCGAGACCGTCACGAGCCTCTACGGTCACTTCGGCATCGACTACCGGGACGAGGCGCAACAGCGCATGCGCGCCTACCTCGACGCCCGGCCCCAGGGACGGCACGGCGCCCACCGTTACGATTTCGAACACACCGGCTTCGACATCGCCACGGAACGCAGCCGCTTCGCCGATTACGTCGCAAAGTACGACCTCCCGGAAGAGGTCTGAGGGAGAGGAGAGCATGAAGTTCTGGATCGCTTTTTCCTTCACCGAGACCACCCACCTGATCCCCATGGCCCGCAAGGCCGAGGAGGTGGGCTTCGAGGGGGTCTTCCTCGCGGACCACCTCTGCGTTCCCGCGAAGATCGAATCCCGCTATCCCTACAGCCAAGAGGGCGCCCCGCCCTTCTCTCCCCGAATCCATCACCCGGACGTCTGGGCCACCATCTCGGCCCTGGCCGTCGCCACGAAGACGCTTCGCTTCTCCATCGGGACGCACATCCTGCCCCTCCACGACCCGCTGGAGGTGGCGCGCGGCGCCGCCACCGCCGCGGTCTTCGCCGGCTCGCGCATGCACATCTCCGTGGGCGTGGGCTGGATGAAGGAGGAGTTCGAGATCCAGGGCATCGACTTCCACACCCGCGGCCGGCGCACGGACGAGATGATCGAGGTGATGCGCAAGCTCTGGACCGGCGAGGTCGTCGAGCACCACGGCGAGTTCTTCGATTTTCCACCGCTGACCATGCGACCCGCTCCCCCGGCCCCCATTCCCATCCTGGTCGCCGGCTACTCGCCCCGGGCATTGCGACGCACCGCGGAGTTGGGGGACGGCTGGCTCGGGCCGGGGAATACCCCCGACGAAGCCGCGACCATCCTCACGGAGTTGCGCCGCCAACGCGAAGCCCTCGGCCGCAGCCACCTGCCCTTCGAGTGCATCGTGCCACTCACCACCGAACACGACGCCGATGTCTACGCGCGCCTCGCAGAGCTTGGAATGGACGCCAACGTGAGCTGGCCCGCCTCGGTGGCCATGGAGCGCGAGGATCCCTCGCTCCAGGAAGAACTCGACTACCTGGAGGACTTCGCGGAGCGGGTGATCCGACCCTTCGCGTGAAGCGCGCTGCCCGGGTCAGCCGGGGCCGGGGACCTCCACGAGTTCCGTGTCTCTACCCGAGCGCAGCACGGTGCCCGGCCGCGCGCCGAGGTCCTTGTTGTCGCGGACGATCTCCACGCCGTTCACCAGCACGTGGTGGACCCCGTCGGCATCCGCGTAGAGGCGGCCTGCCCCGGTGGGCAGGTCGAAGCGCGTGTAGGTCTCCCCGCAGGCCACCGCCTCCGGGTCGAAGACCACCAGGTCCGCGTGCCAGCCAAGCTCCAGGCGGCCGCGCTCGCGCAGCCCGTAGAGGCGCGCCGGCACGTCGGAGAGCTGCCGAACTGCCTCCTCGAGTTCCAGCACGCCGTGCTCTCGCACACCTTTGCCCAGCACCTGGGTGGAGAACGCGAAGGTGTCGATCATGTCGAGATGGGCGCCCGCGTCGGAAGCGCCAATGACCGTGCGGTCGTCCTGCCAGTACTTCGCGCGTTCCTCCCAGTCGGCCCGCGAGTCGGACGCCGTAGCGGGCATGAACTGGGTGAGCAATCCATCCGCCAGGGCCACCTCGCAGAGCGCGTCGAAGGGTGCCACACCCATGCGCTCCGCGACTTCCCCCACCGTGCAGCCCTGGTAGTCGCGGGTTTCCTCGGAGAAGGTCTCGACGATCTGCATGCGCGCCCACTGCGCCATGCCCCGGAAGACCCCTGAGGCCTCGGAGTTGCCGTCCTCGTCGAGCTGCTTGCGGACCGCCGGGTCGGCGAGCGCCTGCTTGCGCGCGTCGATGGGCAGCTGGAAGAGCGGCGCCCAGCCGTGCATGGCATCGAACACGAAGCCCGAGTGGAGGTTGATGCGCACCTGGATGGACTGGGGGACGGTGAGCGCCACCACCTCGGCACCGCGCTCCCGCGCGTAGTCGCTGGCGGAGATCTGGGCGGCGCTGAGTTCGGTGCTCGAAGCACTCGGGGCGAGCACGTTCCAGTTGAGGGGCCGGCGCGCCGCCAGGGAGAGGTCGGTCATCAAGCTCTTCTGCTCCTCGCTGAAGGCACCCACGCCCGGCAGAAACTCGAGGCTCGTGCCGGGCAGGTCGCGGAGTACGCCCGCCAAGGCCACCAGCTCCTCGCGGCTGGCGTGACGCGAGGGCACGGGCTCCCCCTCGGCGTCGTTGTGCGTGAGCGAGATCGTGGATGAGAAGCCCAGGCCGCCCTCCTCGACCGAGCGCCGCAACAGCGCCGTCATCTCCGCCAGCTCTTCGTCGCTGGCCTCGTGGCCCACGGCCCGCTCTCCCATCACCACGCGCCGCAGCGCACAGTGACCCACCATGAAACCCGCGTTCACGGCCACGGTCCCCTCGATGCCGTCGAGGTATTCGCCAAAACTCGTCCAGTCCCAGGGCACGCCCTCCTCGAGGCTCGCAAGCGGCATGCCCTCGACCCGCGCCAACATCCGCATCAGGTAGGGGCCGGCTTCGGGAGCCAGCGGGGCGATGCTGAACCCGCAGTTGCCCCCCACGACGCTGGTCACCCCGTGGTAGGGCGAAGGCGACAGGGTGCCGTCCCAGAAGACCTGGGCGTCGTAGTGGGTGTGGACGTCCACGAAGCCCGGCGCCACCACGCAACCGCTGGCGTCCAGCGTCTCCCGGGCCTCCTCGCTCACCTCACCCAGGGCGACGATGCGGCCGTCGCGAATCCCGAGATCCCCCTGGCGACGCGGCGCGCCGCTTCCGTCGATGAGGGTGCCGCCGGTGATCTTCAGATCGAGCATGGTATTCGGGCCTCCAGGGGGTACCCGGTGAGGATACCGCTCCTGGATTCAGGCCGCGTCTCAGTTCGAACGCGTCGGGATGTCCTTGAACGCGATGCCCTTGTCGGCGCGCGCTTCGGCGGGCAGACCCAGCACCCGCTCCGCGACGATGTTGCGCAGGATCTCGTCCGTGCCGCCGGCGAGGCGCAGGCCCGGTGAGGCCAGCCAGTTCGCCTGGAAGCCCCCGGCCAGTTCCGTGCTGCCCGGGTCCCGGGCCACTCCGGCGGCTCCCTGCATCTCGAGCGCGAACTTCGCGAGGTCCTGGCGCAGCGCCGCCCCCACCATCTTCGAGATGGAGTTCTCGGGGCCCGGGGTCTTGCCCTGGGAGAGTGCGGTCAGGCTACGGAAGTTCGTGTACTCGATGCCCTTGGTCTTCACGTAGAAGTCCGCGATGCGCTGGCGCACCCAGGAATCCTCCAGCGCCGGCCGGCCGTGCCAGTCGACCTCCCCGGCCAGCTTCAGGGCGTCCCGCCAACCCAGTCCATAACCGCCCTGGTCGGAGAGCGTGGCGCGCTCGTTCATCAGCGTCGTGATGGCACCCCGCCAGCCGTCGTTGACGGCACCCACCCGGTTGGTGTCCGGGATCCGGACGTCCGAGAAGAAGACCTCGTTGAAGTCGCTGCTGCCGCTGATCTGCTTGATGGGTCGAATCTCGATGCCCGGGGACTTCATGTCCACGATGAAGTAGGTGATGCCCGCGTGCTTGACGGCGGTGGGATCCGTGCGCGTCACGATCATTCCGAAGTCCGAGTAGTGGGCGCCGGAGGTCCAGATCTTCTGACCGTTGACCACCCAGTCGTCCCCGTCCTTCACGGCGCTGGTGCGCAGGCCCGCCAGGTCCGAACCCGCGTCGGGCTCGCTGAAGAGCTGGCACCAGAGCTCCTCGGAGCGCAGCAAGGGCCTCAGGTAGCGGTCCTTCTGGGCGTCGGTGCCGTGGGCCATGATGGTGGGGCCGAGCATTCCGTGCCCGATGGTGAACATGTTGGGCGGAACCCGGTAGCGCGACTCCTCCTGGTTCCAGATCACGTTCTGGATGGAGCTGGCATCGCGTCCCCCGTAGGCGCTGGGCCAGGTGATGCACGCCCAGCCCGCGTCCGCCTTCACGCCCTGCCACGCCTTGGCGCGCTCGAGCAGGTCGGCGCGCTCGCCCCCCATGGGACCCTCGCGGCGCTCGCCCGGCTCCAGTCGCTCTGCGTTGCCGGACAACCAGCCGTTCGCTTCCTCTCGGAATGCAGCCTCTTCCGGGGTGTCGTTGAAGTCCATCAGTTTCCCTCCAGGCGCTGCACGAGTTTCTCACGCCACTCCGTCGCGCTGCCCAGCGCGTGGCCGAGCCCGCGCGCGCGGCGGTAGAAGAGGTGGCAGTCGTATTCCCAGGTGTACCCGACGCCGCCGTGCATCTGGATCATCTCGGTGGTCGCGAGGTCGAAGGCATCGGAAGCGGTCACCCGTGCCCCGCAGGCGGCGGTTGCCAGCTCTGCGTCTCCGGTGGAAAGCGCCCAGGCCCCGTAGTAGGCGCTGGACGCCGCCAGTTGAATGGCCGCGTAGATGTCCGCCATGCGGTGCTTGAGGGCCTGGAAGGAGGCGATGGGGCGTCCGAACGCGAAACGCCCCAGGGTGAACTCGCGGGTGATCTCGAGGGCGCGCTCGGCGCCGCCCACCTGCTCGAAGGCCATCAGCACGGCCGCACGGTCGAGCAGGTGAGCGAGGAACGCCTCGCCCGCTCCGTCGCCGCCGAGCAGTTCCGCGGGGGCGCCCTTCAGGGTGAGTCGACCCAGCGGGCGGGAGGCGTCGAGCGACTCGAGGTTCTCGGCGACCACGCCCTCGCCCCCCAGTTCCACCAGCGCCAGTCCCGGCCCCTTGCCCGTCTCGACCGCCGCCAGCAGCAGCCCCGCAACGCCCACGTCGGGAACCGGCTGCTTGACGCCGTGGACGCAGCCGCCTTCGAAGCGCGTTTCGAGTTGGGCGACACCGCTGCGTCCGACCTGTTCGGAGATTCCGAAGCTGCCGATCACTTCGCCCGAGACCAGCCGCGGCAACCAGCGATCGCGCTGGGCGTCGCTCCCCGCCTCCAGGATCGCCTCGGTACAGAGGTAGACGCTGGGTGCAAAGGGGATAGGCGCCAGCGCCCGCCCCACCTCCATGGCGAGCAGCGAGAGTTCCAGCCGCCCGAAGCCCGCACCCCCATAGATCTCCGGGACCGCGGCCCCCAGCCAGCCCATCTCGGCCGCGCCCTTCCAGAGTTCCGCGTCGTGGCTGCCGCCCGACTCGAGCACCGCGCGACAGGCGGAGAGCGGGCTGTGCTCCGCGAGGTATTCGCGGGCCGTCTCTTGCAGGAGCTTCTGCTCCTCGGAGAAGTCGAAGTTCATCGGGAGAGCCTCCGCTGGGCGAAAATGAAGGGCGGCGCCAGCATAGCCGCAGGCGGCCCGCGGGGGCCAAGGGCGGCCCGGGTGAAGCGAATCCCTTGGGCACCGCCCACTCAGCCGCACGCGCTGATCCTGCAGGCCCCGCACGGTGTGAAGCTGCGATGCGAGGAGCGGCCCCTGCACAACGCACCCCCCATTTTGCTCCCCAAGGGGTACGGGTCATACAGCAAGGGAATACCCCTGTATTTACGCTCTCGATCCGCGCAACCTGATAGAGTGTAAATA
>JABSQX010000288.1 GCA_013215615.1 Myxococcales bacterium | reverse complement strand
CGAGAGGGCGTGCACTTCGTGCCCAACACCGGGATCGGTCGCGATATCCCCTTCCGCGCACTGGTGGAGGAATGGGGGTTCAGCGGGGTGGTGCTGGCCTGCGGGGCGTGGCGCGACCGCCCGCTGCCCATCGAGGGCGCCGACGCCTACCTCGGCAAGGGCCTCATCTACCAAAATCCCTTCATCGTCTGGTTCAATCACTCCGCGGAAGCCGATTACCAGGGCGAACACTTCGAGCCCCGGGACGGGGCACTGGTGGTGGGGGGCGGCTTGGCGTCCATCGACATCGCGAAGGCCCTGATGCTGGAAACGACCCGGGAGAAGCTCCTAGCGCGCGGCATCGAGTCGGAGTTGGTGGAACTCGAGGTGAAGGGGATCCCCAAGGTGCTCAAGCGTCATCGCCTGGCCTTCGAGGATCTCGGCCTCGAGGGCTGCACGCTCTTCTACCGCCGCAGCGACGCCGACATGCCGCTGATGGGGATGCCCGACGGCGCAGACGAGAAGCGACAGGAAAAGGTGCGCGCGGGTCGCCGCAAAATGCTCGCCAAGGCCATGGAGAAGTACCGCTTCAAGTTCGAGGCGCTCTGCGCGCCCGACGGCCTGCTGGTCGAGGACGAGCACTTGGTGGGCCTACGCTTCCGCCGCACCGCTATCGAAAAGGGCCGGGTGGTTCTCCAGGAGGAGACCTTCGAGCGCCGGGGCGTCTACGTGATCAGTTCCATCGGAAGCATCCCAGCGGCCATCGAGGGCATCCCCATGCGGGGAGAACTCTTCGACTTCACGGATTGGGAGTACGGACGCCTCGCCGACTATCCAACGGTCTTCTCCGCCGGTAACGTGGTGACCGGCAAGGGCAACATCGTGGCGTCGCGCAAGCATGCCCGAGGCGTGAGCGAGACCGTCGCAGGCGCCTACCTGGGTGTCGAAGACGACGGCGACGAGGAATCAGCACTCGACGCTGCGCGCGGCGAGTTGCGCGAGCGCGCGGGGAAGTTCGCAGCGGAAATCGCCGCACGGCCCCCCCCGAGCTCAGAGGCCCAGGCGGCACTCGCAGCGCGCATCCGACAGCGACAGCAGGCCGTGGGGTATCCCTCCGACCTCGTCTCCTGGCTCGAGAGCATCGGCCCCGCCAACACAGACTGAGCGGCGCACGCCCCGTGCGAAGCGGGTCGCTCGATCGCGCCCGCTATTCGGTGAATCCCTTGAGATGTCGGCTGCGGCTGGGATGACGCAGCTTGCGCAGGGCCTTCGATTCGATCTGCCGGATCCGCTCGCGGGTGACATCGAAATCCACCCCGACCTCTTCCAGGGTGCGGTCGAATTTCCCGCCGATGCCGAAACGCATCTTGAGCACCGCTTCCTCGCGCGGGCTGAGGGTGGAGAGAGCGCGCCGCGTGCTCTCCACTAGGCTGCTGGAGACGATGGCGTCCTGAGGGGAGACGCTGTTCTTGTCCTCCAGCACGTCTCGGAGCGCAGCATCCTCTCCCTCGCCGATGGGCGTCTCGAGACTGATGGGTTCGCGGGCCATTCGGAGCAAGCTGCGGACGCTCTCGACAGGCGCTTCCATGTGCGCCGAGAGTTCCTCGGCGCTCGGTTCCCGCCCCAGGATCTGGAGGAGGTAGCGCTGGCTTCGCGCCAGCTTGTTGAGCTTGTCGAGCATGTGCACTGGAATACGAATGGTGCGCGCCTGATCGGCGATGGCGCGCGTGATGGCCTGGCGGATCCACCAGGTCGCGTAGGTGGAAAACTTGTAGCCGCGGCGGTATTCGAATTTGTCGACCGCCCTCATCAGGCCGATGTTTCCCTCTTGGATGAGATCGAGGAACTGCAGGCCGCGATTCAAGTATTTCTTGGCGATGGACACCACCAAGCGCAGGTTCGCCTCCACGAACTCGCGCTTGGCCTCCTGCTTTCGCTCTCGCTTCTCCATGATGGCGTCGCGTCGTCCGATGGCCTCGTCGCGACCCATGATGAGCTGGTCCTCGAGTGCCTCGACACT
>JABSQX010000287.1 GCA_013215615.1 Myxococcales bacterium | reverse complement strand
ATCGTCGCCAACGTCGCGCCGTATTGCGGTCATGTGTGGCTTCCTTCATCGGCCTGCTCATGGCCTGCACTGAAGGAACGCCTCCCCCCCCCGCGGGAAGCGACGAAGTGTCACAGCGCGTCCGCGCCGTGCTCGCGATCCAGGACGACTTGGAGCGCGTTGGGCAGCTCGTCGACCTGCTCCAGACCCTCCCGGCGGAAGCCGCACCTGCCGTGGCGGAAGGCTATGAGAACTCCTTCGTCGACCGGGGCGACATCGAACTCGTACTGCTCACTCAGTGGTGGGTTCCCCATGACGCGGAGGCTGCAACTCGTTGGGCGACCACGAACTGGCGCGCCGAACACCCGCGCGTGGAGTACGCGGCGATGCGCGCCATCGCGCGTCTCGACCCCGAGCGCGCCCTTCGCCTCTACTACGCGCGGAAGCAGGATCCCCGCGCCTACGCGGCAAGCCTCCAAGCCGTCATCGTGGGCTGGTACGAATCCGACAAGCCCGGACTGTTCGAATTCATCAACACCCAGCCCAGCGAGGACCTCCGCCAGCAGACGATGGGAACACTCGCGCGCATCAAGGTGCTGGACGTCGGCCCCGAGGAAGCCACGGCCTGGGCGGAAGAAACAGCTCGAGCACGTGGGAATGATCGCTTCTCGGATCAGCTCATGCTGCGGGTCGCGAACGCCACAGCCGAAGTCAAGCCCGAGATTGCTGCAGCGTGGGCCGAGCAAATGATCGCCCAGGGGGCCTCCACCAAGTTGTTGATACGCGTCGCCAGCCGCTGGTCGAAACGCGACGGGTTGGCAGCGCTCGCGTGGCTCTCGGGCTTCGAAGAAACGCCCGACCAACAGCACGCGGTACGCAGAAGCTTCAACAACTTCCACTTGGGAAACCTCCTCGTGGCAGAGCCCTGGCTGCTCGGCCAGGGAGACGCCACTTTCACCTGGCTCGCTCCGGCCCTCGAATCCCTCCTAAAGACCAAGACGGACCGCTGGTACGCGAACCCGGCAAGCCGGCCGGACCTCACCTGGACGCGGAACCTCGAACTGGCGATCGGGATCCAGGAGGAAGCACGCCGCTGGGGCACCGTCGCCCATATCGCCAGACTCTGGCTGCTGGAAGACGCTGCCGCGGCTGAAGCCTGGATGGAAGAACACGAGGTTCCCCAGCTCTATCGCGAGAAGGCTCGCGGGCCGCTTCCGGCGGGCTATCAGCGGCAGCTTCTCGAGCGGGCGAAGCGCTGAGATCAGCCGGAACCGGCCTCCGTTCCGAAGCGCGCGGCGCGTCGTTTCAGAGCAGTCACTTCGGCCTCGGGCGCACCCGCTTCCGCTCGGAGCCGGGCCAACGCAAGCGCCGCGGCACCATCGTAGGGTTCCAGGGCCAACGCAGCCTGTAGACGCGCCTGGGCTTCTTCGGGTCGGCCCAGGGCAACGAGCAGACTGGCTTCCTCCCGCAGATCGGTGCTGTCTTCTGGCTCGACCTGCTGGGCGCGCTCCAGTGCGGCGCGGGCGGCGTCCACCTCCCCCAGGGCCAGCTGGACTCGGGCACGCCCCAGCAGCGCCTGCCGGTTCTCGGGATCGGCGGCCAGCAAAGCGTCAAAGCGAGCCTGCGCCTCGCCGGGCTGTCCCGCCAACCACAGCGCCTCCGCGAGAATCTCGAGCAACTCCGGGGCCTCGGGATCGTTCCGGGCGGCCCGGGCGGCCAGCGCCAGACCCTCTTCGGCCTCGCCCAACTCTGCCAGATTATCCACGAGGATCCGCAGCGCGGGCGCTCCGGACGCCTGCTCGAGGTCCAGGCGGTCGGCACCGCGCACTGCCGCGGCGGACGCCTCCGCACCACCCCGCCGATACGCGCCCCGAGCCAGGGCAGCCACCGCGCGGCCCCACAGAACGGGTTGCCCGAGGCGAAGTTCGCGGAGAGTCGCCCCGACGCCGCCCCTTGCGAGCTCACGGGAGATCCCTTGCCCGGATTTCGCCGACTGGCCCAGAGCTTCCACCTCGAGCATCAGCAGTTCCCAGTC
>JABSQX010000286.1 GCA_013215615.1 Myxococcales bacterium | reverse complement strand
CGCGAAAAACACGAGCAACAAGGGGATACTTCCAAGAGAGATCATCCCGTGTCCTTCTGTGTTCCAGAGTAGAGGTCGCCTGTTACCAGCGTTCTCGGGGAAAGCCGCGCCTCGGCGATTCGGTGGGCGTCCGGAGGTCTGAGATGCGATCTCTTACTAGCCGGAGGGATGTGCGACGGGCGTGCCCGTTCATGTTCTATCGACCGCGCGATGCTCGAGGACCCAGCTACTCCATCCGCGTGCAAGCTTCATCCTTCAGTCCCCCGTTCCTGATGAGACTCCCGGGGGCGCCGAGTCCAGGACTGCCCGAATGGCGATCACGTGGCTGTCGATGCGCGCCTCGAAATCCTCCGAGTCCCAGCTGCTCTCGGTGGTGAAGGTGCCTACGCCCAGAGACTCCATGTATGTGCCCAGGGACCCCAGACCCAGAGCGCGCTTGCCCGCCGCGATGGTTGGGCCCTCGAGGGACAGTCCCGGGCTGCCGAGCCCCAAGCCCAGGAAGCTCTTGCGGGCCAGGGGGATGCCCGCGGCGGCCACCGCGGCCACCGCTCGGCGTGCCAACTCGGGATCCGCGTCGGCAGTGGCGATTAGGAAGAAGCCGTCTTGGGGCCCCTCGTGAGGGGCGATCACCAGGTCGGGGTCCAGGCGCTCGACGACGTTGCGCACCGCGCGAGCTTCCGGATTCGCGAAAGAGCCGAAATCCCGGTTGAGATCGCAGCCAGTGCCGTTGTAACGAGAGGTATGCGCAGCCCCGACGGGGTTTGCGGGAACCAGTACCGACAAGTCCCAACTCGGGGAGCTTGCACGCTCGCGTGTCGGGCTCTCGTCTGCGAGTTCCGCCAGTAGTCGGGGGATGGCGAGAAGTGCCGCGCGCTCGTCGCCGTGCACGCCCGCCACGATCAACATGCGTGGTGCGCCCTCCGGCGCGGGCCGGCGGATCCAGTACTGGGGGTCGTCGCGCCCCTGGTACCGGATGCGTCCCAGTTCCTCGAATTCGAAGTTCGCCTGCAAGCCGCGGAGTTCGGCGTAGAAGGCGTCGAGATCCAACGGGGGCAGTTTCAGGTCGAAATCCGCGTTGCGTTCGGGGCCGTTGCCCGCGCAGGGCGTCAGGAAGTACTTGACGCCCAGGCCGAGTTGGCGGCAGCCCAACAGTTGCGAGGCCAGTGCCAGCACGAGGGTCAAAGCGATGCGTCGTCCGTTGTGTGACATGGAACCTCCGGCTTGGAGCATGGAAGTGGCGAGCCCGCCTCGCCAGCGATCCGGGTGTCGTCCGGCGCAAGGAGTTCGGGGTCTTCGAGCAGCACCTTCACCCGGGCCGCGAAGCGCGCGCATTCGGCAGCCTCCGCGATGCGTCCATCGTAGGAGTACTTGAGGGTGCAGCGATGGCGAGCCCCGGCGTGGCCCTCGGCGCAGACCGAGATCGATTCGCGCAGCTCGCCCACCACGAGAGCCAGGGGGATGGCGCCGTGTTCGTAGAGAGGGTGGTAGGCGCTGGGGATGCCCACGCTCCCCAGGTTTGCGACGAAGGCGCTCGCGTGTAGGGGATGCGCGAGAACCCAGCGTGCCGGGATCAGGTTGCAGTGGTCAAGCGCACGCGCGAAGCGCATCAGCAGTGAGCCCACCGGCCAGGGCAGCCGCAGGAAGGCGCGCAGGAAGCGATCGCCGCCGCTTGTCGCTCCCGCGCGTCCGCGGTGCACCTCCCGGAAGATACCGTTTCCCGCGTCCAAGGTGCTCTCGCCGGCTGGAAAGCGCTTCTTGCGCAGATACACCGGAGCGCTTGCCCCCGGGGAGACTTGTCCGCTGAAGGTGATGGCCACGTGGCGACGCTGGTAGATGCGCCGGCCCATCACATAGCGGTTCAGCGCGGGCTGTTCGTGGAAGGCTCGCGCCAGAGCGCAGAGTACCAGGCCAAAGAAGCTGAGGGATGCCTTGCCGCTGTTCTCGAGCGCCTTGAGGCGCTCCAAGGCGGCGTCGGCGTCGATTTCCTGTTCGAAAAGGCTTAGTGCTTCGCAGCGAC
>JABSQX010000285.1 GCA_013215615.1 Myxococcales bacterium | reverse complement strand
TGTCGAGACCTTCGAAGGAGGCGCCCACGCCACCGGCCCCGAGATACCACCCGTTTCGCGCGTAGTTGACCGCTGCGTCATCGGCAGCGGCCGCGAGCGGCATCGCGACCAGCGAGACCAGCAGGAACAGTCGTCCGAGCCCGGTGCGCGTCGACGCGACCGCTTGGGCGAAATGAGGTGCGAAGTGCATTAAATCCCCCTGTGGCCTGACGGGCCGGTCGAGAGCCTGAACCGGTCGTTCCGCGAACGGGGATCCGGTTCCGGCCTCATGGGTTTGCGGGCACGTGGGGTTGTAGCCGAAATGTCGAGCCCAAGGCAAACGTGCGCGAAGGGTCTGCGCGAGAAATCGTAGTCGCCGGCGCTTTCCCCACCGGTCCCTCCGGCAGAGTGCGAGATCCAACCTCCGGCCCGGAAGAGACTCCACCACGCCCCGGGGAGCTCACGTCACTTTCCGACCCCCCGGCAGAAGTCTATGCTGCACGGCGGCCCCGGGGAGCCAAGGGGGGAATAACACGAAGCCGTCCGGTCCCCTCGGTCCGGACCCTCACGATCCCAGGAGACGCGCGTGCTCGATATCCTGATTCGTGGCGGCAGCTTGGTGGACGGCAGCGGGGCGCCGGCGAGACGCACTGACGTGGGCATCGCCGAGGGCCGTATACAGCAAGTGGGGGATCTCGGGGCCGCCGAGGCCCGGGAAGCCGTCGATGCCACGGGTCTCGTGCTCTGCCCCGGCTTCGTGGATCCCCATACCCACTACGACGCCCAACTCCTCTGGGACCCGCTGGCGAGCCCCTCGAACCAGCATGGTGTCACCACCATCGTGGGCGGAAATTGCGGCTTCAGCCTGGCCCCGCTGGTTCCCTCCGACGCCGACTACCTCCGCCGCATGATGGCGGTGGTAGAGGGCATGCCACTCGACGCCCTCGAGCAGGGCATCCGCTGGGACTGGGAGAGCTTCGGAGACTACCTCTCCCGCTTCGACGGCGGGCTCGGCGTCAACGCCGCCTTCCTGGTGGGGCACTGCGCGCTGCGCCGCGCGGTGATGGGCGCCGACGCAGTCGGGAAGACCGCGACCTCCGAACAGATCGACGCCATGGCGGCGCTGCTGCACCGCTCCATCGAAGGCGGCGGGCTGGGATTCTCCACCTCGCTCGCCTTCACCCACACCGACGGCGACGGCCAACCCGTGCCCTCCCGCTGGGCGAGCGAGGAGGAGGTACTGGCGCTCTGCGCCGCCGTGGGCGATCACGAGGGCACCACCCTCGAGTTCATCATCGACGGCTGCCTGCAGGGCTTCTCGGACGACGAGATCGACCTGGTGAGCCGCATGTCGCTGGCCGCGCAGCGCGTGGCGAACTGGAACGTGCTCACCATCGACAGCAAATCCGAGGAGCGCTACCGGCGCCAGATCGACGCCTGCGAACGCGCCGCCGAACGGGGTGCACGCATCGTGGCGCTCACCATGCCCGTGCAGGTGGACCTGTGCATGAGCTTCCTCACCCACTGCGCGTTCAACTCCATGCCCGGCTGGGGGGAGATCCTCTCCCTGCCGCTCGAGGCGCGCATGCAGGCGCTGCGCGATCCCGAGGTCCGGCGAGGAATGGACGAGCGTGCACGCTCCCCCGAGGCGGGTGTCTTCGCGGGACTCTCCCACTGGGGCCACTACCGCATCGGGAACACCTTCTCCCCTGCCAACGCCGGGCTCGACGGACGCCGCGTGGGGGAGATCGCCGAGGAACGCGGGCAGACGACCTTCGACACGCTGGTGGAAATCGCGCTCTGCGACGAGTTGCGCACCGTATTGTGGCCGGGTGCTCGGGGCAACGACGACGCCAGCTGGGCCCTGCGCGTGGAAGCCTGGCAACATCGACACGTGACCCTGGGCGGTTCGGACGCCGGCGCCCACCTCGACCGCATGTGCGGCGCCCCGTACACGACGATGTTCCTCGCGGATACGTTGCGGGGCCGGAAGCTCATCTCGCTCGAGCGCGCCATCCAACTCATCACCCAGGTCCCCGCGCATCTCTTCGGCCTGC
>JABSQX010000284.1 GCA_013215615.1 Myxococcales bacterium | reverse complement strand
GCAGTCCGTCGGTCTTTCCCCGGACATCATCCTGTGTCGTACGGACCGCTACCTCGATAAATCCATCAAGTCGAAGATCGGCCTCTTCTGCAACGTCGACGACGATGCCGTGATCACCGCCAAGGACGTGGACACCATCTACGAGGTGCCGCTCGTCTTCCATCAGGAGGGGCTGGACGAGAAGATCTCCCAGGTGCTCAACATGTGGACCGGCCGGCCGGACCTGCGCAAGTGGGAGTCGGTCGTCCAGGTGCTCCGGGATCCGAAGCAGGAACTCACGGTCACGATGGTGGGGAAGTACGTGGACCTCACCGAGTCGTACAAGAGCCTGAACGAGGCGCTCGTGCACGCCGGCATCCCGATCGGCGCCAAGGTCAACATCGAGTACATCGACTCCGAGAAGCTCGAGGGCATCTCGGAGCTTCGAGACTGCCAGGGGATCCTGGTTCCCCACGGCTTCGGCAGCCGCGGTACCGAGGGAAAGATCCGCGCCGTCCAGTACGCCCGCGAAAATGGGGTGCCGTTCCTCGGGATCTGCTTCGGAATGCAGATGGCGGTGGCCGAGTTCGCCCGCAACGTGGCGGGTTGCCCGGGCGCGAACTCCACGGAGATCGATCCGGCGACCGCGCACCCGGTGATCAGCCTGCTGCCCGGCCAGGAACAGATCGAGGACAAGGGCGCCACCATGCGCCTCGGCTCGTATCCGTGCACCCTGGTCTCGGGCTCGCGCGTCCACGCGGCCTACGGCACGACGCAGATCGCCGAGCGGCACCGGCACCGCTACGAGTTCAACAACGACTACCGCGAGCGGCTCGAGGCAGCCGGCCTGGTGTTCTCCGGCAACTCGCCCGACGGGCGCCTGGCCGAGATCGTCGAGCTTCCCGAGCACCCGTTCTTCGTGGCGTCGCAGTTCCACCCGGAGTTCAGGTCGAAGCCCTTCGCGCCTCACCCGCTCTTCGGGGCCTTCATCGAAGCCGTCGCGAAGCGTCAACTCGAACGCGACTGATCGGGGCGCGCGAGGACCGGGAGCCAGCCGCTCCCGTCAGCGACCTGCCGGGCCGGCCGAAGGCCAGGGCTGCCCGCTGGCGGTCCTCTCCATGGACTCTCCCAGCGAACTTGAAATCGCTTCCGGGATGGCGAAGACTCCGCCGCTCTGGGACGTTAGCTCAGCTGGCTAGAGCACCGTGCTCACACCGCGGGGGTCGGAGGTTCAAGTCCTCTACGTCCCACCAATTCTTCTGCCCGTCTCCACTCGTGCGAAATTCGGGCGCCGCCTACGAGCGTGGTACCCCGTGCCGGGAGGCACGCGGCTGGGGGAGGTGGTACGGTCCCGGCCCGCGCTCGTCAGGGCGCGACGTGGCCCAGTAGCTCAGCTGGATAGAGCGTCGGCCTCCGAAGCCGAAGGTCGCAGATTCGAATTCTGCCTGGGTCACCATTCATTCCAGCCGCTCGGATCGCTTCCCAGAGCGCCCTCAATTCCACCTCACGCGCTCGCTTGCACACGATCTCCACTCTCGTGAGAGAATGCCCCGGAACGCATCACAACCTGGGACAGGCAAGCTGCTGCCCGCGGATGAGGATGGACACCATGCGAATGCGAAACTCGGCTCGACTTCACGGACTCTGGCTCACGCTCGTTGCTGCGTTCGTGCTGCCCGGCGAGGCCCTGGCGGGCTGGGGGGACGACAACTGGGGGGCGATGATGTGGAGCGAGATTGCCTCGCCTCCGCTGCTTCCGACGCTGGGCATCTGGGGCCTGACGCTGCTGGCGATGGGCCTGGCGGCCACGACGGCCTGGACGCTGCGCAAGCGTCGGCCGGCACTCGGGTTGACGCTGCTGCTGGTATTGATTGCGGTGCCGCTCGTAGTGGCGGCCGGTACGTTGACGGTGCCGAACGAGTTCACGAACGGGACGCCGGCCGACGCCAATGGGGTCAATGCGAACTTCGACGCCGTTGAGATCGCTGTGAACGACAACGATGCGAGGATCACCACAGCTCAGAACACGGCGGATGCCGCCGCAGCGGGCCATCTCACCAACGCCC
>JABSQX010000283.1 GCA_013215615.1 Myxococcales bacterium | reverse complement strand
GAGACCCCCATCGGCAACCTTCCCACGCCCAATGGCCTCGACACCAGTGGCCTGGACATCGATGCCGAGGACATGGCGGAACTCCTGCGCGTGGATGTGGCGGGCTGGCTCGACGAGCTACCCGGCATCCGCGATTACTACGCGGAGTTCGGGGATCACGTACCCGCCGCCCTGCACGAGGAGTTGGCGGCGCTCGAAGAGCGGCTGCGCGCGGCATCCTGAGACCGCCCCAGGAGGCGGGAGCGCCTAGCGCGCTGCTGGCGCTTCGAGGCTCCAGGGGCCTCGCCGGGTCTCGCGCGCCAGGGAAGCTCGGAGCAATTCGAGGAAGTCGCGCCTCGCCACCGGCCGCGCCCCGAAGCGTGCCACGTGGTCGCTGGGCAGCTGGCAGTCGAAGAGGTCGAAATCCCAGCGCGCCAGCTGCTCGACGAGCACCACCAACGCGGCCTTCGAGGCGTCGTCGCACCTCGCGAACATGGACTCCGCGAAGAAGGCACCGCCCAGGGAGACCCCGTAGAGCCCGCCCACCAGCGCGCCCCCCTCCCAGGCCTCCGCGGAGTGCGCGAAACCCAGCTCGTGGAGGCGCAGATAGGCGCGCTGCATCTCCGCGGTAATCCAGGTCCCGTCCTGGTCCGGCCGCGGCGACTCCGCGCAGGCGCGCACCACCTCCGCGAAGGCCGTGTCGAAGCGCAGCGTGTAGCGCCCGCGCCGCAGCGTCCGGCGCAAACTCCGGGGCACGTGGAGCGCCGAGGGCAACAGCAGCGCACGCGGGTCCGGGGAATGCCACAGGATGGGCTGCCCCTCGGAGTACCAGGGGAAGATCCCGCACGCGTAGGCGGCGAGCAGGCGCTGGGGCTCGAGATCCCCGCCCACCGCGAGCAGACCGCTCTCGTCGCTGTCCTCGGGGTCCGGGAAGAGGGGCTCGGCGCCCAGGCGATAAACGGGCATGAGTGACTCGGCTGTGGTGGCGCCGCGCGGCGATAGGACGCGGCGTTCAGCGTCCCTGGAAACGCGGCGGGCGCTTTTCCATGAAGGCCTGAACGCCCTCCCGGTAGTCTTCGCTCTCGAAGCAGCGCCGGATGGATCGGGCGACGGCGTCCATGTCGCGTTCTGCCGCGGGAACCCCCAACTCCCGGACGATGTACTTCACGCTCGCCAGGGTGAGGGGTGCGTTGTCCGCCATCCCGGAGGCGATCTCGCGCACCCGGGCTTCGAGGGATTCTGCGGGAACGATCTCGTTGAGCAGCCCGAAGCCGTGGGCCTCTTCGGCACTGAAACGCCGGGCGGTGAAGAAGATCTCCCGCGCCCGGGAGGGGCCCACCAGCCGGCAGAGCGTGTCGAGGCCCGACATCTGGTAACCGAGCCCCAGCCGGGCCGCGGGCACCGCGAACACCGATTCCGGGCTCGCGTAGCGGACGTCTGCGGTCAGTGCGAGGGCCACGCCTCCGCCCACGCAGAAGCCGCGAATCATGGCGATCACGGGTTTCCCGATGTCGGCCAGGGCCTCGAAGGCGCGTCCGTTGAGGCGGTCGTAGTCTCCCGCGGCGTCCCCCGTGCGCGCGGCCCCGAACTGAGAGATGTCGGCACCGGCCACGAAGGCCTGCTCGCCCGCGCCGCGCAGCACCACCACGCGCACGTCGGGGTCAGCGTCCAGCTCCGCGGCCAACTCCGGGATGCGCTGCCACATCTCCAGGGTCACCGCGTTGCGGCGCTCCGGGTGGTCGAAGAGCATCCAGGCGATGCGCGCATCCGCCGGGTCCCGCTCCACATAGACTCTGCCCGCCACGGGCGCGCAGTCTAGCCCGGCCGGCCTCGTCGCGGCGCAGCGGCCACACGTTGAGGCACAGGGCCCCGCCCTCTGCCCTCCGCTGCAGCACCGGCTTCGCTTGACATAAAAATGACCCTGGGTCACCCTTTTGCTTCGAATCCGGATGCGGTGGGCGCGCACGCGCCGGGCCCTGTCGAGGCGTCTCGATCTCCCCCTCACGCCCGGGACGGGTGGCGGGGGAGTCGCGCACCGCGTCCTTCGAGGGGCAGCTCCGCGCCTTCCCGGAGCACCCCGCGGCAGCA
>JABSQX010000282.1 GCA_013215615.1 Myxococcales bacterium | reverse complement strand
TGGTTCCCGTTTTGATCGTGACGCCTCCCGGAGCTACACCCGACGCCGCCCCGAGGAGAGCGTTGTTTACGGGGTGGTGGCGGCGGAACTCGAGACTTTTCTGGCCCGAGCGCGGGCGAGTGAGCGCACAGTGCCGCGCTTTGTCGAACGCGAGTTCCGGAACTTTCTCGCCTGCGGGATCCTGGCCCATGGGTTTGTGCGTGTGCACTGCGATGCGTGTGGCTTTGACCGACTGGTCGCCTTCTCGTGCAAGGGCCGGGGGTTCTGTCCTTCTTGCGGAGGGCGCCGCATGGCGGACACTGCGGCTCACCTCGTGGATCGGGTGCTGCCTCTGGTGCCCGTGCGGCAGTGGGTACTCTCGCTCCCCTTCGCGCTGCGATACCGGCTGGCCTACGACGCGCCGCTGACGAGCGCTGTGCTCGGCATTTTCATGCGGGCCCTCTTTGGCTCCCTGCGTCGCCGAGCCCGGAAGCATTGGCAGGTCGAGGGTCAACAGTGCGGCGCCGTCACCTTCGTGCAGCGCTTCGGGGGAGCCCTCAACCTGAATGTTCACTTTCATTCGCTGGTGCTCGATGGCGTGTACGCAGCGGGGCCAAAGGAGAAGTTGCGCTTCCATCCGCTTCCGCCCCCAAGCGATGCCGAGGTCGCAGCCGTGGCCGGCCAGGTGGCTCAGCGCATTGCTCGGATGCTCGAGCGCAGGGGGCTGGGCCCCGAGGCAGAATCCTCTGAGGCCGACTCCCTGGGTCGTGATCAGCCACTCCTTGCCGAACTCTACGGGGCCTCTGCCTCGAACCGGATTGCAATGGGGCCGAGGGCCGGCCAAGCCGTGCGTCGCCTGGGGGACCGGGTGGATGTGGAAGATGGGCCACGGTTTGACGGGCCGCGTTGCGCGATGGTCTCGGGTGTGAGCCTTCACGCCAACGTGGCCGTCCCGGCCCGCGACCGACAGCGCCTCGAACGCCTGTGCCGCTACGTGGCGCGCCCGCCCGTGGCCACGGAGCGTCTTTCTCGCCAACCCGACGGCCAACTTGTGATCCACCTGAAGAAGCGTTGGCGAGACGGCACGACCTGCGTGCTCTTCTCACCCCAGGAGTTGATGGAAAAACTCGCAGCCCTGGTGCCACCCCCGCGCTTCCACCTCGTGCGTTACCACGGAGTGCTGGGTCCGTCGGCGCGGGCGCGGCGCGAGGTCGTTCCGCCCACTCTGGAAACAGAACAGAAGGGATCGGTGTCGAAGTGCACGCCGGATGCAGGAACTGAATCCGGTACTCCGATGGATCCGGGTTTGCAGCCGGGCGCGGCCCCTGCGTTCCCTGCCCGGTTGAAGATTCCAGAGGAAGAGTTCTCCGCGGCCCGCCGCAAAGGACCACCAATCGAGTCGCTTCCTCTCGCTTCGGCCGACGAACCGAGCGACTGGGCCCCTACATGGCCGCGTCCTACACGTTCGCACCGGTTGAGGTGGGCTGAACTCTTGCGTCGAGTCTTCGCCATCGATGTGCTGGACTGCCCACGCTGCGGAGCACGCATGCGGTGGCTTTCCGTCGTTCATCCTCCCGAGGCCATCCGCGCCATCCTCGAGTGCCTGAACCTGCCGGCCCGGGCCCCACCCACGAGCGCCGCGGTTCCGGAGGAGAACGAATACATGGCTGAGCCGGAAGCCGACATCTCCTTCACCGGCTAAGGCGCCACCCCCATTTCGTGGTGAACTCCAGCCAGACCCACCGCCGCATCTCCGCGGCAGTCGTGGGAACGCACCCGTGCGCTCCAAACTCGCCCGAAGAGGGTAGGGCGACCGTGAGAGGCCCTTGAAAACACCGCTGACGGGCCTCCGCCATCTCTAGAGAGCCGCTGTATTCCCTCTTTTGGCGTCCCCTACATGCCCAAGTGTCTAGAATAGGCCTTTGAAATTCCTATCCGCCCCGGACCCGCTGGGCATGCCCCTGCAGGGTATGGTGACCGCCGACGCCGTGCAGCGCGTGCACCGCTACGCGGAGCAAGCCCAGGAGGTGGCCTTCAACCCGGTGGGCCAGGTGGTGGGGCAACTCAACGAGGTGCGCTCCTGCCGCGACGTCATCTATTCCCTGGTCGAGGAGTACCTGGAGGCCACCGAGCGCATCGCCCAGTTGAACGCGGAGGT
>JABSQX010000281.1 GCA_013215615.1 Myxococcales bacterium | reverse complement strand
TGGAGCTCTCTCAGGACGCTAGAGAACCCCTGGGGTTTTCCCGGGCACGACCGCTACGCATCCGCGAGTGCGTTCCACCGACGGCAGCGGGGAATTCGCTTCGAGCGGAGTGGCTCGCTCAAGAACGGGTAGGGGAGGCGGGGAGTGCGCGGGTGGGTGGCATTCCCATTTCGGTGGCGTGTTCGGGCGGGGTCCGGCTCGGGTCCTTGTAGAGCAGCACCCGGCAAGGTCCGGTGCCCAGTTGGCGCGGGCAGCGGATCACGGGCCAGGGGACGCCGCCTCGCTCCATGGGAAGCAGGTAGTGGAATACCGCGACGTGAGTGCGGTAGACGGGCACACCGCCGTCGCCGAAGCTGAGCGGGCAGGCTTCGCGCACGATGGCGAGATCCAGCGGCGCTTCGTGGCCGCCCGCCTGGATCTGCCGCGAGCAGGTGCCGCAGGGATCTTGCCGGAGCGTGAACTTCTCGCCGTCTTCCTCGATGGAGAGGCGGCTGAAGTTACCGAGTTGCATGCCCGCCCAGGTGCGCAGCCGATCGGCCGGGTCGCGTTCGAGGTCGCGAGGCATCCAGCGCAACAGCGTGCGCTCCGCGCAGTAGCGGTGGCAGGCCTCCAACTCTTCGGGCCCGTAGGTCCGGTAGACGTGGGAGAGGACCAGGGAGATCCGATCCCGCTCGGCGTCGTGGTGCTGGAGCAGTGCGTCGGACAGCGAATCCCACAGCGCCAACGCCTCGCCGGCTTCGCCCGCGGCCACCCGTGCGGACGCTGCATGGGCCACGGCTTCGAGTTGCGCGCTGTCGGGGGCATCTCCTGCAGCTTCAGGGTACGCGTCGGCGAGCTTGGCCTCCGCGGCGGCGGCCCGTTGGGCGCTGTCCGCGCCGTGGCGCTCGCTCAGGAAGTCGTAGATGGCGCTCAACCAGGGTTCGTAGCCCTGGCTGAAGCGAAGGTGGCGCCCGGCGAGGCCCAGCAGGGTCTCCCGCAGGTCTTCGGGGGAGCGCTGCGCCGCGGCTTCGACCTGCTCCCGCGGCGGGCGAGCCAGTTCGGCGAGTTCGGCGTCGGAGAAGAGCCGGGATGCGGGGGCGTTTCGTTCGGTCATGGCGTCTGTTCCGAAGAGGCGCGAGGGAGCGGTGTGGGAGATCGCCTTCAGGCCGGGCGCGTGATCTCCTCGAGATCCGGGCCGATGCGTTCGGCGGCCTTCGCGAGGGCCGCCGCGTCGAAGTCGAAGACCTCGAGGGCGTTGCCACCCAGCATCGCCCGGGTCTCTTCCTCTGGGACGGTCGAGAAGGTCTCGCGAAGCGAATCCATCGTGTTGGGCCAGGAGCCCTCGAGGTGCGGGTAGTCGGAGCCCCACATGATCTTCTCGATGCCCACCCGGTGGCGGTCCACGCATTCGTCGGGAGACAGGAAGGAGGCCCCGATGAAGCACTGGCGCTGGAAGTACTCGGTGGGCCGCAGCGAGAGATCCTCGTGGAAGTACTTGAAGTAGGGCTTGTCGAAGTAGGACTCGAACCCGCGCAGGGTTTCGAGGATCCACGAGCAGCCCTGCTCGGTCATGACGAGGCGGAGCTTCGGGTGCCGTTCGAAGACCCCGGCCCACAGGAAGCAGGTGAAGGGCCGGTGCGCGTACCAGGAGACCTCGCTGATGAACATGGCGGTCGCCGCGCGCCCGTCCCCGTAGTCGGGCGACCAACCCGAGTGGGTGTGGACGGGCATCCCGAGATCTTCGCAGGCCGCCCACAACGGCTCGTAGCGCTCGTCGTGGTAGTAGGGGTTGCGGCCGGTGCCGGACGGGATCAACACGCCGCCCCAGAGGCCCATCTCCCGGGCTTCGCGCACGTCCTGCACGGCGACGTCGATGTCTTCCACGGTGATCAGCGCCACCCCGGCGTGGCGCCCGGGGTTGGCGTTGCAGAGATCCGCGAGCCAGCGGTTGTAGGCCTGGTTGCCCTCGCGATTCGCCACGGGATCCACCTTGGTGCGGTACTGCATGAGACCGCCGCCGAAGGGCGCCATCTGCGGGAAGATGACCTCGCCCGCGAGCCCGTCCGCCTCGAGTTCGCGCAGCCGCACCTCGGCATTCCACTCGCCCTCCATGCCGCCGGCCAGCACGGACTGGCTGGTGTCGCGTTCCTCGGTGGAATCCTGGTCGAAGAAGGTGCCGCGGCGCGCGTTCATCTCCTCGTCCATGGCCTTCCACCACACGTCGTA
>JABSQX010000280.1 GCA_013215615.1 Myxococcales bacterium | reverse complement strand
CGCGGCTTTGCGCAGGTGCGGCGCCAGCTCCCGGGGCATTTCCCCGCCTGGAGGCGCAGCGCGTTCCTCGCCGGGTTGGCGGCACTCGCGTTGGCGCTCCTCTCCCCGCTCGATGGCCTCTCCGACCTGATGCTCCAAGCGCACATGGCGCAGCACTGGCTGCTGATGGGAGTCGCGGCGCCGCTGCTGTGGCTGGGCGCTCCGATCATCCCCATGCTTCGCGGGCTGCCGCGGAGCTGGCTGCGCCGCGGACTCGGGCCTTTCCTGGCTTGGGGAACCCTGCAACGGGTTCTGCATGCACTCACCCGGCCCGTGGTCGCTTTGTCGCTGTGGGCGTTGACCACGCTCGCATGGCACTGGCCACCGGCCTATCAGGCGGCACTCCGAGACACCTTCTGGCACGACCTGGAACACCTGTGCTTCCTCGCCGCGGCGTTGCTCTTCTGGTACCCGGTGATCCAGCCGTGGCCCGCGCGCCGACCCGGCGCGCGTCCGGAAATGCTGCTCTATCTCGCGGCAGCGGCGGTGTTCAATACGGTCTTCTCCGCCACCTTCGCGTTCTCGGATCAGCTCTTCTATCCGCTGTACGCCGAGACACCCAAGCCGTGGGCGATCGCTCCTCTCGCCGACCAGAGGGCGGCCGGTGCCCTCATGTGGGTGGCGAGCGGCCTCCCCATGTTGTTGGCAGCCGTCGCCATCGTGTTGCTGATGCTCTCGCCAGCGCATCGCCCATCGCCGCGCGTCGTCCGGCATGGAGAGATGAAGACGACACGTGGAAGCTCCTGGCGGAACCTGAGAACACTCGGCAGATCGGTGTGGCTACGCCGCACGCTGCAGTGGACGATGTTCGCTCTGGCCGGCGCGATCGTCATAGACGGCTGGCTCGGTCCGCAGCGCCCGAGCGCACTGAACCTGGCCGGAGTACTACCCTGGACCTACTGGCGCGGCTTCGTCGTCATTGCGTTGCTGATCGCGGGCAATCTCTTCTGCGCCATCTGCCCTTTCACCCTGACGCGGTCCGTAGCGGCCCGCCTGCTGGGGCGCCGCTTCTCGTGGCCCGCTGCATTGCGCAACAAGTGGCCTGCGGTTGGGCTCTTCGCGCTCTACCTCTGGGCCTACGAAGCCTTCGCGCTCTGGGACAGCCCCTACTGGACGGCTTGGATCGTCGTCGGTTACTTCAGCGCGTGTTTCTTGGTCGAGGGGCTCTTCCCGCGTGGGAGCTTTTGCCGGTACCTGTGCCCCATCGGCCAGTTTCATTTCGTGAACTCCGGAGTTTCTCCGCTCGAAGTACGCGCCCGGGATGGCGCGGTCTGTGCCGAATGCACGACCCACGACTGCCTGCGGGGCAATCCGAACGGACCGGGCTGCCCCACCGGGCTTTTCCTTCCCACGAAGACCGGTAACCTGGACTGCACCTTCTGCCTCGACTGCGTTCGCGCGTGTCCCCACGACAACGCCGGGATCGCGGCCCTTTCTCCGGGCTCCGCCCTGGGTCGCGGGCGTTCCCGGCGTGCCGTACCCGGACTCGACGTAGCCGCGCTCTCGCTGTTGATCTGCTTCGGTGCCTTCGCCAACGCAGGAGCAATGGTGGGACCCGTAGTTTCGACCGGAGAGGCCATCGCCAACTGGATCGGTACGGGCTGGGAGCCGCTCGTAACGAGCGCGGGAGTGCTGCTCTCACTGACCCTCGCGCCGGCGGTTCTCGTACCGGCGTGCGCCGCTGCGGGCCGCGCGCTCGCGGGCACCGGATTCCGCGGCACACCCATCCGACAGATCGTGGCCCGGCTGGCTCCGGCGCTCGTTCCGCTCGGCTTCTCCATGTGGCTGGCGCACTTCAGTTTCCATCTCTGGACGGGGTTTGGAACGCTGGCCCCTGCCACTGACCGCGCGCTGGTCGAACTGGGGCTCGCCACGAGTCGGCCCTTTGCCGGCGACGCACCCGCCGGGGCCTTCTCGGTGGAGGTCTCGTCGTCAGCGTGGCCGTCGGCTGGCGCATCATCCGTGACTGGGCGCCGGGCCCCGGACCCGCGCTCCGCCTCGGGCTGCCGTGGGCCGCCCTGGCAATCATTCTCTACGCTTCCGGGGTCTGGATCGTGCTCCAGCCGATGCAGATGCGCGGAATGGTGATGTAGATGCGGGCTCCGTTCCGGACCACGATCGCGATGATCGTGCTGCTCGCCGCGCCCGTTGAGGCACGCGCGGATCTCGG
>JABSQX010000279.1 GCA_013215615.1 Myxococcales bacterium | reverse complement strand
CACCGTCAGTGGTGTTGGCCGGAACGCCCCCCAACACCACTGACGGTGTGGCCTGCACGGTGGACAGCTGCGACGAAACGCTGAACGCCGCGACCCACGTTCCGGATGCCGGACTCTGCGATGACGGCGACGCCTGCACGGCCGAGGTCTGCGACCCGGCGACGGGCTGCGCGAACGTCGCGGTGCCCAACTGCGGAGTCGCAGTACCGTCGGCAAGCCCCGCCGCCCTGCTCCTCGGGGCGCTCAGCCTCGTCGCCGCGGCCCGGCGCAGACTCCGAAGCCCGCGCTAGCATGCGTGGAGCGGGCGGAAGTTGAAGATTCAACGACGTCCCCGCCTCGAGACGCCGCCACTCGACCCGGAGGTTCCATGGCCTACGACCTCGTGATTCGCAATGGCAGCGTGGTGGATGGCTCGGGGGGAGCGCCGGTTCCCGCGGATGTGGGGGTGGTGGACGACCGCATCGCCTGCGTCGGGCGCATCCGGGAAAAAGGCGAAGAGGAAATCGACGCCGAGGGGCACGTGGTGACCCCGGGCTTCGTGGACGGGCACACCCACCTCGACGCCCAGATCTGCTGGGACCCGCTGGGCACCAGCGCCTGCTGGCACGGCGTCACCAGCGTAGTGATGGGAAATTGCGGGTTCACGGTGGCACCCGGCCGGGAGAGCGAGGCCCACCTGGCCCTGCGCAGCCTGGAGCGCGCCGAGGACATGTCCGCGGAGGTACTGGCCGCGGGTGTGAAGTGGCGCTGGGAGACCTTCCGCGAGTACCTGGACGTCGTGGACGCCCTCCCCAAGGGCATCCACCACGCCGGCTACATCGGACACTCGGCGCTGCGCACCTACGTGATGGGCGAGCGGGCCTTCGAGGAGAAGGCGTCCCCGGACGACCTGGCCGCCATGTGCCGCGAGGTCGAGGACGCCATGAAGGCGGGCGCCGCGGGCTTCACGACCTCGCGCTCCCCGAGCCACGAAACCTCCGACGACCGCCCGGTGGCCAGCCGCCTGGCCGACTGGGACGAGGTCCGCAGCCTCGTCGGCGTCATGGGCGAACTCGGCAGCGGCGTCTTCGAACTCGCCAACGAGCAACACCGCGACGCCGCGTCTCTCGCCGAGTACCACGGCCGCCTGCGCGACTTGGCGGTGGAGAGCGGCCGGCCGGTCACCTTCATCGTGGCCTCTGCGCGGCAGATTCCCGGCGGTTCGAAGGGCATGCTCGATCTTCTGGACGAAACCGCCGCAGCCGGCGGGCGAATGTTCGGGCAGACCCACGCCCGGGAGTTCCAGGGCGTGCTCTCCTTCCGCACCGCCCTGCCCTTCGACCCGCTGCCGGTCTGGCGGGAACTGCGCGCGCGCCCCCTCGAAGAGCAACGGGCGGCACTCCGCGATGCCAACACCCGTGCGCGCCTGATCGAAGAGGCCCAGCAGGGCCGCTACGCGCGGGCCATCGGCGCCGAGGTGCGCGCCCCCGACTACGACTGGATCCGCGTCTTCGACACCCCGCTGCCCCCGCATCGCACGGTCGCCGAGTTGGCGGCCGAGCGCGGTACGGATCCGGTGTCGCTGATGCTCGACCTCTGCGAAAAGAGCGACCTCGAGCAGTTCTTCGTGCAGCCCTTCGCGAACCAGGATCAGGACGACGTACTGGAGATGCTCCAACACCCCCGCACCGTGGTGGCGACTTCGGACACCGGTGCCCACGTCTCCCAGATCAGCGACTCCTCGATCCCCACCTACCTGCTCGCCCACTGGGTGCGGGAACGCCAGGCCATCCCCTTCGAGCAGGCGATCCGCAAGCTCAGCTTCGAGCCGGCCGCGGCCTGGGGGTTCCTCGACCGCGGACTCGTGCGCGAGGGCTTCATCGCGGACCTCAACGTCATCGATCCGGCGACGGTGGCTCCTCGGATGCCCGAGGTCGCCTACGACCTGCCGGGCGGAGCCAAGCGCCTCAAGCAGGGCGCCCAGGGGATCGCGGCCACGATCGTCGCGGGTCAGACGCTGATGCGCGACGGCGAGCACACCGGGGCACTGCCCGGCCGCCTGCTGCGCGGCTCTGCCTGGCGCTAGAGTTCCCGCGCGGATCGGAGCGCCAGGAGCGCTCGACGATTACAGCGACCGAAGACGGGGAGGAAATCCGACATGATTCGCAGCGTCATTACCTCGCTGGCGGGGGGCCTGCTGCTGGTCTCGCTTGCCGCCTGCAGCCATATGGCCAC
>JABSQX010000028.1 GCA_013215615.1 Myxococcales bacterium | reverse complement strand
AAAAGTCCGGTGCTCTGCCAACTGAGCTAACGGCCCGAGGCAGGCATACCACCGGCCGGGAGGTGTGTCGACGGGACTCGAGGCGCCAAGCGGTCGAAATTGACTTTCGCTTTTTGTTCGCTATCGTCGTTCGTGTCGGTGGTTTCCCCTGGCTACCGCGCGGAGCGAGGAGGAAGCAGGAGCGGCAACCCGGGACCGTCAAGGCAACCGTCCTCGATTCACGGCGGACGGGAGACAGCAACCCACCAAGAGTCTCCCGTTCGCCGACCACCCCTCTGCGCCCTGCCCCGCTCAGCAGCGACCCCAGCGTCTCTTTAGGCGCTTTCGTCGCGTTTCGAACTCGTCAGTCCCGGAAGGGCTCCACGCGGCAGATCGTCTCTTCGCGCTCGGGGCCGATTGAGATCAGTTCGACGGGCACACCCACCAGGGCTTCGATGCGATCCACGTAGGCGCGCGCTGTCGCGGGCAGATGCGAATAATCCCGGCACTCCCGGAGGTTCTCCTCGAAACCCGGGTGGCTCTCGTAGACGGGCACCGCGCGCTCGATCTCGGCCAGCGTCATCGGGAAGTCCTCGACGCGTTTACCATCGATCTCGTAGGCGATGGCGATCTTCAGCTCATCGATGCCCGAGAGCACGTCGAGCTTATTGACCGCGAGCGCCGTATAGCCGTTCACGGTGGCCGCCTCGCGCAGCATGACGGCATCCAGCCAGCCGCAACGTCGCGGCCGCCCGGTCGTGGCCCCGAACTCCTCGCCGGCCCGGCGCAGCGCTTCGCCCGCTTCCCCCTCGAGTTCCGAGGGGAAAGGGCCGCCACCCACGCGCGTCGTGTAGGCCTTGGTGATCCCCAGCACGCGGTCGATGCGCGTGGGCCCCACTCCCGCGCCCGCGCAGACCGCACCGGCCACGCAATTGCTGCTGGTCACGTAGGGATAGGTGCCGTGATCGATGTCGAGGAAGTTGCCCTGGGCACCCTCGAAGAGCACGTTCAAACCGTCCCGCAGGGCCGACTCCAGGGTGCGCTCGGTGTGCTCCACGTAGGGTTCCAGGCGACGCCCCCACTCCACGGCCTCGCGTTCCAGCGACTCGACGTCGATGGCCTCCCAGCCGTAGTACTCGACGAGCTCGAAGTTCTTCTGCTCGGCGATGCGTCGCAGCGCCTCCCCGAGCACCTCCGCATCCAGCAGGTCGGCCACGCGGATACCGCGACGGGCCGCCTTGTCCTCGTAAGCGGGCCCGATGCCCCGGCCGGTGGTGCCGATGGCGCGCCCGCGCGCTCTCTCCTCGCGCGCCTTGTCGAGGGCTCGATGCCAGGGAAGGATCACGTGGGCGCGCCCGGAGACGCGCACCCGGGAGGGATCCCTCAGCACGCCGCGCTCCTGGAGCACCGAGAGCTCTCCCAGCAGGATCTCCGGGTCGACTACCACTCCGGGACCAATCAGGTTGACGGTGCCCGGCTGCAGGATGCCCGAGGGCACCACGTGCAGGATGGTCTGCTCACCATCCACCACGAGGGTATGCCCCGCGTTGTTGCCGCCATGGAAGCGCACCACCAGCTGAGCCTGGGGCGCCAGCCAGTCCACCAGCTTGCCCTTCCCCTCATCCCCCCATTGGGCGCCAACAGCAACGAGAGTCGTCATGGTCCGAGCTCCAGCAGTTCAGCGGAGATCACGTTGGGGAGCTCGCGCAAGCTTCTCAACACCTCCGCGGGGGGCACGGAAGCCAGGTTGACGAGCATCGCGGCCTCACCGCGCTCCAGCTGGAGGGCCAATTGCATGCGCGAGATGTTGAGGCCCGCGTCACCGAGAATCGTACCCACCGTGCCCACCACCCCGGGCTGGTCGCGATTCAGGATCAGCAGGGTGGGGCCCTCGGGGATCGCCTCGAGCATGAAGTCATCGATGCGCACGATGCGGGGCTGCTGGTCCTGGAAGATCGCGCCCACGATCATGCGGTCCGAAAGGCCCTTCACCCGGGTCGTGATGGCGCTGGCGAAATCCGCGCTGCGGCTCGCCTTGCTCTCGATGACCCGGATGCCGTGCTCCTGGGCCACCACGGGGGCGTTCACCATGTTGACCTGCTCGTTCACCGGCTCGAGGAGCCCCTTGAGGACGGCCACGGTGATGGGTGCCACCGCCAGGTTGGCGGCCTCCCCCGAGTACTCGACCTCGATCTGGTCGATGGATCCGTGGGCAAGCTGACCCTGGAAGCGTCCAAGCTTCTCCCCGAGCTCCAGGTAGGGGCGGATCCGGGCCGCCAACTCGCGCGAGATGGAGGGGACGTTGACGCCGTTGTGCACCACGCCCTGCAGGAGGAAGTCTCGTACTTGCTCGGCGATGGCCACGGCCACGTTCAGCTGGGCCTGCTCGGTGGAGGCGCCCAGGTGCGGTGTGCACACCACCCGCTCGTGGGCCACCAGCGGGTGGTCGCTGGGAACCGGCTCTTCTTCGAAGACGTCGAGACCCGCGCCACCCACCGCACCGGAATCCAGTGCCTCGAGCAACGCCGACTCGTCGACGATGCCTCCGCGCGCGGCGTTCACCAGCAACACCCCGGGCTTCACCTTTGCAAAAGCCTCGCGGCCCAGCATGCCGGCGGTGTCCTTGGTGCGGGGCACATGGACGCTGATGGCGTCCGCCCGCTCGAGCAGCGCATCCAGGGGCAACAGCTCCACGTCGAGTTTCAACGCTGCCTCGTTCGAGAGGAAGGGATCGAATGCCACCACCTTCATTCCCAGGCCCCGGGCGCGGTCCGCCACGATGCGACCGATGTTGCCGAGGCCCAGCACGCCCAGCGTGCGGTTGTAGAGCTCCACACCCACGAACTGCTTCTTCTCCCAGCGCCCCGATTTCATGGAGGCGGTGGCCTGGGGGATGTGCCGCGCCAGTGAGACCAGCAGAGCCAGCGCGTGCTCCGCGGTGGTCACCGTGTTGCCCCCGGGCGTGTTCATCACCACGATGCCGCGCTGGGTGGCCGCGGCGATGTCGACGTTGTCGACACCGATGCCCGCGCGGCCCACCACCGAGAGATTGGGCGCAGCCTCGATGACGTCCGCGGTTACCTTCGTGCCGCTGCGGATCACCAGGGCGTCGATGTCGGTAATGGCGGTGAGCAGATCGCCCGGAGAGAGGCCCGGCGAGTCCACCACCTCGATTCCCTCGGCCTGCCGCAGGATCTCGATACCCTGCGGGGCCAACGAATCTGCGACCAGCACTTTCGGCACCGGAAACCCTCCCTCAGTCGCGCAGCAACTCGGTGGCCGTGCGAGCGCCCAGACCCACCTCGTGGACGTAGCCCGTGGCCGCCAGCGCCATCTCGATGGCCGCGATGCACCCAATCGTGTCGAAGCGGTCGAAATAACCGAGGTGCGCGAGCCTGAAGATCCTGCCCTTGAGCTTTCCCTGGCCGTCCGCGAGCGTGTAGCCCAACCGGTCGCGCAGGTGGGCGCGCAGTTTCGGCCCTTCTACCCCGTCGGGCACCATCACGGCCGTGCAGGCGGGGCTCGGCGAATCTGGCGCAAGTAGATCGAGGCCAATGGCGCGCATGCTCTCGCGCGTGGCATGCGCGAGCGCCTCGGTACGCGCCCAGGTGGCCTCCAGACCCACCTCGTCGAGGATCATGGTCAGCGCTTCCCGCAGCCCCAGCAGCAACGAGACCGCGGGAGTCCACGAAGTCTGATCGGTGGGAAGGTTCTTGAGTTCCTTGGCGAGATCGAAGTAGTAGTGGGGCGCGCTCGCGGTCTCCATGAAGCGCTGGGCGCGCTCCGAGAGCCCCATGAAGGCGAGGCCCGGCGGCATCATGAAGGCCTTCTGCGAACCCGAGACCACCACGTCGAGCCCCCAGTCATCCATGGGAAGGTCGTAGACGCCGACGGCGGTGATCGCATCCACCACCATCAGTCGATCTCCATCGGCGCGCACGATCTCCGCGATCTCGCGCACCGGATGGCAGGCGGCGGTGCTGGTCTCGGAGGCCTGCACGTACACCGCCTTGATGTCGGGCTGCGCGGCGAGGGCCTTCTCGACCTCCGCGGGGTCCGCGCCCTGCCCCCACTCGACGTCCAAACAAGTGACGCGCACGCCGTAGGCCTCGCAGATCTCCGCCCAGCGCTCGCCGAACTTGCCTCCTCGCACCACCAGCGCGTGATCGCCGGGTGAAAGCAGGTTGGAGACCGCCGCATCCATGGCCCCGGTGCCCGAGGCCGCGAAGATCAACACCGGCGCCTCGGTCTGGAAGATGCGCTGCAGGCCGACCCTGCACTCCTGGAACACCGGAATGAAATCCGCCGCGCGGTGGTGGATGATGGGCTGGGCCATGGCCAAGCGGACCCGATCGGGCACGGGGACCGGCCCGGGCGTGAACAAACGTGTCTTGAGCATGGCCGAGAAGCACTCCCGCGGGCCCGCGTGCGCTTGGAGACGAGGGGGCTAACCCCCTGCCAACAAAACGGAAACCCACCGATCCCCGAGAGTGTGCCGCGGGCCCGGGGAGGTGTCAACGCGATGCTCGCCGAGACCTCCGCCCCGTGCGGCGCGCGGGCCCCGGCGAGACCTCTCGCCTAGCCTAGGCGCCCCATGGTGCTGCCCGAAGTCCTGGAGATCCGACCCCGCAGCGGACTTGCGGCGCGCGTGAGGGTGCCGGGCTCCAAGAGCCTCACCAACCGCGCACTCCCCATCGCCGCCCTGGCGAGCGGCACCTCCACGCTGACCGGCGCGCTCGAGAGCGATGACACCCGCGTAATGATCGAGTCGCTCGCGGCGCTGGGCTGCCGGGTCGAGAGCGACGGCCCCACCTTGCAGGTATCCGGACAGGCGGGCCACCTCGCTGCCCCCGACGCGCCGCTCTACGTCGGCAACTCGGGGACCACTGCACGCTTCCTCACCGCAGTGGCCAGCCTGGCCCGCGGGCCGGTACGGATCGACGGCGACGCCCGCATGCGCGAGCGCCCCATCGCGGATCTCGTCCGCGCGCTGTCGGAACTGGGGGCTCCGTGTGACATCCAGGGAGAGAACGGCTGCCCGCCCCTAACGGTCGCCGGCGGTGGTCTCCCTGGCGGCCACGCGAGCGTCGACGCGCGGCGCTCCAGCCAGTACGTGTCGGCCCTGATCATCGCCGCCCCCTGCGCGCAGCACGACGTCGAACTGGACTTCCTGGACTCGGTCACGGTCTCTCGACCCTACATCGAACTGACCCTGCAGTGTGTCCGGGCCTTCGGGGCCACCGCGGACTGGACGCCCGGCGGCGGACTTCGGATCGAGGGTGGCAGCGGCTATCGGGCGCGCGACTACGCGATCGAGCCCGACGCCTCGGCCGCCGTCTACCCCCTGTGCGCGGCCGCGCTGGCGCGAGGCCACGTCCGCGTCCAGGGCATCCCCCAGGATTCCATTCAGGCCGACCTGGCGGTGCTCGATGTGCTGGAAGGCATGGGCTGCCGCGTCGCGCGCGGCGCCGACTTCGCGGAGGTACAGGGAGCCGAGCTCCTGCGCGGCTTCGACGTGGACATGAACGAGTTCCCGGACGCCGCCGTTGCACTGGCCGTCGTCGCAGCCTTCGCGGAGGGCGAGAGTCGCATCCGCAACGTCGCCAACCTTCGCATCAAGGAAAGCGATCGCCTGGCGGCCCTCGAGTGCGAACTCCGCAAACTCGGAGCCGAAGCAAAGGCGGGCCCTGACTCGTTGCGCATCGTCCCCGGGCCACCGCGCGCCGCGCAGATCGACACCTACGACGACCACCGCATGGCCATGGCCTTCAGCCTGGCCGGCCTGCGCATCCCCGGTATCGCAATCCGCGATCCCGCCTGCGTGTCCAAGACCTGGCCCGGCTACTTCGCGATGCTCGAGACCCTGTAGGAAGGCTCGCCGAGTTAGCCCGGTTCCTCGGAAGGGCGCGTGGCCAACGCGATGCCCGTGGCCCCCGCCTGTTGGGCGAGGTCCAGGATGTTCACGGCCTGGCCGAGCAACACGCGCTTGTCGCCCCGCAGGATCACGAGCTTCTCCCTCGATTCGGCGAGCGCCGTCTCGAGCAACTCGTAGAGGTTCTCGGGGTTCGCGAGCACATCGTCGATCAGGATCGCTCCGTCCGGTGCCACCGTGACCGTCACCCCGGTGGGGGTCAGGTCGCTGACCTCGGCCCCCGGCAGGTCGATGTTCTTGCTCTGGTTGGCGACCACCGAGGTGGTCACCATGAAGATGATCAGCAATACCAGGAAGACGTCGGTGAGCGGCGTGACGTTGATCTCGGCCACCACCCCGTCGTCGGGATTCTCCTCGCTGCTAGGCCGGAACGAGTTCACCGGCGACCTCCTCTTCCCCGTCCTCGGCGACCTCGACGTAGAGGAGCGCCTGCACGAAACGCTCGCAGGAGCGCGCGTAGATCGCGCTGATCGCCCCCACCCGGGTCTGCAGGAAGTTGAAGATGAGCAGCGCGACGATCGCCACCGCCAGGCCCGCCGCCGTGGCGATCAGGGCCTCCGAAATCCCCGAGGCCACCACCTCGAAACCGCCCGCACCGTGCTCCGCCATGTCGCGGAAGGCGCGAATGATGCCCACCACGGTCCCGAAGAGCCCCACGTAGGGGGCCAGGGATCCGATGGTTCCGATCAACCACAAGCCCCGGCGCAGCGAGAAGGCCGTCTCCTGCCGCGCGGTTGCGAGCACCCGCTCCAGGTCTTCGAGCGGAACGTTGCGCCAGCCCATCGCCTCGAGGAACACCGCCGCCAGGGGCTGATCGGAGGCCTCGCAGATTTCTCGGGCACGGGGCACGTCGCGCTGCACCAACGCGTCGATGACCTCCCGGGTGAGCGCCCGCGATGCCGCCGCGAGCCCCTGGAAACACCACATCCGCTCGAAGAAGATGGTCAGCGTCAGGACCGACCCGAAGGCCAGTGGGTAGTTGGTCATCCAACCCTGTTGGACGAGTTCCAGAAATTGCGCAGCCTCCAAGGCATCTCCCTCCCCAGGTTCCGTGCGCTCTCTCAGCCTGACCCCGCACGGGAGTGCGTGAATTCACCGAACGCTTCGACGCATCGGGCCATCGACCTTACCTCCGAGGTGGCTGGTCGCGAGGGGGGCATCGCCTGGCTGCACGCGAGTTGCCGGGGCCTGGGCGCTGCTCGCACGGCGCGAACGGGCTCGGGCCGCGCGGCCACTCTCCCGGGCCTTCAGCAACGCGCAAGTCAGCGGCTTCGCGGGCCAATCGGGAGTTCGTTCGAGCGTGTGTTCGGCCGATGAGACACGTGGGGTCGTACGAGTGCGAGGCAGCGAGCCCGACCCTTCCAATCCCGAGGCACCGAGAGAAGCGATGAGCAACTTTTCCATCCTTCGCGGCCGCCGTTCCCGGCCGAGGAACGCCCGCCGCCTCACGGGGCTCTCCGCTTGCCGCAGCGGTACCGGCCTGCGGCTCGCGTACCCGGGCTACCAGGGCCCCGAAGCGGATAGCCAGCGCCGCACCTGGCTCACCGCCGCCTTCTCGGCAGCCCTGCACGGCTCGACGCTGGGACTGCTCCTCTACCTCGCCTCCCTCGCCGACGTCATCCCCGACCGGATCCTTCCCGTGCACCTGCTGCACGAGGAGGCTCCCGAGGCAGCGCCCGCTCCCAAGCGCTTGGCGGAACGCCGCTCCCGCAGCTACGCGCCCAGCGTACAGAGCGTGGCCCCCCAAGTCGTGAACCCCCGGGTGATCGCCGAGGCCGTCCCGGTGGCGGCCGCAGAGAGCATCGAAGTAGCACGCGCCACCCCCGTACAGGCGCCCACGCGGATCGAGCGCTCGAGCGCCGTGGTGGAGCGCATCTCGGTGATCGACAGCGGCGCCGGCATCCAGGCCCAGAAGGTCGACATGGCGAAGGTGGTGGATTCGGGGGTTCGGGGGCCCACCCGGATCGAAGCGCCCGCCGGTCCCTCCGTGGGCCCGCGCCGCATCGAGGTCGACGCGATCACACCCACGCTGGGTTCTGCCCCTGTGCGCATTGCAGGCCAGGCCGCCTCCTCCTCGCCGGAGGGCCTGCTGAGCGAGCGCGATGTATTGGGCGCGCCTCAGGGTGTGCAGGTGGCCTCGGTCAACACCGTCATCGGCCAGGGACACCTGCCCGGCTCAGGCGGCACCGGCAGCAGCCTCGAGCCCACCGGAAGCCAGCAGTCGGCCTGCTTCCAGCGCCCCGAGGTCTCCTCCTACCTCATGCGGGTCAAGGACCGCACCATCGAGCACTGGCTGTTGCCCCCGGGCGTCCAGGCAAACCAGAGCGTGACGCTGCGCTTCCAGATCGACTCTTCGGGCAGTGCGACTCGGGTCTCCTTCGTAAACGCCAGCGACAACGCGCTGGGGGCCAGCGCCGCCGACGCGCTGCGCGCCGCAGCACCCTTCCCGCCCATGGCCGACCCGGTCCGGTGCCTCGCCCAGGTACCCATCCTCGCCACTTTCACGAACCCGACCGGGGGTTGAGGGGCAACGCGCCAAAGCGGCCCCTTGCCGTCCACCATGCACCGCATCTACCTCGCACTGCTGCTGCTACTTGCGCCGCTTGCCGCCGCGTCCGCGAAAGCTGGCTGCCCCCCGATCGAGCTTCTCTACGACGAGTACGAGCAGATCGCGGAGAAGCGCTCTGACACCAACCACGACTGCCGTCACGACGAGATCGTTCACTACGTGGACGGAGTGGCGGAGCGGGCCGAACGCGACACGGATCACGACGGCCGCTCCGACGTCTGGCAATACTTCGATGAAGATGGGAGCACGCCGGCCCGGCAGGACGAAGACAGCGATGGCGATGGCAAGGCGGACCGCTGGGTGACCTTCCGGGCGGGTCTCCCCAGCCTGCAACTCGCGGACAGCAACTCCGACGGCGACCCGGATTCGACGCTCCGCTACCGGGACGGCGAGCCCGAAAGCCTGGAGGAGGACCGCAACTTCGACGGCCGTTCGGACCGCTTCACCCACTACCGGGGGGGAAGGGTGGCTTCCGTCGAGTCGGACCGCGATTTCGACGGCCGCCTGGACCTGCGCGCTCAGTTCTCGGCGGCGGGCGAGAAGCTGCGCGAGGAGCAGGACCGCAGCGGGGACGGCGAATACGACTTCCGCATCCACTACCGCGACGGCATCGAGACCCGGGTCGAAGAGGATACCGACGCCGACGGCCGCTTCGACGTGCAGAGCTTCTACGGGACCGAGGGAGATCTAGAGCGCCGGGAGGCCGACACCACGGGCGACGGTCACTTCGACACCATCGCCCACTGGGAGGAGGGCCGCGAGAGTCTCCAGCGCATCGACCGCGACGCGGACGGCGTGGTGGAACTCGTGATCCACCTCGACTCCCTGGGCCGCAAGGCGCGGGAGGAGATCGACCGGGACGCCGACGGGCGCGCGGAGACCCAACGCCACTACCAGGAGGGTCGCCGGATCCTGGAGGAGGAGGACACGGACGGCGACGGGCGGGTGGAGCTCGCCACCCACTTCGATGGCGACACGCTTCTGCGCCGCGAGGCCGACACCCGGGGCGACGGACGCTTCGACACCTGGATCGACTTCGAGGAGGAGCGCAAGAGCCGGCAGGCGGAGGACCGCAACGGCGACGAGCACGTCGACGCGCGCTTCAGTTTCGACTCCCAGGAGCGCCTCAGGCGCGAAGAACTCGACGAGGACTTCGACGGCCGCTTCGAACAGGTCCGCGTCTACCGCGAGGGCGTACTGGCGAAGCGCCTTCACGCGGCGGGCTCGCTGCCGGGGATCACCGGAGCGCGCAGCGAGTTCTTCGAAGCGGGCCAGCTGGCGCGCGCGGAGACCGACGAGGACGGGGACGGCCAGGTGGACCTCTGGAACTTCCACGATGCAGAGGGCGCCCTGACCCGCCAGGAGCAGGACCGGGATCTCGACGGGCGAGTCGATACCTGGCTGAGCCTGGACGCGAGCCTGGGCATCGAGCGCGAGATCCAGCGAGACAGCCGGGGAGACGGCCAGCCGGACACCTGGCGCCTCCACGACGACCTCGGACAGCTCGTGAGCCTCCGCGAGGATCGCAACGCGGACGGTCAGCCCGACCGCTTCGTCCGCTTCGAAGAGCAACGCCCCCGGCACTTCGAGGAGGATCTCGACCACGACGGCCAGATCGACCTGCGCGGAGAATACGACGCCGAGGGAGGGGTCTTGGCCGAGGCGCGCGACACGGACGGCGACGGTCTCTTCGAACTCTCCACTCGCTACGAAGCGGGCGAGAAGATCGAGGAGCGGCGGGACGCCGACGGGGACGGCCGCTTCGAGGTGGTGTCTCGCTTCGAGGCCGGCCTGCTGCGCGGGCAGCAGCAGGACAGCAGCGGCGACGGCAACGTCGACAGCGAGATCGACTTCGAGGGGGGTCGCCAGGCGATCCAGCGCCGCGATACCAACGCGGACGGAAGCTTCGATGTCGTGATCACCTACGACGCTCTCGAGCGCCCGCTGCGCGAGGAGATCGACCGCGACCACGACGGGCGCAGCGACCTCGAGAAGCGCTACGAGGCGGGCCGGCTGGTGGAGGAGCGAAGCGACGCGGAGGGCGACGGCCGCTTCGAGATGTCGACGCGCTTCGAGCAGGAACTCCCGACGGAGACCCGGCTCGACCGCGACGGGGACGGGGAGAGCGATCTCCTGATCCTCTACGCGGGAGGACGCAAGGAATCCCAGCGCGAGGACTCCGATTACGACGGGCGATTCGACATCGAGACCGATTTCGATGCAGACGAAGCTCCCCGGCGCATCGCGCGGGACACGGACGGCGACGGCCAGATGGACATCACCCATTTCTTCGAAGCGGGGATTCGCGTACGCGAGGAGAGCGACCGAAACGGCGACGGCGCGATCGACCTCGTGGCCCGCTACGCGGGAGAATCCCTGCTCGAACGGGAGGAGGACACGGACTTCGACGGCCGGGTGGATCAGCGCAGCACGCTCGGCGCGACAGGCCTCAACGACCAGGAACTCGACACCACGCGCGACGGCCGCATGGATACCTGGCTGGTCGCCGACGCGGAGGGCCTGCTGCTCGAGAAGCGAGAGGACAGGGATGCCGACGGCCGCGCCGAACTCCACTTCTGGTTCGAGTCCGGGCGCCTGCGGCGGCTGGAGCGAAGCACCAGCGCCGAGGGCTGTGTGGACCTCCGGCAGTGGTACGACGCTGCGGAACAGGCCCAACGCGAGGAGCAGGACAGCGACGGGGACTGCCAGATCGACACCTGGAACTACTACGAGGGGGAACGACTGGTTCGCCAGGGACTGGACAACGCGAAGCGCGGCTACCCGGACCTCCTCAATCACTACGCGGAAGACGGGAGCATCCGCGTCCAGGAACGAGTCGGCGGCAGCAACGGCCGTGGCCCGGACCAGAAGCTCTTCGTCTCAGCCGGAGGCGACGTGAGCGCACAGTGCCTGCTCAACGAGTCCCGCGACCTGCTCAACACCCGCAACCGAGTGCAGGACGGTGTGGTCACCGAGACGCTCATCGACAGCGACGGTGACCGGGTAGCCGATCAGCGGGAGGTTCTGGGGAAGGACGGCCAGATCGCCCGGCTGGATGCGGACACCAACGACGACCGAAGCCCGGACGTGATCCAGGTCTTCGAAAATGGCGACCTCTCCTACCAGGATGAGGACACGGACTTCGACGGCCTGATCGACCAGCGCTTCCGGAACGGCGAGCCCGTGACCATCGCCGCGACCCAACGGATTCCCGACTTCCGTTTCGAAGGTCTCCGCTGCGGGAGCTTTCACGGCTTCTGGTGGAAGCGCTAGCACTCCCTCCACCAGCGCTTGACGGCGGGCCGTCGCGGCGCACGGGGAAATGCGGGCTAAGCTCGCTCTCGTGACGCGGAGCCGGCCGCAGAGCCTTCGCGACTTCTGTCGCGGCATCCTGCTCTCCCCCGACCTCGAGAGCAAGCTGACCGCCCCGCCCGTGGGCGGTTTCGATGATTCGGAGCCGGGCCCCGCCTTGCGCCTCTTGCGACCCGCGCGCGCGCCGGAATTGATGCTCGACGGCGGTGCGCCGAAGCTTCCCCGCCCCGCCGCGCTGCGCGATCCGCGAGCCCGCGCCCTGTGCCTGGCGCGCTTCGCACACCATGAACTGATGGCCGTGGAACTCTTCGCCTGGGCCCTGCTTCGCTGGCCGGAGCTCGACCCGTCGCTGCGAGCGGCCCTCGCAGACATCCTGGCTGATGAACAGCGCCACTGCCGCGCGTACCTCGGCCGCCTCGAGGCCCTGGGCGAATGCATCGAGGACCACCCGCAATCCGACTACTTCTGGAAGCACGTCCCGGTCATCGAGACAGCACCCGACGGGCCCCTCGCCTTCCTCTGCGCCATGGGCCTGACCCTCGAACAAGCCAATCTCGACTTCTCGGCCCTCTACCGCGACGCCTTCCTCGAAGCCGGCGATCCGGCTTCCGCCCAGGTCTGCGAGGACGTCCAGCGCGACGAGATCCGACACGTGCGAGTCGCCGCCACGTGGATACGCCGGTTGGCACCCGGCAGCGATGACACTGAAATCTACACGCAGCACGTGCCCTTCCCACTCGGCGCGACCCGCGCCCGGGGACGGCGCTTCGATGCCGGGGCGCGCCGCCAGGCGGGCCTTTCGGAACACTTCATCGAAGTCGTGCGGCAGGCACGCCGTAGCGGTCGGGGGTGAGCGGCGTGGAGCCCGCCACGGCTTTCGTGGCCAACATCGGCGCCGAGGAAGGCGGACGGGGCGCCTTGCCGGCGCCGGCCCGCGGCGTCGCGCGCCTGTTTTCGCTGCTCTTCCCCGCATCCGCGCGCGAGATCCCGTTCTCCGACGCACCGTCCGCCGCGACGAACTGGCCGCTTGCGCTGGGAGCGCCCTCGCCCCGAGCGGCCTTCGCATGGCTCGACGGCGGCGGCGCCCATGCGTGGTTGGTCACCGCCGACGCCCGCGACGCGCTCCGCGAAGCCGGCTACGCGCTCGCGGGCCCCACACCGGAAACGGTCCGGCTCGTCCACGACAAGGCCTTCACACGTGCCCAGGCCGCCGAGCACGACCTCGAGCCCGAGTGCCTGAGAGGGCTCTTCGCGATCCTCGAGCCCGCGGAACTGCGTTCCCCAACGGCACTTCTCGATTTCCTGCGCACCCGTCTGCAGGCCTGGCCAGCCTGGACGGCGGGCCGCTTCACCCTCAAGCCACGCCTCTCCACCAGTGGTCGGGGACGCGTCTCCGGCGACCGCGAGCTACTCGCAGACAACGCGCTCGAAAGCGCCCTGCCCCGCCTGGCCGCCCAGGGCGGCGCGATCCTGGAGCCCTGGCTGGATCGTGTGCAGGACCTCTCCCTGCAACTCTACGTGGCGCCCGGGGGCGAGATCACGCTGGTCTCGAGCCTCGAACTTCGGGTGGGGGCCTCGGGGGTCTACCGCGGGCACCTGGGCCACTTCGACGCGCGGGGTCGCATCACTTCGGGCAGCCGCTTCGAGACCCAGCTGCTCGAAACCGGGCTGTTCCTCGCCCGCGCCGCCCACGAACAGGGTTTCCACGGACCCTGCGGGGTCGACGCCTTCAGCTTCCGCGGCCCGGACGGCCTGGCATTCCACGCTTGTGTCGAGTTGAACGCTCGCTTCACCATGGGCACGCTGGCGGCGGGCCTGTTGCGTCGTGCGCTGCCCGGGCTCCCCGAACCACTGCGTGCACGCCCCGGCGAACTCCGCGCCTTCTACTTCGGCCTCGACGCACCCGAACGAGGTTGGCCGGACCCCGACGCAGCTGGGCTACAGGTGCTGCCGCTCTCCAAGCCCGAGGAGTCCCCGCGCCCGGCCCTGCTGATCGCCGAGGACATCGCGTTGCTCCGAGACTGGTTGGGAGACTGAGGGCCAGCGGAAAACGCCGCGATTCCCCTCTCGCACACTGCATCGTCGTCGCTGTTTCGAAGCGGCCTCGGGCGATCCGTGTGCATGGCCGCACCGGTGCACACGTTCCGGCACACGGCTTGCTGGAGGGTAGATCCTGACGACCAGCAGGAGCGCTCCATGCACGGAATCCACGGCATACTCTGGACGGGCGACGCTCACACATTCCCGTCGCAGCAGATCCAACGCGCCCCCGCACTCGACCTGGTCTGGGAGCCCGACCCGGACCGGCTGCCGGCACTTCTTCCCGGCCATTTCGACGCCGCAGTCGTGGATTTCGGCGAAGTGGAACCTGCGCGAACCGCCATCGCGAGGATCCACGAGGTCGCCCCCGATCTGCCCGTGCTGGTCCGCACCCGCGCGCCCAGCAGCACGCGCTTGCACGCGCTCACGGAGGCGGGGGCCAGCCGGCTGCTGGTGGTCGACGAGCCCAGCGAAGCTCTCGGTCAGGATGCACTATTCGACGCGCTCGCGGAGTTGATCTCGAAAAGAGCCCGCCTGCACGCTTCGCGGAAGGGCCACGCTGAGCCCGTCGACGAGGCGAGCACCCTGGTGGGAGACAGCGGCCCGATGCGGGAGCTTCGAACGTGGATCCGGCGCGCCGCCCCGTCGCGGGCCAACGTGCTGATCTGCGGCGAGACGGGAACCGGCAAGGAGCGCGTTGCGTGCGCACTGCACGCCCTGGGCAAAAACGCCTCCGGCCCCTTCGTGGCTCTCAACTGCGCGGCCTTGCCGGAATCGTTGTTGGAATCCGAGTTGGTGGGCTATCGCCGGGGCGCCTTCACCGGCGCAGAGCGCGACCGACGCGGCCTCGTGGCGGAGGCCAACGGAGGCACGCTCTTTCTCGACGAGGTGGCGGAAAGTTCTCCCGCCTTCCAGGCCAAGCTGTTGCGCATCCTGCAGGAACGCCGTGTGCGCCCGCTGGGCAGCAGTCGCGAATACAGCGTCGACGTTCGCTTCGTCGCCGCCACCCACCGGAACCTCCGCGAGGAGATGGTCCGAGGACGCTTTCGCGAGGATCTCTACTACCGGTTGGCTGTGTTGGTGGTGGAGTTGCCCCCGCTGCGCGGGCGCCCGGGCGACGTGGCGATCCTCGCCCATCACCTCCTCGCCAACCTCGACGAGCAAGCACCGCCCTGCCGGCTCTCGCCTCAAGCCATCCGCCGCCTGGAAGCCCACGGCTGGCCGGGTAACGTGCGGGAACTCGAGAACGAGCTGCAGCGCGCCCTGGCACTGGCACTTCCCGGTGAGTCCCTGGGCCCCGAGTGCTTCCTCCAACGGCAAGGCGGCGCATCGACCCAGGCCATCGAATCATTCCGCGCCGGATCGCCCCACGAGACCCTCCGCGAAACGCTCATGCGCCTCGAACGACAGATCGTGAGCCAGCGGCTGAAGGAGCACGGGGGACGGCGCACCGCGACAGCCCGCAGCCTGGGTGTCACGCGCGAGGGACTTTGGAAGAAGCTGAAACGTCTCGGTATCGAATAAACGGTCCCGGTCCTCGAGCCTGCATCGATCTCCTAGTCGCCGCGCGGCCCATCGTTGGATGCGATGGATGCCCCGGCCTTCGCGTACTGCGCCTTGCGCTTCTCGCTCCACTGATCGATCTCGTCCGCAGGCACGCCATGAGCCAGGCCGCGTTCGACCGCTGGTCGGGCGCGAACGCGCTTCACCCACGCTTCGACCTTGGCGTGGTCCGTGATGTCGATCTTGCTCCACTTCCAGCCCCGAACCCACGGATAGATCGCGATATCGGCAATCGTGAAGTCGTCCCCGCAGACGAAATCGCGTCCCTCGAGCCGCCCCTCCAACACCCCAATCAGGCGCCGCGCTTCCCTTCCGAAGCGCTCGAGCGGATGCGACTTGCGAACGTCCTCCACGTCATCCATGTAGCGCGTGTAGCTCAACTTGTTTCCGAAGACGGGGCCGACGTTGGCCGCCTGCCAATACAACCACTGCAGAACCTCCCAACGCTCCGGGCCGGCCGGCAGCAGGTCGGTGGGAAACTTCTCGGCGAGGTAGTGGAGGATCGCGCAGCTCTCCATGATGCTGCGGCCCTCATCGATCAGGACCGGGATCTTCTGATTGGGGTTGCGTGCGCCGAACGCCTCCGTGAACTGCTCGCCCGCCGCGAGGTCGATGCTGCGCACCTCGATTTCGGGCAGGCGGACCCCTACCTCGATGAGTTCCTCCAACATGATGCTGACCTTCCAGCCATTCGGCGTAGCGGCCGTCCACAGCTCGATCATGCGCTCCTCCCTCGCGGCGACATGGCCGCCTTCTCCCAGACGCCCGGCCCCGATTGTACGCTGAGATCGTCCTTTCCGGTGCACGGGCCCCGCGGAACCCGGAAACACGGGGGCGGCTTCCGGCAGGCGGGGATTCGTGGCAGGATCCGGGAACCTTGCGGGCGACGAGGATGGAGGATCGAATCCGATGACCACGAAGAACTGCTGGAACGATGACCGCGACTACGACTTCGAATCTCTCGTGGGCGCCTTGAACCAGTATCTCCGCCTGCGCACAACGCCGGTGGGAATGAAGCGCATGAGGAAGGCGAGCGAACTCGACGAGATCCACCGGCTGCGCCGGCCTCCCACCGCGGAGAAGCTCGCCACCGATCAGATCGTGGGTCAGTCGCGCTGGCTCGGATACACGATCGGGATCACGATGGAGAACCTGGTCGGATCGCAATGCGGAGCCGTGGTCGGCCTGCACCCGCGAGACGAGAGCTTCCTGAGCGGCAAGATGTTCAATGGGGTCTGGTACGGGAATCTCGAAAGCAGTGCCCGACATCAGCNCGAGATGTCCTGCGCGTCCTACGGCGAGTACGAGGCCCTCGTGGTCTCGCCGTTGACCTCCGGGCGGATCGACAACCCGGACATCTGCCTGATCTACGGGACACCGGGACAGATGATCACCCTGATGAACGGGCTCCAGTACCGGAACTACCAGAAGTACACCTTCACCTGCGTGGGCGAGAGCGCCTGCGCGGATTCCTGGGGAAACGCGCTCAAGACCGGCGAGCCCTCGCTCTCGATCCCCTGCTACGCGGAGCGCAAGTTCGGGGGGGTGCAGGACGACGAACTGCTCATTGCCCTCCCACCAAGCCATCTCCCGCAGATCGTCGAGGGACTCGCGGCACTCAGCAAGAACGGGCTTCGCTACCCGATACCCAACCACGGCCTCGACAAGTCGCCGGCGAGCAGCCTGGCACAGAGCTACGGTGACCGGTAGGCGAGGCGCGCCCGCCTGCGGATCTCGATCGTGGAGTTCTTCAGTCGTCGGATCACCTGTTGAATTCGCCTCGTTCGAAACCAATCGCCTCAACCCCATCTAAGGAAGAAACGCGCCATGCTCAAGACGTTTACCTTCGTGCGAATGCAGCCCGGAATCGAGCGCGATGACTTCTTTCGCCACTGGTGCGCGCACACCCGGGACTACGATCTTCGCGATCACCCGGAGATTTCGCTCAACCGGCTCATCCTCTTCGATCAGCCCGGGGACTACGTGGGTATGGCGGAGAACCACTGGCCGGACCGGGAGGCCCTCGATGCGGCGATTCGCTGGTACGAGACGCCACCAGGCATCGAGCACAATCGCAACCTCGAGGAATTCATGGACATGGCGAACAGCCCGACCGTCGTTGTGAGCCACGAGGTCGAAGTGTCTCAGGAGTCAGGGATCGAATGGAAGAGCGGAGAGGCTGCGGGCTGAGCGCGCACGAGCCAGAAGGGGCGTCATGAGCGATCCGCACGATTCTGGAGTCCCGCAGCCGAGTGGGTCCGCGATGCCGAAGCGGATCCCAAGAGCGCGCTACACCTCCCGTGAGTGGCAGGAGCTGGAACACGAACGGCTCTGGCCGAGCGTCTGGCAGATCGCCTGCACGGAGGACTGTGTCCAGGCGCCCGGGGACTACTGGGAGTACCAGGTCGCTGGCGTGTCGATCCTGGTGATTCGCGGCGACGACGGCGAGCTACGAGCCTTCCAGAACACCTGCCCGCATCGCGGTAACACGCTGCTCGAGGGCAGCGGCCAAGGGCTCCGGGAGATCCGATGCGCGTACCACCACTGGTGTTTCGACCTGCGAGGTGGCCTGCGCTCGATGTCGCCGACCGGCGATCGCGCGCCCACTGCCTCCAAGCGAAGCGAGGGACCTGACCCCGTCGGCCTCGTGCCCGTGCGCCTCGGCACCTGGGGGGGCTTCGTGTTCGTGAACCCGGCTCCTGAGGGCGAGCCACTCTCGGATTTTCTCGAAGAGCTTCCCGACGAACTCGCCTGGGTGGGGATGGAGCGCTTCTCCTGCAGCCGCTTCATGACCGTACCCCTCGCCTGTAATTGGAAAGCGGCCGTGGACGCCTTCATCGAGACCTACCACCTGCACGCCGTTCACCCACAGATGCTCGCGATCGCCGATGACGTGCACACGCCGATCACCCTCTATGACAAGCACACGAAGTTCGTGCAACCCTACGGCGTGCCGAGCCCACGCCGCTCCGACGGTGTGCCTGACCAGGAACTCTGGGAGGCCTTCGTCCTCAATCTCGGGCACCGGATGGGAATTCCCTTCGCGAACACGGCGAGCCCGGGACCGCACCCGCCGATCCCCGAGGGCAAGACNCTCCGCGACGTGCTGGTCGAGCGCATCCGGAAACACCTGTCCACCACCGGCTCCCTCTACGACGATCTCGACGACCACCACGTCATCGACGACTTCCACTACCACATCTTTCCGAATTCCGTGCTGAACGTCTTCGCGGGCTGGTTCGGATTGATTCGAGCTCGGCCGGGCACCACCCCGAACGAATGCCTGCTCGACATGTGGAACTTCGATCTGCGCGCGGAAGACGATCCCGAGACACACGCTCGCCCCGAGCAGGTCACGCTCGATCACGATGAGCTGCCCTCGCTGGGTCCGGTCATGATGCAGGATCTGGAACTGCTCCCGCGCGTTCAGCGCGGCCTACGCCAGCCGGGCCGAGCGACCTTCCAATTGACTTCCGCCGAGACCCGGCTCGCCCGAATGCACCAGATCCTGGATCGCTACCTCAAGCCGCCCTCGGATCTCGGCCTCGAATGAGCCTGCGACCCGCGCGCGAACCCTTCCGCGCTCAGCGCCTTGCTGCCACGGTCGGACTGGTGGCACGTGATTCGGCGGCGCGCTTCCCCGAGCCGGCGTCTCCCCCGAGCTTGTGGAGCGACAGCGTCTCCTCGAGACCCTCACGAAGCGTCGCAGCGGCCGCGGGATACGCTTCTTCCAGAGAGCGCGCGACCTGCTCCAGCGACCGCCGCGCGCCGCGGGCATCAGAAACCGCGTAGGCGGCCAGCAGATCCTCGAGCAAGGCGGGCTGCATGGACGGGGGAACCTGGTCGATGGTGTGGCGACGCTTCTCCCAGGGACAGCGCTGCAGGATCACCGACTGGCCGAAGACGTTACGGACGGCCTCGTGAACAGCCGGGGAATCTCCCGCAAAACAGACGGAGGGCGGCGCTTTACGGACGTGCCGGACCACCACCTCCGCGAGCAGCGCCTCCACACGGCTCCGGTCCTCCGAGCTCCCGGACGCCAAGCCCACCAACCTGCGGCGGCCACTGGTATCGATACCAATGGCACCCACGAAACTCTGGTCCGGGAAGGTCACCGCGCTGATCAACAAGCCCGGGTCGAACTCGCCCTTGGGCGTCGCGTGCAGGACGCCCAGGCGCATGACGAGGTTGTCCGTGAAGGTGGCGTGAATCTGGGTACGCGGGTAGCGCATCTCCGGGAAGCTGCCGGTGGTCACCACCGCGCAGGCATCCTCGATGACCTCGCGGCTCAGGAAATCCGTTGCCGCCGCTGTCTTGAAGGTGGGGAGATCCACCTCTCGGCCCTGCGCGGAGCGCACGCGCGGTCGCCGCACGGAGATTCTCTTGTTGCCGAGCACGATGTCCGTACGGCACCAACCCGCACGCGCCACCTTGGAGCGAGGACGAGGCTTCCAACGCTCGCCGCAAAGGCGCTCCACGTCGGCCGCCCACATCTCCGAGAGAACCTCTTGGGAGGCGTCACGGCACCAGTTGAGGAGTTCGTCGAAAAGCTCGTCCGCGCAGCTGCGCATCACCAGGGGCGGCTGGAAGCGGAACCTGGATGCAGCTGTCGACTGCCCCCCGGCTGCACCACGAGTCCTCCGGATCGTCGGCCCGCTCATCTGCTACGCGCTCCCCTCGTCGATTTCACCGGCGCTTTGCCGTCGTCCCCCACGTACCGTCGTCGCTCGTCTTTCCCTTACCTGCCTGGCTGGCCCGGGCAATCATTGGCGAGCTTCCGCGCGCCCTGGTCTCAGGGCGTGCGCGAGCCCGCCTGCTCACTCAAGTGCATTTCAGAAGCAACATTAACAAATTATTTCATGAAACACAAGCAAACTATTACTTCACTGCATGATCTTTTGCATAGGGCGCCGGCCCGTTTCGTCCTCCCTGGGGTGCCGCGCATGCCCGGAGAGCGCTTTCGTTGACCTGAACGGCACTCCCCCCGCGGGATTTCCGTGCCGAGGGGGCCGTGCAGGTCCCGTAGTCGGCGGACGCGCAGGCCGACTCCACGGCGCCTCGACGCGATGCGGGCCGGAGCCCCGCCGAGCGGTAGAATCGCGGTGATGCGCCCGCCCCCCGCGCGCCCGCTGCCCTCTCGGCTACCCGCCCGCCTGCTCGGAGTACTGCCCCACCTGGGCGACCTCGATCAGCCGGCGCTCATCTTCGGTACCTGCCTCCTACGCCTGCTGCTGGGCGTGCGACCCGCCCGCTACGAGATTCTCACCCCGCTGTCTCCTGACGTGCTGCTCACCCGCTTCCCGGAGGCAATTGCGCTTCACCCCGACCGCGGCATCCTGCTGTTTCCGATCCCCGGTGGCTCCGCCGCACTGCATACGCTCCTGCCGGGCCGGAGCGTGCTGGAACGGCTCACGGAACAGGATTTTTCGCTCCACGCCATCGGCTGGGACCCCTGCCAGCACGTACTCGTAGATCCACAGCGCGGGATGGAGGACCTGGCAGCCGGCGTACTGAGAGCGCCCGGGTCGGCGCCCAAGCGCTTCCAGGAGTTTCCGCTGCGCGCCTTGCGGGCCGCGCGGCTCTGCGCCCAGCTTTCCTTGGAGCCCACGGCCGATGTGCTCTCCGCCATGCGCGCTGCGGCCCCCCGACTCGCGCGCGCCCACCGCAGTCATCTGCGCGGCGAGATCGAGGCGCTGCTGCTGGGGCCCCACGTCCGGTCCGCCCTCGAACTGCTGCGTCGTAGCGGACTAGAAGCAAGCCTTGTCCCGGGCGTGGCGGACGACGCCCATCGCGTGGTCGAACGACTCCCCGCGGAAGCCGGAATTCGAATGGCGGGCTGGCTGCGGGGCACCCGCGCGCAGCGTATCCTGCGGCACATGGGGCAGCCCAACGCGCGGATCGAGCGCGTGGAGGCACTGCTCCTGCGCCACCCCATCGACACGCAGGGCGGTGATTCGGGGCGACTCGGCCGCATCGCCCGCCTGCCGCACGGGCTGCGCGAGGATCTCTTCACGCTGCGCGCGGCGGAGATCGAGGCGCGCGCGGAGGGAAGTTCCGCCCGCTCGGCGCTGAAGCATTTCCGCGAGCACGTCGAGGCGCGGGAGCGCGACGCGCAAGAGGCGCGGCGGCGGTTGAGCCTCGCGCTCGACGGGGTCGCGGTCATGGAACAGCTAGGGACGGGCTCCGGCCCACGCGTGGGCGCAGCGCTCCGCTATCTTGCCCGGAAGGTCACCGAGAACCCCACCTGCAACGAGCCCGCAAAGCTCCGCGCACTGCTCGAAGCCTGGGACGGAGAGGACTGAGCGGCCCGGCCCACTCGAGCCCGCGGCAACCCGCTCCCTCCCCGGGGCAGGCAGGGCGCGCCGCGAAACCAGGAGGAGGCGAAACATGAGCGATCTCGAGATCGGCGTACTAGGTGCCGGGGTGATGGGGAGCGGCATCGCGCAGTCCCTCGCCCAGGCGGGCTACCAGGTCGTGTGCAGCGACCCCGATGAAGGCGCACTGGAACGAGCGCGTCGGAACACCCAGGCAGGCCGCTACGGACTCGAGCGCGCCGTGGCCCGGGGCAAGCTCGACCCCGCCGAGGCGGAGGATGCGGCGGCGCGCTTGCGCTTCACGTCGCAGATGGAGGAAGTGGCTGCCCGCCAGCTGGTGGTGGAGTGCGTCCCGGAACGCCTCGACCTGAAGATCCGGATGTTTCGCGATCTCGACCGGCTCTCGGCCCCGGACACGATCCTCGCCTCGAATACCTCGGGCTTCCCGATCTCCGCGCTCGCCGCGGCCACCGATCGCCCGGAACGCGTCATCGGCTGGCACTGGGCGTCTCCCCCCCAGGTCATGCGGCTGGCGGAGATCGTGGTGACCCAAGAGACCTCCCCGGCCACGCGAGACACCGTTTGCGAAGTGGCTCGGCGCTGCGGCAAGACACCCGTCGTGGTCCGCGACCATCCCATGGCCTGGGGCTTCGTCGCCAATCGTATCTACGGCGCCATGCTTCGCGAGGCCGCACAGGTGGTAGACGCGGGTATCGCCAGCCATGCCGAGGTCAATCAACTGATGATGGACGCCTTCCGCTGGCCGGTCGGACCGTTTGCGATGGTGGAGGGCGCCACCCAGGGCTGGAACCAGGACTCCTAGCCGGCGAAGGAAAAGTGCGGGAGATTCGTCCCCGCGCTGTTTCGCAAGCGCCCGGGTCTGCACCATACTCCCGCCCGAGCCGACGGGGGGAAGAGATGGCATCCAAGAAAAAGAAGAGGCCGCACCGCCGCAGCCTGGCCCAACAGGCCGACCGGCACGCGCTCTACGAAGAGGCGGTGCAGGATCCGGCGGGTGACGTCGCGGTGGTGCGCCGGCTCTTCCGCAAGCACTACGGCCGCGATCCCCGCCTGCTCCGCGAGGACTTCTGCGGCACGGCGGCGCTGGCCTGTGCCTGGGTGGCCGCACACCGCGAGAACCGGGCCTTCGGGGTGGACTTCGATCCGGATCCGCTCGGGTGGGGGCTGCGTCACAATGTCGCCGCACTCTCCGACCAGCAGGCGCGCCGCATCAAGCTGCTCGAGGGCGACGTCCGGGAAGTCAGCCACGGCCGCGTCGACGTCACGGTGGCCTTCAACTTCTCCTACTTCGTGTTCCAGAGCCGGCTCGAGTTGGTCAACTACTTCCGCAAGGCCCGCTCCACCCTTCGCCGCCAGGGGCTCTTCGTCCTCGACCTCTACGGCGGCCCCGAGTCCCAGCGTACGCTCACCGAAACCCGGGAACACGACCACTTCGACTACGTGTGGGACCAGGACGTCTTCGACCCCATTCAGCAGCACGCCGTCAATCACATCCACTTCGAGTTCCCAGACGGCAGCCGTTTGCAGCGCGCCTTCACCTATGACTGGCGGCTGTGGTCGATCCCCGAACTGCGCGAGGCCCTGGAGGAAGCCGGCTTCCGCAGCACCCAGGCCTACTGGGAGCGAACCGACTCGGAGAGCGAAGAGGGGTCCGGGATCTACTACCCGACAGAGAGCGCCGCCGACGATCCGGCCTGGGTCACCTACCTCTCCGCCCTCCCCTAGCGGAGAACCCGGGCTGGCCCAGGATGACCCGAGTGGCGGCCCCGGGTATCCTGACGCGGGGGAAGAACTTGCGCCTGCACAACAGCCTCACGGGCCGGGTCGAGCCCTTCGAGACCCTTCACGAGAACGAGGTCCGCATGTACAACTGCGGACCCACGGTCTACAAGCGCCAGCACATCGGGAACTTCCGGGCCTTCGCGACCGCCGACCTGCTGCGCCGCAGCTTCGAGTTCCTGGGCTATCGCGTTCTCCAGGTGATGAACATCACCGACGTGGGCCACCTCACCGAGGACGACCGCGCGGATGCCAGCGGCGAAGACAAGCTCCAGCGCGAGGCAACCCGGAGAGCGCTGGACCCCTGGGAGATCGCTCGAACGGAGGAGCAGAACTTCCTCGATGATCTCCGGGTGTTGCGCATCCGGCCCGCCCACCATTACCCACGCGCCACGGAGCACGTTCCCGAGATGCTGGAGATGATCCAGTCCCTGATCGACTCGGGCCACGCCTACCGGGCGGGCGACAACGTCTACTTCGACGTCTCGTCCTTCGAACGCTATGGGGCACTCTCCGGCAATACCCTCGCGGAGCTGGCCGCCGGCGCCTCGGGCCGGGTGGAGTCCCGGGACGACAAGCGGAACCCACAGGATTTCGCCCTCTGGAAATCCGACCCCAAGCACATCATGCAGTGGGATTCTCCCTTCGGACGCGGCTTCCCGGGTTGGCACATCGAGTGCTCGGCGATGTCCCGCAAGTACCTGGGCGACACCTTGGACATCCACACCGGGGGACCGGACAACAAGTTCCCCCACCACGAGTGCGAGATCGCGCAGAGCGAGTGCGTGACCGGCGAGCCCTTCGTGCGCTTCTGGGTGCACAGCGGCTGGCTCGAGATCGCCGGCGAGAAGATGAGCAAGCGCGCGGGAACACTCTTCACCGTGCCCGAACTCGTGGAACGGGGCTACACGGGCGCGGACCTGCGCGTCTACCTCCTCAAGCAGCACTACCGCTCGCCCCTGCCCTTCGAGTTCCCGCTGCTCGACGAGGCCCGCCGCATCCGGCAACGCATCGCGAACTTCGTCGAACACGAACTCAGCGGACGCCCCGCAGCCCCCGACCAGGCCGAGATCAGCCAGGCCATCGAGGAGACCCGGAACGACTTCCGTGCCGCCCTCGAGGACGACCTCAATACCTCGGCGGCCCTGGCCAGCATCCACGCCTTCATGAACCGCGTGAATCGCGCCGCTCCGGGACATGCCGACGCGGAGCGTGCGGGCGCGTTGATGCGCGAGTTGGACGCTGTCTTCGATATCCTGGGCGAGGAAGAAGCCGGCGCGGACGACGCCCAGATCGATGCCCTGGTCGCGGAACGCGACACGGCGCGCAGCGAAAAGGACTGGGAGCGCGCGGACGCGCTTCGCGACGAATTGACCCAGCGCGGGATCGAATTGCTCGACTCTCCCCAGGGCACGCGCTGGCGGCGCCGCTGAGAAGAAGCGGGACGCTGCAAGCCGATCCGCTGCGGGGCTATTCTCGCTGAGCGGGAGGGCCCGCGAACTCGCCACGCCCGGAAAGGCCGACCGCATGCAGGACACCCTCCGCGAGGAGGTCCGGATCGAGCCGTCGTCGCTGCGCGAACTCGTCGACGCCATCGCGAGCAGGGTCCGGGACGAGGCCGGCCGCTGCTACTTCGTCGGTGGCTGCGTGCGCGACGCCGCGCTCGGTCGGGCGGCTTCCGAGATCGACCTGGAGGTTCACGGAATCGATTCCGACCGGCTCGAAGCCCTGCTCGAGGCGCTACATCCCTGTAATCGAGTGGGCCGCGCCTTCGAGGTCTTTCGTTTCCGCGGGCTGCCCGTGGACGTGTCCGTCCCGCAACGGGAAGCGGCAGAGACCGGCGAAGGGCCCGCCAACGAAGCGGGTTCTGGCATCGAGCGCGCCGCCGCGCGCCGGGACTTCACGATCAACTCCATGGCCGTCGACGTGCAAAGCGGCGAATGGCTCGACCCCTTCGGCGGCCGCGAGGACCTGCGCGCCAGGGTGCTGCGGCACACCTCGGCGCGCTTCGTCGACGATCCGCTGCGCGTCCTGCGCGGGATGCAGCTGGCCGCGCGCTTCGGCCTGCGCGCCGCCCCCGAGACGCTGGCGATCTGTTCGCGGCTCTCCTCCGAGGGCCTTCCGCTCGATCGCGTGTTCGGGGAGTGGCAGCGCCTGCTGGTGGATGCGGAGACCCCCTCGATGGGTCTCGCGTTCCTGCAGGCAGCGGGATGGCTCCGCGATCACCCCGAGCTCGAAGCGCTGCGCGACTGCCCCCAGGATCCCCGATGGCACCCGGAAGGAGACGTATGGACCCACACCCTCGCCTGCCTGGACGCGCACGCCCGAGCGCGCAGCGGCGACCCGCAGGAGGATCTCGTCACCGGGCTGGCAGTACTCTGCCACGACCTCGGGAAGCCAGCGACCACGCGGCGCGATGGCGAGCAACTCACCTCCCACGGCCACGCGGAGCTCGGCGCCGAGTTGACCGGCAAATGGCTGGAGCGCATCAGCGCACGCCGGGACCTCGCGCAGCAGGTCATCCCCCTGGTGAGATGGCACCTGAGCCCCGAGCAGCTCTTCCGGGACGGCGCGGGCGACGCCGCCATCCGGCGTCTTGCCCGGCGCGTGGGCCGCCTGGACCGCCTGTTGGTGGTCGCGAAAGCCGACCACCAGGGGCGGGGCGAGGCGGGGGAACGCCCCTTCGAGGCGGGCGACTGGCTGCGGGAACGCGCCCGCGAACTGGGTGTGCTGCAGGCTGCAGCGCCGCCGCTGGTCCACGGCGACGACCTGCTGGCGCTGGGCGTCACCCAGGGGCCCGCACTCGGGCGGCTGCTCGAGGAATGCTATCAAGCGCAGCTCGACGGCCTGTTCTCGAACCGCGAGAGCGGGCTCGCCCACGCGCGCCGCCGAATCCGCGGCACCCAGGGCTGAAGGCGCTTTCGGGTGTGGGCAAGCGGGCGCCGGGATGGTTCAGGAGCCTCCTCCAGCCTTGTCGGGATCCTCGTTGCGAACACCGGGGGAGGAGTGGGCGCGGCGCTGCAGTGTGCGCCGACTCAGCCCCAGGATCCGGGACGCCGCGACCTTGTTGCCCGAAGTCAGGTCGAGGGTCTCCTCGATCAGGCGCTCCTCCACCTCGCCCAGCGTCATGCGCCGCGCCGCCAGTGACCGGAAGAGCACGCGCTCCTCATCGTCGATCGCCGGATCCGAGTGATCGAAGAGCGCGAGATCGGAGGGGCGGATCAGCGCATCGTCGCACATCACCATGGCACGCTCCAGCACGTTCTCGAGCTCCCGCACGTTGCCCTTCCACGGGCGGGTCCGCAACATCGCCAGGGCGTCGTCGGAGAGCGATGGCGCATCGCCCTCCGCGCTTCGCGCCACGAAGCCGCGGGCGATCTCCTCGATGTCCTCGGGGTGCTCGCGGAGCGCGGGCAGGCGCAGGGGAATCACGTTGAGGCGATAGAAGAGGTCCCTGCGAAAACGGCCTTCGGCGACCTCGTCCTCGAGGTTCTGGTGGGTGGCAGCGATGATCCGCACGTCGATGGGCTGCGGGGTCGCACCGCCCACGGGCCGAACTTCTCGCTCCTCGAGCACGCGCAGCAATTTGACCTGCAGTGCGAGGCTCATGTCGCCGATCTCGTCGAGCAGCACGCTGCCGCCACTCGCGTAATCGAAGAGACCGCGCTTGTCCTCGGAAGCTCCCGTGAAAGCGCCGCGGACGTGTCCGAAGAGTTCGCTCTCCAACAGACCCTCGGGAATCGCCGCACAGTTGATGGCCACGAAGGGCGCCCCCTGCCGGGGACCGAGGGCGTGGATGCGGCGAGCGACGCGCTCCTTGCCGGTCCCGCTCTCGCCCGTGAGCAATACGTTGGCGTCGTGGCTCGCGATGCGCGCGATGACGTCGTCGAGGTCGCGCATGAGCCGGCTCGCGCCACCCAGCGCACGCCCGTCGGTCGTCGCGCCCCGGCCGCGTCGGTCCCTCGGAGTGCGCGCGAGCGCGCGCCGCAGGACCCGCAGGAGTTCTTCACGCTGGAAGGGCTTCTGGATGTAGTCGAAGGCTCCCGCGCGAATCGACTCCACCGCGGACTCCAGGGTCGGAAACCCCGTCATCACCACCACCGGGATGTCCGGGGACAGACGGCGCGCCTCCCGGACGAGTTCGATCCCCGAGCGCCCCGGCAGCCGGATGTCGCTCAGCACGGCGCCATAATGCCGACGCGCCAGTGCACCGAGCGCCGCCTCCGTATCTTCGACGAGGTCCGGCTCCAGCGCGGCACCGCGCAACATGGAGTCGATCAGCTGGCCTTGCTCGGCCTCGTCTTCCACCACCAGGATCGAGCGACCCATGGGATCCTCCAGTCACGGAGGATACCCCCGCCCCGGGTCGAAGCTATCGACGACGACGCGGGCGGCTCCTAGATGACCGTCCTTCCACGGGAAATTCCGCCGATGCGACAGGCGGGGCGCTTCAGTAACTGCCGCCGAGCTTGCGGTGGTCCCAGGAGACGATGCGCTCGGGAACCACCACCACCGCGGTGCGCTTGGAGGCCAGTACGCGCGCCGCCTCGTCGACCTTGTCGGCCGGAATCTCCGGCTGGTTGCGACGCATCACCGCCATCGCGTAGGGGTGGACCTCGTCGGGATCGTCGTAGAGATCGGCGCGTCCCGAGATGGAGACCCCGCGCAACTCCGCGTACTGGTCCCCGTCCTCCAGCAGCACCGAGATGCGCGGGTCGCGTTTCAGGTTCACGATCTTCTGGGACTTGCTGAAGGTTTCGAAAGCGATGCGCCCCTCCACCAACGCGAACCACAGCGTGGTGAGGTGGGGCGTACCGTCCCGGCCGATGGTGGCCACCTGGAGGCTCTTCCGCTCCTCGACGAAGGCCCAGACCTCCTCATCGCTCATCTGGATCTGTGTCCGGCGCTTGGCCACGTCGACTCCCTCCCGCAGTTCGAGCCGGCGTGGTACCACAGGCCACGGTCGCAGACAACGACGCCGCTGGCCCCCCCCCCCGCCCCGGCGGATCGTCAGGCCTGGCCGCGCTTCCGGATTTCCTCCAAGAGGTCGTCCTCGAAGGAGAAGTCGAAGTCCAGCGTATCCGTCAGCCCCTCGGACTGCATCCACTGCCAGGTCTGCTCCACGGCAGCGCGGAAGGTGTACTCCGGTCGCCAACCCACGTCCTGCACGAGGCGATCGATGCCGAAGATCACGCTCCGGTTCCAATCGTGGAGGTTGGGGGCCAGGCGCTGGATGATGCGACTCACCTGGAAGAGCGCGGTGGTGCGTGCGTCGAAATCGCTGCGGATCTGGGTCTCCACCTTCATCGAGTCGCCGCCGAGCACCATCTTCCCCGAATACAGTTCGTCCATGATCGCGGCGGGAATGAAGACCTTCTCGATCTCGCGCTCTAGCACCGCCGCGAAGGTGTCCGCGTAACCCTCATCGCTGAAGAGATCGTTCCCGGTGAGGTTGTAGCGTTTTCCAAAAGTGATGGGCTGGCCCATCATCATGCGCAGCGCCCGCGCCTCGTCATCCACGTGGCAGACCTGTCCCAGCGTGGTGCCGTCACCGGGGATCATTACCGGGCGACCCTTCAGGATGCGCATGAACATGCGTTGTTCGCGGTCGGGCAGGATGTTGCGCGGGCCGAAGACCATGGAGAAGGCCGCGATGGTGGCCGGAAATCCCGTCTTCCGGTGCTCGGCGACCAGCAGGTCCTCACACAGGATCTTGTTCATCCCGTAGCCGTTTTGCAGTTCACTGCGATCAAGTGGATGATCCTCGGTGATGGGCAGGCGGTTCGAGGGCTGGTAGATGACCGTGGAGCTCGCGAAGATGTAGTGCCCAACACGGCCCCGGAAGATCTCCAGCATCTGCTTCACGTCATCCGGGCGGTAGGCGGAGATGTCCTGCACGCAGTCGAATTCCTCTCCCGCCAAGGCGGCCTGCAGGGCCTCGGGGTCGGTGCGGTCCGCATAGAGGCGACGCACCGGGCGCGGCAGGGGCGCCTCGGTCTTGCCGCGGTTGAGCACGGAAACGTCGTGCCCCGTCCGCACCAGTTCGCGCACCAGCGCCAGGCCGTTGAACTGGGTGCCTCCCATCACGAGTACCTTCATGATCGCCTCCCTGCACAGCGAGCGGCCAAAGCCGCCCCGCACCACGGCATTCAGCCACAGGAACGAACCCCCGCGCAAGGCCCGGGCGGCTCCGGGGACGTCGGCCGTGATAGCATGCGCGGCCTCGGGGAGAGCATGGAAGAACGCACACTCGGAGCGGGCGGCCCCGCCATCTCGGTACTCGGCTACGGGCTCATGAGCCTCTCGGGTACCTACGGCCCCAGCGAGGAGGAGGAATCCCTCCGCGCCATCCACCGTGCGCTCGACCTGGGCATCAACTTCCTCGACACCGCCGAGGCCTACGGGAATGGGAACAACGAACGCCTCGCCGCCCAGGTGCTCGCCAGCCGCCGCCAGGAGGTGGTGATGGCCACCAAGTTCGGCCTGGGATTCGATGCCGGCCGCATGGTCGCCAACGGTCGGCCGGAGAACGCCCGCCGGGCCATCGACGGGAGCCTGCGCCGCCTGGGCGTCGATCACGTGGATCTCTACACCCTGCACCGCTGCGACCCCAACGTCCCCATCGAGGAGTCGGTGGGCGGCATGGCGCGCCTGGTCGAGGAGGGGAAGGTCCTGCACCTGGGCCTCTCTTCGGTGCGCGCCGAGACCCTCGAGCGCGCCTGCCACGAGCACCCCATCAGCGCCCTGCAGTCCGAGTACTCGATCTTCCACCGGGACCCCGAAGAATCGGTGCTCGAATGCTGCGAGCAGCTGGGTGTCACCTTCGTCGCCTACAGCCCGCTGGGGCGCGGGTTGCTCACCGGGACCATCCGGGACGACGAGCACTTCTCGGAGAAGGACTTCCGGAAGGGCTCTCCGCGTCTCCAAGGCGAAAACCTAGAGCACAACCTGCATTACGTAGACGCCCTGGCCGCCTTCGCGCGCGAGAAGGAGATTGCGCCGGGCGAGTTGGCGCTGGCCTGGCTGCTGGCCCGTGGTGCCGTTCCGCTCTTCGGAACCCGGCGCGCCCAACGCGTGGAAGAGAACCTGCGCTGCCTGGGAGTGTCGCTCGACGAGCAGGATCTGGCGCGGATCGACGAAATCGTACCGCGGGATGCGATTCGCGGCGCGAGCCTCGCCGAGAAGTTCGATGCACTCCGCGAGCGCTGACCCGGGAACCCACTCGCCGGGCGTGGGGACGCCGGGGACCGCTGGGATACCATCGCGCCCGGAGGAATCGTGAGCGGCAAGAGCGACGACTGGAACGGCTGGAAGCTCCTGCTCACCGAGCTCGAGGAGCGCAAGCAGCAGGCACGCAGCATGGGGGGCCCCGATCGCCTGGAGCGACTCATCTACGCACGGGGCAAGCTCGACGCCCGGCAGCGCCTCGAGCATCTCTTCGACCCCGACAGCTTCAACGAGATCGGAGCCCTGGTGGGCGGCCCCAAGATCCCCGCGGACGCGCTGGTGACGGGCAGCGGCCGCATCGACGGGCGCATGGCGCTGGCGGGGGCAGAGGATTTCAGCGTGCTGGGTGGCTCGATCGGTCGCGGCGCCATGGCCAAGCGCTATCGCATCTGCGAACTCGCCCGGCAGGAGCAGATCCCGCTGGTGATGATGCTCGACGGCGCTGGGCATCGGCTCACCAGCAACCTCGAAGGCGGTGGCGGCCGCATGCCCAACGACCTGCTGGCCCTCGCCGACCTGTCGGGACAGGTCCCCATGGTGTGCCTGGTGTTGGGCGCGTCGGCTGGCCACGGCGCACTGACCGCCCCCCTCTCGGACGTGACGATCATGAGCGAGCACGCCGCCATGTTCACCGGCGGCCCGCCGCTGGTGCAGGCCGCCACCGGCGAAGAGGTCAGCAAGGAGGAACTGGGCGGCGCCCGCCTCTGCAGCGAGGTCGCGGGCACGGCCCACAACGTCGCCCCCGACGACGCCGCAGCCATCCAGATGGCGCGGCGCTACCTCGGCCACATGCCCTCCAACCAAAACAGCCGGGCACCGCGGCGGGACGGCCCGGACGGGGCACGCCGGCGCCTCGACGATATCCTCGAAATGATCCCCTGCAACGATCGCCGCCCCTACGACATGCACGCGGTGCTCGAGCGGATGGTCGATCGCGACACCCTCTTCGAAATCCAGCCGGGCTACGGGCGCAGCCTCATCACCGCCCTCGCCTTCCTCGGCGGCCACTCGGTGGCCGTGGTCGCCAACAACCCGGCCGTGCGCGCGGGCGCCGTCGACAGCCCCGCCGCCATCAAGGCCATGGACTTCATCGAGACCGCGGGAAACTTCCAGTTGCCCGTGATCTTCCTGGCCGACAACCCCGGCGTGATGGCGGGCACGAAATCGGAGCGCGACGGCATCCTGAAGTGGGCGGGCAAGATGTTCAAGGCCCAACGCCGCCTGCGCACCCCCAAGCTGCACGTGACCTTCCGCAAGGCCTTCGGCTTCGGGGCCTCCAGCATGGCCCAGAACCCCTTCGACAATCAGACGCTCTCCTTCGTCTTCCCCGGGGTCACCATGGACGCCATGCCGGCGGGCAGCGGCGGCCGCTCCGCGCGACTGGATGCAGACACTCAGGCAAAGGTCGAGAAGCGCCAGGTTTCCGGCGGCTGGCACATGGCCGAGGGCTTCACCTACGACGACGCCATCGACCCCCGCGACCTGCGCGACGCCCTGATCGGCGGCCTGGAACTCCTCGAGTCCCGGCAACCCGCAGCGCATGACTGAGCGGAGGTTGCCGCGGCCGCTCGACTAACGCGCAACCCCGGTTGCGGGCCGCCGCTCGGCCTCGATGCTTCCCAGGAAATCCGCGATGGGCATCTCGCCCAGTTCGCCCTGGTCGCGCGAACGAACGTTGACGGTGCCGGCGTCGCGCTCGCGCTCGCCCACCACTAGCGCGTAGGGGAGTTTACGCAGGCTGGCCTCGCGGATCTTGTAGCCCACCCGGTCGTCCCGCAGGTTCACCTCGGCGCGCAGTCCCGCGTCCAGCAACTCCTCGTGGACCTGGGACGCGTAGTCGGTGAACTTGTCGCTCACCGGGATCACCAGCGCCTGGCTGGGCGCCAGCCAGAGCGGGAAACGCCCCGCGTAGTTCTCGATCACGATGCCCATGAAGCGCTCCACACTGCCGAAGCAAGCCCGGTGGATCATCACCGGCGTGTGCCGCTTGCCGTCCGCGCCCACGTAGGTGAGACGAAAGCGCTCCGGCATCGAGAAGTCGAGTTGGATAGTCCCGCACTGCCAGGAGCGCTTCAGCACGTCGCGGATGTGGAAGTCGATCTTGGGCCCGTAGAAGGCACCATCCCCCTCGTTGAGCTCGTAGTCGATGCCCTTGGATTTCAGCGCCGCCAGCAACGCCGCCTCGGCGCTCTCCCAGACCGCCTCGCTTCCGATGCTCTTCTCGGGGCGCGTCGAGAGTTCGATGCGCACGTCGCCCAGGTCGAAGGCCGCATACACCTCCCGGAAGAAGTCGATCAGCAGGACGATCTCGCCCTCGATCTGCTCCGGGGTGCAGAAGTGGTGCGCATCGTCCTGCGTGAAGGCCTGCACGCGAAACAGGCCGTGACGCACCCCCGAAAGCTCGCGGCGATGCACGAGCCCCATTTCCGAGTAACGCAGCGGGAACTCGTTGTGGCTGTGTTGGCGGGTGGCGTAGATGAGCACGTGGCCCGGACAGTTCATGGGCTTCACCGCTGTGGGCCGCTCCTCCACCACGTCATCGTGCACGATCTCAGCATCCCTCTCGTCCCGCAGCTTGAGGCGCGTGAAGAACATGTTCTCCAGGTAGTTCTCGTAGTGCCCGGAGGTATGCCAGAGCTTCTCGGAGAGGATCAGCGGCGCCTTCACCTCCTGGTAGCCCCGCCGGGCCAGCAGCCCGCGCATGTAACCCGTGAGGGTGTTGAAGAGCGTGGTGCCCTGGGGATGGAAGAAGGGGAAGCCGGGCGCGTCCTCGTGGAAGCTGACCAGGTCGAGCTGCTCGCAGAGCACCCGGTGATCGCGTTTCTTCGCCTCTTCCAGGAGTTCCAGGTGCTCCTTGAGATCCGCCTTGGAGAAGAAGGCGGTGCCGTAGACACGCACCAACTGCTCTCGCTCGGAGTCGGCCCGCCAGTAGGCGCCGGAGACCGAGGTGAGCTTCACGAACTTGAGCCAGCCCGTGTCGGGAACGTGCGGCCCGCGGCAGAGATCCACGAAGTCCCCGTGGCGGTAGAAGGAGAGCCCCTCCCCCCGCCCGCTGATCTCCTCCACCAACTCGGCCTTGAACTTGTTCTGGCCCCCGTCGATGGCGCGATAGCGGGCAAAGACCTCGTCGCGTTCCGGATCCTCCACCTCGCAGCGCTGGAAGGGCGCCGCCTCCTTGGCGATCCGCCCCATCTCCTGCTCGAGGGCGGGAAAGTCGTCGGGGGTCAGCTTGCCCTCGGGCAGGTGGATGTCGTAGTAGAAGCCGTCGGCTACCACCGGCCCGATGGTGAGTTCCGCAGCGGGGAAGAGGCGCAGAATGGCGTCGGCCATCAGGTGCGCGGCGGAATGGCGCAACACCTCCAGGGCCTCGGGATCCTTCTTGGTGAGGAGCGCGACCTCGGCGGCCTCCGGAAGTTCCGTGGCGAGATCCACCACGGCTCCGTCGACACGCGCCGCCACCGACGCCCGGGCCAGGCCCGGGCCGATCGCCGCAGCGAGATCCGCCGCCGTGGCATGGGCCTCGAGTTCGCGAGAGCTCCCGTCCGGGAGTCGCACCGTCGTCATGACCACTTCCCCTCGCGGGACGGACACCCCCGTCCTCGCTCGTACACCGCGACGGACACTCCCCCCGCGGCGCGCGCCGCTGCACGGGCGCCATCCCCGAGTCTACGAGATGCCTCGCCGATCCGCAGCCTGTCGGCGCCAGCGCGGCTCGGCGGGACGCAGGCCGAACGCAACTCCTTGGAAAAACCTCCACGTCGTGGACTCGTCTTCCGATGAAGAGGAGTGGAGGCCGCCGAGCGCAGGAGGGACCCCCATGCCGCAAAGCCACCCGATCCGGCAGATTGCCAGCCGGCTCGGCTGCCTGCTCGTGTTGGCAGCGCCGCCGGCCGCCGCACAAACGGGTCAGAGCATCGAACTTCCGCCCGCCCCGGTGTGCCGCAGTACGAACGCCGAGTACCTGCCGCGAATCGAACTCGCGGTTCCGCCCCTCGACGAGGAACGCCTGGAACGCGGACGCGGCATCGTGGTCCTGAACGGCCGCGGCTACAACTACGCGGGCGGCATGCAACCCCCCGCAGCCCTCGCACCCCTGCCCTCCCCCAACTCGTCTCCACTGCCCGGGAGCGAAGAAAGCCCCTAATCTCGGGCTTCGCGACCGCGTCGGCGCCCCTCCCACGACCCGCTCGCCCTCGAGACGAGGGGTCGAGGCTTGCCGGGGGGTCGAGCGCGGCGGCCAGGAGGAGTGCGCGATGCCGGGACCCATGGAAGGCGTCAAGGTGGTGGAGATCGGGGTCTGGGTGGCGGGGCCCGCCGCGGGCGGCGTGCTCGCCGACTGGGGGGCCGACGTCGTCAAGATCGAGCCCATCCGCGTGGGCGATCCAGCCCGGCTCTTCCAGTCCATGCTGGGCGCGGAACTGCCCGTCAACCCGATCTTCGAAAACGACAACCGCAACAAGCGGAGTATCGCCATCGACCTCGCCCAGGAGGAAGGCCTCGAGCTGGCACTGGAGCTCATCGACGGCGCCGACGTGCTCGTCACCAACGTGCGCCAGTCGGGGTTGGCGAGACTGGGCCTCGATGCCCCGGCGCTTCTCTCGCGCAATCCACGCCTGGTCTACGGCGCCATCAGCGGCTTCGGCTTCGCGGGTCCGGACGCCGACAAGGCCGCCTACGACATCGCGGGCTTCTGGGCACGCTCGGGGATCGCGGATGCCCTGCAAGCGCCCAGCGCCCCGCACCCGCCCTTCCAGCGTGGGGGTATGGGAGACCACACCGCCGGGCAATCGCTGGCGGGCGGCATCGCCGCTGCGCTCTTTTCCCGCGAGCGCAGCGGTCGCGGCCAACTCGTGACCACGTCGCTGCTGCGACAAGGCCTCTACACGCTGAGCTTCGACCTCTCCGTGGCGCTGCGCCTCGGGGTGGAGATCGCCTCCGCGGAGCGCAGCACCATGGGCAACCCGACCGTCAACTGCTATCGCGATTCGGAGGAGCGCTGGTTCTGGATCGTGGGTCTCGAGGCGGAGCGCCACTGGCCCCCGCTGTGCCGGGCCGTGGGCCACCCGGAATGGATCGACGATCCCCGCTTCGTCGGTAAGCGCGAGCGCACGCTCAACGCCGGCGAGTTGATCGGCCAGCTCGACGAGATCTTCGCAACCCGCAGCCGGAAGGAGTGGGGGGAGCGTTTCGACGCCGAGGAGGACCTGTGGTGGGCCCCCGTCCAGAGCGCCCAGGAGGCACTCGCGGACCCCCAGGTGGAAGCGGCGGGGGGCATCGTGGAGGTGCCCGACGGTCCCACCACCACGCGCCTGCCCGCCAGTCCCGTGGACTTCGCGGGCACCCCGAGCGTGCAGCGTTGGATGGCCCCGGAACACGGCCAGCACGGTGCCGAGATCCTGCGGGACCTGGGCCACGATGAAAATCGCCTCGCCGATCTCCGGTCGCGGGGCATAATAGGATAAGAGGTCCTCGCTTCCTGATTCTTGGAAAACAGGCCTTTACACAGTGGCTAGGAATATTTACATTATGTAAACACGGTCGAGAGCCCTCCCCTTGCCGAAGCAGACCCCCTCCAGCACCCATGGCCGCCTCTGGGCGGACGACCGTCGCAAGCAGATCCTGGCTGTGGCTGCGCGGCTGCTCGACGAGCGCGGGGTCGACGGCCTGCGGATTCCGGACGTCGCCGAGGCGGCGGGCGTGACCCGCCCCGTGATCTATCGCCACTTCCCCAACCGGCAGGCCATCCTGATGGACCTGCTCGAAGAGATGGGAAACGCGCTCGCAGAGCGGCTGGAGGGACACGCCGCAAGCGGGCTCGGGGATCTCGAAAAGGTCATGCCCGACCTCTTCGAGGGGCTCTGCGACGAGATCGAGGCCCGGGGCGCCGGGGTCTGGAAACTCCTCAACTCCGCGGGCCCCGACCCGGAGGTCGAAGCCGTCGCCCAGCGGGTGCGCGAACGACTGGCGGCGCCCTGGTATGCCCGGGTGGCGGCGGTGACCCGAACCTCCGGCGAGGAGGCCGTGGCGGTGACCAGCATCATCCACGCGGTCGTGCCGCCCCTCATCACGCTCTGGCACGCGGGCTCCCTGACGAGGGCGGAAGCCGTCTCCCATCTCACGCGCGCAGTGGGCGCCATCGTCAACGCCTACCAGCGCCCCGCGGAGTTGCACTGATGACCGCGGGGCAGCGCCATCTCGGCCTCCGGGGTCGAAGCCGGGGCCTGCTCGTTCTCGTCAGCGTCGGCCTGCTCGCCTCCGCTGCCTATGCGCGCGAGGGGGACCCCAACCGATTCGCGGGCACCTGGGAACACGTGGGGGGGAAATCCGAGCAAAACGGACTGCTGAGCGCAATCGAAGGCTCGATCGCGG
>JABSQX010000278.1 GCA_013215615.1 Myxococcales bacterium | reverse complement strand
GGGTTTTACTTTGCTCACCGCATGCTTGAGACACGACGGACGAGCGCGTCCGTCCGCCAGCACGAGATCGAACGCAGAGTCCGGGAATTCGTCGATCTGGGTGACGTATTTCCGGAAACTCATGCCGAGACAATCCGCGTCTTCGGACTGATAGAGATGGGGGCCGGAAGGGTCCCGTCTTGGGGCCTGAGCCCCTTCCCCGCCTCTATTTGACAGAATCTCTACTTATCGGACGCTGCGAAAACGCAGCTTGAACTTCCTATGCTCCCAGCTTCACCCCGTCCGGTTTCGAAGAGGCGGATGAGTGGACCGTCGTGTTCCTGATATCGACGCCAGGCCGGAACGAGGAGAATCAGAGCGGACTCTTCCAGAACGTTTCATCCTACCGCGAGAGAGTCGCCCGCCTCACAACCGCACAGACGAGCGACTCGGGCAATGTCCGTTGCGTCCGCGGCCCCGTTGCCGTCCCGGAACCCTCTGCGGCGCTGCTTGGCGCTACCGCGCTGGGGCTCGTCGCCGCCCTGCGTCGCCGGCCGCGCCCGAAAGAGCCGCGGGCTCTACGCCGCCTCAAGCCCGCAGATCCGAGTGAGGCGACACCGGGAGGCGCAGCGAGAGCGTGGCGGCGAAACTGACGACGCCCAGGGCGATGATGTAGTAGGCCGGAGCCAGGTCGTGGCCCGTCTGCTGGATGAGCCAGGTGCAAACCAACGGAGCCGTGCCACCCAGGACCGCAAACACGAGGTTGTACGCCAGGGCGACGCCGGTGTAACGCACGCGCGTCTCGAACATCTCCACCAACGTTGCGGGGATGGTTCCCTGGATCAACGACATCAGGAACGCCAAGCCCACCTGGATACCCAACACGATCCACCAGGCTCCGCCGTGCACGCCAACGAAGAACGGAACGCTCAAGACCACGAAGCCCAACGTCCCGACAAGCAGGATCGGGCGCCGACCGAAGCGATCCGAGAGTGCGCCGGACATCGGCAAGAAGCCCATCAGCAGCAGCATCGCGATCGTGTTGAAGACAAGGGCCTGCGTTTCCGGCGGCTGCATGATCTGGCTGAGATAGGTGGGAAGCCAGATGAAAATGACGTAGAAGGCCCCGGCGAAGAGCGCCATGGCGGTGAAGAGCTGCAAGACCCGGAGCGCGTGATGGCGGAAGACCTCGACGATGGGGGCGTGATCGTCCACATGCGCTTCCCGGCCCATCTCGAAGACCTCGGTCTCGGTCATCCCCGCCCGGATCCAGAGACCGAGTCCGCCGAGCGCAATCCCCATGAGGAAGGGAATCCGCCAGCCGTAGGAACGCACCGTTTCCGGATCGAGAAACTCTTCCAGCCCCGCGGCCGCCGCGGAACCCAGCAACATGCCCAGGACGACGCCGGTTCCGCCGCCGCTGCAATAGAGGCCGCGGCGACCGGGTGGCGCGATCTCGCCCAGGAAGATCATCGAGCCGACCATTTCACCGCCGACGGAGAGCCCCTGGATGAGACGCAGCGCCACCAGGCCCACCGGCGCCCACAGGCCAATGCTCTCCTGGACGGGCATGAAGCCCAGCGCCACGGTGGGAATCGTCATCATCACCACCGAGAGTTCGAGGGCGCGCTTGCGACCGATCCGGTCGCCGATGTGCCCAAAGAGCACACCGCCCAGAGGACGCATCACGTAGCCGGCCGCAAAGATGCCGTAGGTCTTGATGAGACCCGCCAGCAGGTCGTCGGCGGGAAAGAAGAGTTCGCTCAGCACCGGCGCCAGGAAGCCAAAGAGCGCGAAGTCGTACCACTCGATCACGTTGCCCACGATCCCACCGGCCACGTTGCGGGCGTGGGCGGAACTTCGGAGGTCCGGGGCGGCGGCGTTCGACGGCTCCATGGGGCCCCAGTCTAGCGGCGAAGCGCGGCCGCCCGCCTGAGCCCCTTCCGCGCCTCTATTTGACAGAATGTCTACTTATCGGACGCTGCGAAAACGCAGCTTGAACTTCCTACGCTCCTTAGTTCCCACAAGTCGCTGCATTCATGAGATACTTTTCAGGCTGATCTGCTCCTGGGAAGAGGATCCGGATGCTGCGTAGTGCACTCCGCCGCCTGCTGCTTGTAGCCGCGACCTTGCTGATCGCGCCCGGCGTGGCTGGTGCGACCCTCTTTGAAGAGGACCTGCTCTCCCCAGGGGATGGCCTGATCACCCGCGATGGCACGGGCGGTCTTCTCTGGC
>JABSQX010000277.1 GCA_013215615.1 Myxococcales bacterium | reverse complement strand
GGGCTGGAGGCGGCCCGGCTCAGCCGCAGTAGGTGACCTCGAGTCCGCCCGAGAGGCGGACGCCGAAGGCGCTGAGAACCGGCTTGGCGATGTCGCAGGAACTCTCGGCCACGGATCTTCCAGAAAATACCCCCGCTCCTCTCCAGAGTTTCTACCCTCCCTGCCTCGGTCGCCCTCAAACGGCCGTGCGCACAGCAGACTTCCACCGTGTGCCCCCGGGGCTCCAAAGGAAACGCGCCACTCACTTCTCTGACTTGTTGCTGCTGGATGGGTTGGGAGCTTCTTCGCGAGACGCGAAGGAGCACAGCAGTCAAAAGGAAACAGTCAGAATGTCATCGAGACGACCCAATGGGTCGAAGAGTGCGTTCAGCACCTTCGGCCTCCACAAGAACCTCCTGCGCGCCATCTCTGAGGCCGGCTTCAAGGAGCCGCGCCCCATCCAAGCCAAGGCCATCCCACAGGCCCTGAAGGGGCGGGACATCCTGGGCCTGGCGCAGACGGGGACTGGCAAGACGGCGGCCTTCGCCCTGCCGATCATCGAGTACTTCATCGAGAGCAAGGGCCAGAACCCTCGGGCCTTGATCCTCGCTCCGACGCGCGAGCTCGCGATGCAGACCCACGCCGAGATCGAGGCGCTCGCGAAGTACACCAACATCCGCTCGACGACGGTATTCGGCGGCGTCAGCGCCTCAGCCCAGATGCGCGCACTGAGCGCGAGACCGGACATCGTCGTCGCCTGTCCAGGCAGGCTGCTCGACCTCGCGGGGAGCGGCCACGTCCACCTCGACGGGGTGGAGGTCTTGGTGCTGGACGAGGCCGATCACATGCTCGACATGGGCTTCTTGCCAGACATCAAGCGCATCATCGCCCTCCTCCCGGAGACGCGTCAGAACCTGCTCTTCTCCGCCACCATGCCGCGTGAGATCCGCAGCCTCACCGACCGCATGCTGCACAAGCCGCACGTGGTCGAGCTGGCACACTCCATGCCCTTGGAGACGATCGAGCACGCCCTCTACCCAGTAGAGCAGAAGCAGAAGGCAGCGCTCTTGCGCCACCTGATGCGCGAGGAGGGCTTCACCTCCGCCATCGTCTTCCTGCGCACCAAGCACCGCGCGCGAAAGCTCGCGAGAGACCTCGACCGCGCCGGCCACAGCGCGATCGCCCTGCAGGGCAACATGAGCCAGCCCCAGCGGCAGCGGGCGATGCAGGGCTTCCGCGACGGGCGCTATGACGTCCTCGTCGCGACGGACATCGCCGCTCGCGGCATCGACGTCCCGAAGGTCAGCCACGTCATCAACTTCGACCTCCCCAACACACCGGACGCCTACACCCACCGCATCGGTCGCACAGGGCGCGCGGAGGAGAGCGGGAAGGCCTGCACCTTCGTCACTCATGAGGACTTCCCCGCCATCAAGGACATCGAGCGCAAGCTGAAGATGGAGATCCCGCGCATCAAGATCCGGGACTTCAAGAGAGACCCGGACTCCGGCGGTGACACGTTCAAGCGCCAAGGGCGACCGCAGAAGAAGTTCTTCAAGAAGCCTGGCGCGGGCAAGCGGCGGAGCCGCAGCGGCGGCTACAGCCCTCGCCCCGAGTCGTCTAGCCAAAGCAAGCCGACGCGAGAGCGCAGCCAAAGCTCGCGCCCCGCGCCCGCCGGACCGGGCTTCGGCGCAGGCCTCAAGGGCAAGGTCCCGCGCCGGCAAGGCGCCTCCAAGGGCAGCAAAGGCAGCGGGCCCAGCTCAAGAGGTCGTCGTCAGAGCGCGGGCGGCCAGAACCGGAGAAGGTCCGGGCGCTGACCGAATCGCCAAAGCAGGGCGTGCCTCGGCCTGCTCAGTCGCAGTAGGTGACCTCGAGGCCGTCCGAGAGACCGACTCCGTGGGCGTCCGGGGGATCCCTGAACCAGAACTGGAAGTACTGGGTCGAGCCCACCATGGAGCCATCCACGGCGAACGGGTAGGAGACAGATCCCATGGAGTCGAGGATCTGGACCCCGTGGCGCGTGACGGGCGGAGCGATCCACAGCGTCCCGCCCATGAAGGGGTTGGACGAGGTCGACGAGCTCGATATCAGGATCACCGGCTGGGACGGCATCGCGAGGTCCACGTTCAGGGCGAAGTCCGCGCTCGAGACGCTCGGGGTGCCCGAGTGACTGGCGAAGGGGACCCATCCATTGGAGTTGGTCTTGCCCGTGCCATAGGCCGTGGGTGTGGGGCA
>JABSQX010000276.1 GCA_013215615.1 Myxococcales bacterium | reverse complement strand
AGAGGGTAGACGGTGCGAGGGGGAGGGTGCTTTGGAAGACTTCCATGTCGAAGGGAACCATCCGATCGACGCCCCAGGATTCGCGGTTGAAATACATGCCGCCCGCAAGCTTGTTTCGCTTGAAGAACTCCTGGTCGTAGCTGGTTTCGAAGCGCTTCATGTCGACGCTGAGCTCGCGCAGCAGCTGCGCTGCGACATCGCCGAAACTCGACGGCTCCTCGAGGGTCTGGCTGCCGCCGTAACTGAGCACCGTGCGGCCGCCCGCCTGGAACTCGTTGCGCTTGGCGTGGCCTCCAAAGTCGTCGTGGTTCTCGAGAATCAAGATGCGCGCCTTGGGATTTTCTTTGCGGTAGAAGTGCGCTGCCGCAAGACCGCTGACGCCTCCCCCTACGACGACAAGATCGTAAGTGTCGGGATCGGGCTCTTGGACAGCCCCCCAATCCTGTCGATTCTGGCGCGCGAGCTGGTGGGCGACCTCATAGGATCCGACGTGGTTTCCACGCATGCCCGTGAGCGCCGGCGGGTAGCCCGCAGGTTCCGCACCCGCACGTTCCAGCGCGAGCATCTTGTCCGCGAGGGCTTTTCCCGGGACCAGCGTGCACGCCGACAGTGCGCCCATCCCCTGCAGGAGATCTCTCCGTGAGATCCGGCGATTCATCCCGAGTTCGCGGTCGCGCGGGTTCACGGGTGGGTCCTTTATGGAAGTACCTGGTGGGCTTTGGAGAAGCGAAGTGTAGCGGGGCCGTAGGCGGAGACGCTGACTTCAGCCTCTTCCCTCGTGGACGACGCGACCCCCCACGACCGTGATCTCCACCTGCAAGTCTTTCAGCGCATCCACCGGAACCTCGAAGGGGGTCTTCCGAGAGAACGATCAGATCCGCGAGCTTGCCGGGCTCGAGCGATCCTTTGCTGTACGCAGTGCTCACTCCTTGGAGCCGCGGCGCTATTGTCTCTAGGGAGGCTTCCACCGACTGGGAGCGGCGGTGGCGTCCGGCTAAGGTGAGGGAGGAGAACGAGCATGACCCAGACCCAGTTGCTGAAACGGCTTCGCCGGTCTCACTGGATCGAGTTGGAAAAGCTGCTAAAGGACGCGTATCAGGACGGCGTTGAGGCAGGCCTGACCCGGGCTCACGGACAGCGCCGGCGCGCTCGGCCGATTCGCGATGACGCCACAGCGAACGGCCTGATCCGCCAGATCGAGAGTCACTTCGGCCTGGACCGATTCGCGTTCGAGGTTCGCGTGGTGCACCCGGGTTCGGGGCGCCGCGTGCCGGGTGGCGATCTGCTCCGACGGTACTTGACGGCCGGTTGAGGCGAGCTCTCGAGGCTGCTCATCCGCCACCTGCATGTCTTCCGAGTAGTGGCCGCCGCTCACGCCGATGCCGCCCACGATCTCGCTAATTTCTCCCGGATGAGAGCGCGTGAAAGATGTTTGGGAGAGGAGGTACGAGGGAACGTCAATCAAGGGTGGTGGGCTCGCGTGCTAGGCTGCGGCTGGAGCCGGGGGACTCCCGGAGCGCCGAATCGCTTCAGCGAAGCGGCCCGACGGCAGTGCGTCGCTCATTGAGACGGTGAAGGGGGGGAGCACGATCCGGTTCAGTGTGCGCAGACTGATGGCAATGACTCTCGCTGGTGCAGCGCTCGGCTGCGGCGAAGCCCCCCCGCAGCCCGTCGCTCCGGGCGCGGCGCGCGCCCCCCTCGCTCCCGCGGCGCCGGATGCGGAGCGCTCGGCTGCTCTGGGTTTTCCCGAAGGTCCCGGACTGGAACTCATCGTCGGCCACTGCACGGCCTGCCACTCCGCGAAGCTGGTCCAGCAGAACCGCGCGACGCGCCACGGATGGCGTGAGATCATCCGATGGATGCAACGCACGCAGGGCTTCTGGGAACTGGACGCACAGCACGAGGAGCAGATGCTCGACTACCTTGCCACTCACTACGGTCCGAACGCGGAAGCCGAGGAATACCGCCGGCTGCCCCTGTCTCCGGAGTGGCTCCCCCCGAATAACGCCGAGGCCCCTCCGCGGCCTGGGAAAAACCAGGCGGGCCAAGGATGAATCGAAGAAACCGGGAACGTGGAATTCACGAACTCTACGCGGAGGATCCGCTCGCTGCCGACGAGCAGATCTGGGGCCGACGTTCCGACCCCGTGACGCGCCGGGGCTTTCTGCAAGGTTCCGCGCTGGCGGCCCTGGGCACCGCCATCGGACTCAACAT